>JAVBKB010000157.1:0-25519 GCA_031554275.1 Caryophanales bacterium | reverse complement strand
TTATTTATCATACTAGTTTTTTCGAGTTTGTGTAAGCCCAAAATATGTTAATGCATATTGTTTATCTAATTCAATCCGCTTGACAAGCGAATCTACACTGTCAAACTTTATCTCATTTCGAATGCGTTTGTGCCATTCCAAAACAACATGTTCACCATAAATTGTTTCCTGGAAATCAAAAATGTGCACTTCAATTGTTGGCTTCTCCGCTAGGTTTTCATGAAAAGTGGGTTTGTAGCCAAGGTTACAAACGGCTTCGTACCATCTTTCCTTCACTTTAATTTTCACAGCGTATACACCGGTTGCTGGTAAGTCGTAATCCTCAACTGGCAACAAATTCGCAGTTGGAAATCCGAGCTTCGCACCCCTTTTCTCACCATGAATAACCATTCCTGCAATTTGGTAGTTCCTACCCAAAAGAGAACTGAGAAGTTGACAATCCCCCTCACCTAAAGCCATCCTAATTCTTGTGGAACTGATTTTTTCTTCACGAAAAAGACTTGGTTGAACAATCGTGAAATCAAATTTCCCTCGGGTGTGAAACGGCATTGTTTCCATCTTGCCTGCTCCATAACGTCCATACGTATAATCAAAGCCCGCTACAACATGTTTGACATTTAATCCAATTAAATATTCATCAACAAACTCCTGAGGCGAAATCTCTGAGAACTGAGTTGTGAAGTCAACAATGAATAAATATGCGACTCCAGCCTCTTTCAACAACCGGATTTTTTCTGTCAAAGGTGTAATAAGACGAACATGTTTCACATCGCGTTGCAACACAATCGATGGATGTGGCTCAAAAATCATCACTGCAAAATGAGTATCGTTTTTCTTGGAAATTTCTTTTGCAGTATTCAAAACAGCCTGATGTCCAAGATGGATGCCATCAAAATATCCCAACGCAATTGTGATTGCAGGCAAATCATTATGAACAATTTGATTAGGATAATTTAATAAAAATATTTCCAACTGATGGATCTCCTTTAAATGATTTTCTTAGGCTTAATAAGCCCTGGTTTGGTGGGATGGTCTTGATAAATTCCCAATAGTGCGCCAAATTCATCGAAAACTGCAGTTTGGTTGGACATATTGGGTATTTCATGATCAACTGCCAAAACCGCACCATTTTTGATTTTCTGTACTGTTTGATGATTGGCACAAAAATGTGGCAAATGTGCCACTCCAGTTGCAATTGGCTTCAGCACTTGAGCAATTTGCTCTTGCTCAACCAATGCAGCTACCTCTTCTAACGAAATGGCATCATCGAGCTGAAAGCTAGCGGATCGAGTACGAACTAGGTGTGACATATGAGCAGGAAAGCCAAGTTTCTCGCCAATCATGACTGCCAGTGTACGAATATAAGTGCCTTTACTACAGGAAACACGAAATGAGAAGGAAATCTGATCTCCACTGAAAGTGTTCTGAACAGTTAACAATGAGATTTCATGGATTTGAACCTGTCGACTTGGGCGATCAATTTCAATTCCTGCACGAGCATATTCATAAAGTCTTTTGCCATTCACTTTGACTGCTGAATACATCGGAGGGGTCTGCGTAATCGTTCCAATGAAGGAGGTTAGCACACGAATAATTTCATCTCGCGCAATCACACGATCGACTTTTTTTTCTGCGATAATTTCGCCATCTTGATCCTCTGTTGTGGTTGCAAATCCAAGTGTTACTTCCCCTACATATTCCTTGCCTGCATCAGTAATGTACTCGGCGACTTTCGTTGCATTGCCAAGACAAATTGGCAATACTCCAGTCACATTGGGGTCCAAAGTACCAGTATGCCCAATCCGTTTCATATGAAGGATTTTCCGTAATTTAAAAATACAATCATGAGAAGTGATTCCAGCAGGTTTGTTTAAAATCAAAATACCTGTTAATTCACTCAAATAATCATCCCTCTTCTACTTCGGGTCATCATTTTCTCTTTTGATTTGACCAAGAAGTTCTTCAATATGACTGCCATATGCGATGGAATCGTCAAATTCAAAACTGAGTTCAGGAGTGATTCTAAGTTGGATGCGTTTACCTATTTCAGAACGCAAAAAACCTGCGGCTTTTTCCAAGCCTATCAGGGTATTTTTGCGTTCTTCTTCATTACCAAGTGTTGTAATATACACCTTAGCAAGTGATAAATCACCTGAAACATCTACTCCAGTGACCGTGACAAAACCGACGCGAGGGTCTTTCATCTTACGTCCAATAATGTCACTTAACTCTTTTTTCATTTGCTCACCAACGCGGTTGGTACGTTGTTTCATAATTATTGTTTCAACTCCTAAGTAGTCAAAGACTAGTCGAAGCAGAAATTATCTTTCCACTTCTTCCATGACATAGGCTTCGATAATATCCAATTCTCTAACATCGTTAAAATTCTTTATAGAAATACCGCATTCAAATCCTACAGTTACTTCTTTTACATCATCCTTAAATCGTTTCAATGTATCCATTTCGCCTTCATGAACGACAATGCCCTCACGGATAACTCGAACGCGACAGCCACGAGTAAGTTTTCCATCTAGAATGTATGAACCTGCTATTGTACCGATTTTCGAAATCTTCACTAGTTGGCGTACTTCAGCCTGCCCAATGACTTTTTCTACGAATTCAGGATCAAGCATCCCTTTCATTGCACTTTCAATTTCATGAATTACATTATAGATGATGCGGTGCAAGCGAATATCCACTTTCTCTGCATCTGCTATTCGGTTTGCATTAACAGTCGGTCGAACATTGAAACCAATCACAATTGCACCTGAAGAAGTGGCTAAGAGCACATCTGACTCAGAAATCGCACCTACTCCAGAATGAATAATCTTCACGCGGACGCCTTCAACTTCAATTTTGTGCAATGATGCCGCAACTGCTTCTTGGGAACCTTGTACATCAGCTTTCAAAATAATATTCAGCTCACGGATTTCCCCTTCTTTAAGCTGTTCGAAAAGGTTATCAAGTGTTATCTTTGCCTTCTCTCCACGACTAGCAACAAGGTGATTGCTTGCACGTTGTTCACCAACTGAACGAGCAGTTTTCTCATCTTCAAATACAACGAAACGATCACCAGCTTGTGGCACCTCATTTAATCCCGTAATTTCAACAGGTGTTGATGGTGGTGCGTTCTGCAAGCGTTGACCCATATCATCTACCATAGCACGAACCTTACCAAATGCATTCCCTACAACAATCGGGTCGCCTATACGAAGTGTACCGTTTTGAACCAATAGCGTTGCAACTGGTCCGCGACCTTTATCTAACTGCGCTTCGATCACTGTTCCAAGTGCCAGACGATTTTCATTACACTTCAATTCTGCAACTTCACTGACAAGCAAAATTGTTTCTAACAGGTCATCAATTCCTTGACCCATTTTCGCAGAGATCGGCACAAAGATGTTGTCTCCGCCCCAGTCTTCTGACATGACACCAAATTGTCCTAGTTCAGTCTTAACCCTATCCATATTGGCTTCAGGTTTATCCATTTTGTTCACAGCTACTACAATTGGAACACCAGCTGCTTTCGCATGGTTAATAGCCTCAATAGTTTGTGGTTTCACGCCATCATCAGCAGCGACTACAAGAATCGTTACGTCTGTTACTTGAGCACCACGAGCACGCATTGTTGTAAAGGCCGCATGTCCAGGTGTATCTAAGAAGGTTATTTTCTTATCCTTCACATCAACCTGATAAGCACCGATATGCTGCGTGATACCACCAGCTTCACCCTCAGTTACTTTAGTTTTTCGAATGGAGTCTAATAACGTTGTTTTCCCATGGTCAACGTGACCCATGATCGTAACAACAGCAGGGCGCTCATATGTGTTCAACGATGCATCATCATCAGCAATAACTGCTTCAAGGTCAGTTTGGTCAATTACAATAATTTCTTCTACTTCAACACCGTAATCTAAACAGATTACTTCAATTGCATCTTTATCAAGCGAAGAATTGATATTCGTCATAACTCCCATCATGAACAGCTTCTTAATAATTTCAGAAGGCTCTCTGTGAAGCTTCTTACCTAGTTCAGCAACCGTTAGTGAATCTGTAAAAGTAATTTTGGAAGGTAGTTCTTTAATCTTCCTCTCAGTAATCTCTTTATGTTTCAAGCTTTTAAAAATTTTCGATTCTTCACGCTGTTTCTCGGCTGCTGCCTTTTTGCTCACAAAAGATTTTTGATTTGGCTTTTGTGGTTTCTTTGCAAAAGTTCCTTGGGCTTGCCCTGTGCTTGCTGCTGGAGTAGCTGGTTTAGCTGCGTTTCCTGTCCCTTGTGGACGTGACTGTTGTCCCGTTCCTTGTGGACGCGATTGCTGACCATACCCTTGTCCTTGTGGTCTTGATTGCTGGCCTGTTCCTTGCGGACGTGACTGACCATACCCCTGCCCTTGCGGACGCGACTGCTGACCTTGTCCTTGCGGACGTGATTGCTGACTGTACCCTTGTCCTTGTGGACGTGACTGCTGACCATACCCTTGTCCTTGCGGGCGTGACTGCTGGCCTGTTCCTTGTGGTCGCGATTGCTGGCCTGTTCCTTGCGGACGTGACTGCTGATCAGATCCTTGTGGTCGCGACTGCTGGCCTGTTCCTTGCGGACGTGACTGCTGATCAGATCCTTGCGGACGTGATTGTTGATCAGATCCTTGTGGTCTTGATTGTTGATCAGATCCTTGCGGACGCGATTGTTGATCAGTTCCTTGTGGTCTTGCTGGACGGTCACTTGAAGATCGATTTGGTCGATCTGAACTGTAAGCACTTTGACGCATAGTTGGTCTGCTGCTACTACTTGGGCGATTCGGATTTTGTTGAGGTTTTCGATCTGTATTCGGCTTCACTTCACCAGCAGTTTTTGGTCTTTCCTCTTGTGGTTTTGTTGTCGTATCCACTTTAATCCTCGGACCTGCTGCTCTTTTTGTTACTTCTGGTGCTGATTTAGGTTCTGGATTAAATAATCGATCTAAACGGTTCACCATTTCATCTTCTAGTATGCTCATATGCCCCTTTACTTCAAAGCCCATATCCTTCAACTTATTCATAATTAGTTTGCTCTGAACATCTTTATCTTTTGCATATTCATGTACACGAATTTTTGTCAAAAGCTTCACCCCCACATTATTAACAATCTAACTTTGTTCATTCTTTATCATTTCAATCATTTTTGTTGCAAAACCTTTATCATTTATCCCAACAATCACTCTTTCTTCTTTACCTATTGCAGCACCTAATTGATACCGATCTGCAAACTGGAAGTAAGGAGTTTGATAAGAATTACATTTGTCGGATATTTTTTTAAAAGTATTCTGAGACGCATCCTGTGCGATAAACACAACTTTTAGTTTATTCGCACGAATTTCATTTAAAACAATTTCTTCTCCTGAAACAACTTTCCCAGCTTTAAATGCTAACCCTAACAGAGAATACAATTTCTGATTACTCATCGCTTTGCACGCTCTACAAAAGCAGTCAACTGTTCATAGATTTCCTCAGGGATTTCTGCTTCAAGATGAGTTGCCAGGCTCTTTTTTTTCTTCGCCAGTTGAATTGCCTCTATTGAAAGCGTGAGATAAGCACCACGACCGTTCTTCTTACCTGTTGGATCAACTAATATTTCACCCTCAGTAGATCTGACAACACGGATCATTTCTTTCTTTGACTTCATCTCTCCAGTTGCAACACATTTGCGCATTGGAATTTTTTTCGCTTTATTCATATGAGACACCTGCTTTTATTGATTTTGCACTTCTTCATAATCTTCATAGTAGTCATCATACGTATCAGTAATGATACCCTGTTCCCTTGCATCTGTTTCGCTTTTGATATCAATTTTCCAGCCAGTCAATTTCGCAGCAAGTCGAGCATTTTGTCCACGCTTTCCGATTGCAAGCGACAACTGATAATCTGGCACAATAACAATTGTTGATTTATCTTCCTCGTTAACAATTACTTCAAGAACTTGTGAAGGACTAAGAGCATTTGCGACAAAATCAACGGGATTTTCTGACCACTCAACAATGTCAATCTTTTCTCCTTGAAGCTCATTGACAACATTTTGCACACGTTCGCCCTTTTCACCAACACATGATCCAATAGGGTCAATATCGGGATTATTAGAATAAACGGATATCTTTGAGCGATCGCCTGCTTCTCGTGATACTGATTTAATTTCAACGATACCCTCATAGATTTCAGGTACTTCCATTTCAAATAGACGTTTTAACAAACCTGGGTTTGTTCTCGACACCACGATTTGTGGTCCTTTTGTAGTTTTATCAACCTTAGTTATGAAAAGCTTAATCTTGTCATGAACATTGTAGGTCTCATTTTGAATCATTTCTGACATAGGAAGAATCGCTTCAGTTCTCCCAATGGAAACATAATAGTTACGTGCATCTTTTCGTTGCACAGTCCCTGTTATAATGTCATTTTGCAAGTCGATGTACTCATCATAGATGATGCCGCGTTCTGCCTCTCTAACCCTTTGTACGATTACTTGCTTTGCATTCGCTGCAGCAACGCGTCCAAAGTCTCTTGGTGTCACCTCAAGCTCAACAATGTCACCAACTTCATAGTACTTGCTAATATTCCTTGCTTCTTCTACGGAAATATCTAACCGCTCATCTTCAACAATTTCTTTAACTTCCTTCTTTGCAAACACCTTCATGTTACCATTCTCAGTGTTAAACTCAACGCGAACATTCTGAGCTTTATTAAAATTCTTTTGGTATGCAGCCATCAGGGCTGCTTCGATTGCCTCAACTAAAACGGGAAGAGAAATCCCCTTCTCTTTTTCTAATGTTTTTAGCGCAGTCAACAACTCACTGCTCATTTTCATTCCTCCTTTGAACTAGGTACTGAGATGACGTTTAACGTCGTAGCGCTTCCTCGGATCACTTTTGGCGAAGCCACGCTTACGTTAAAGTGATTCGAGAATAAGCCTAGACGTTGGTCACCGAAGCCCAATTACACTAGGTGCTAAAGACGCCTGCTCAGCTCCTTAGCGTTTCTCAAATCACTCGATGAGGCGAAGCCGTAGAAAGCTAAGATTTCTCGAGAGAGATTTGAAACAAGCGTAGGAGCTAGGCGTCTAAGCCCGATTATACTTGTAATTTCTATATGACAGAGCGTTACAAACTAAATGATCATAACACTCAACGGTCTACAAACTTCATACGATTTCAAAATCTAAAACACCACTGCTAGTCTTGCTTTTGCAATTTTATCGAGAGGTATTTGAAGCTCTTTCTTAGCAGTTTTAATTTTTATCTGTAGTGTGATGAGATCATCGGCAAACAAAAGTAAAGTTCCTTCAAACTCTTTCTCTCCGTTGATAGGCTCGTAAGTTTTCACATGAATGTTTCTGCCAATTGCATTTTCAAAATCTTGTTTCTTTTTCAAAGGGCGTTCCGCACCAGGCGAAGATACCTCGAGAAAATATTGTTCAGGAATCGGATCTTTCTCATCAAGTAATTTACTTAACTGCTCCGAAACATGTGCACATTCATCAATATCGATTCCATTTTCTTTATCCAGAAACACACGCAGAAACCAGTTGCGACCTTCTTTCACATATTCAATATCTACAAGCTCTAATCCAAGCTCGTCAGCAATTGGTTTTACAAGCGTTTCCACTGTGTCAACTGCCTTACTCATTTATTCACCACCTTAAAATTAAAAAACTGCTTGAACAAAGCGAAAGAGTGGGTTTCCCCACTCTTTCCTCAGTCAACTTTAAATCACTAGAAAATAATAGCACAGTTCATGAACAAAATCAACTCTTACATTTGCTAAGCCACAATTAAACCAGCATTGCCACTACAGGTTTCCTTCTATCACTAAAGTTTCATTTGTAGCCAGTTTATCGCTTGACCATTCAATCACATAGTCAATCATTTCTGCAAACACCGGGTTTTGCAATTTGATTTCTTGCCAGTTGGAAAAAATCTTCATCCACTCTGCTTCCGAGAATTCATTCCAACCAGTATAATCAAATTCGACATCATCCTTATTTCGAGGATAAATCGGTTTAATTCCTGGATAAAGCACTTCAAAATCACACAAATAAATTGACAGTGTTTCATCAGAATCAAATGTTTCATTACGTGGGAAAATGGTTAGCAATACCTTGCTATCCCTACGCCGTCTATTCTTTCTAATAAAAATATGCTGCCCCTTTGCCTCTAAATAAAATGGGGCAACCGGTTTCGAAACAAATTCATTCATTGCAGTTAGAAACTTGTCCCACTCTTGACCATGCATAACACGATTCAAATTATATTCAACAAAAACATTTTGTTCATTCCAGTCAAATCGACATTCGTGCAGTTTGTTTTTGAGCAATAAGCGATTTTCGCTTGAGCAAATTTCAATATCACTTCTCCCCCACCATTCCATAAAAAACTCCACCAATCGGCTTTTGGCTTCTGGAATCGAAAGACCACTCAATTGCTTTAATTCAGCCTTCAATTGAATACCCCCAAGAAATGGTGAAGTCGATAAACCTATAAACCACATTCTTTTTGCAACCACAGTTAAACTTTTAAAGCATCCTTAGAAAAATGACAGTTGATTCTCATCTGGCAGATCTTCTAAGCAGCCATGATTAGTCATAAACTCAATAATGGTCTTCGATACCTTACCTCGTTGTGCTAAGTCTTCCTTTGATAGAAATTCACCATTTTCGCGAGATTTAACAATTTGTTCAGCAACATTTTCACCCAGTCCTGCAATAACGATGAATGGTGGAATTAATGTGTTGTCTTCAATAATGAATTCTTTTGCAGCCGATCGGTAAATGTCAATCTTTTTAAAAGTAAAGCCCCTTTGACACATTTCGTATGCCAGCTCAAGAACAGTTTGTAAGTTCTTCTCTTTGGCGCTAGCATCCATACCCTTTTGTGCAATTTCTTCGAGCCTAGCTTTGATTGTAAGCGTCCCTTTTGACATGATGTCAATTTCGAAATCATTCGCACGCACAGTAAAGTAAGTAGCATAGAAAAATAGCGGATAATGCACTTTGAAATAAGCAATTCTGACTGCCATCAACACATAAGCAGCTGCGTGAGCTTTTGGAAACATGTACTTAATCTTTTTGCATGAATTGATATACCAACTCGGAACTTGATGTTCTTTCATTTCTGCTTCCATATCAGGAGACAGCCCTTTTCCCTTTCGAACTGATTCCATAATCTTAAAGGCAAAGGAAGGCTCTAGTCCCTGGTAAATCAGATAGACCATTATGTCATCCCGGCAACCAATGACCTCTTTCAATGTACAAATATGGTTATCAATAAGCTCTTGTGCGTTCTTAAGCCACACATCAGTTCCATGAGATAAACCTGAAATCTGCACAAGCTCGGAAAACGATGAAGGTTTTGTTGCCTCAAGCATCTGCCGAACAAATGAAGTTCCAAATTCCGGAACGCCGAGTGTACCGGTTTTACAATTAATCTGCTCTGCTGTCACACCTAGTGATTCCGGGCTACTGAAAATCTGCATCACCTTTGGATCATCAACTGGAATTTCTCTAGGATTAAGTCCACTAAGATCTTGTAGCATCCGAATTACAGTTGGATCATCGTGTCCAAGGATATCTAGTTTCAAAACGTTATCATGAATAGAATGAAAGTCAAAATGTGTTGTGCGCCAATCGGAGTCCATATTATCAGCTGGAAACTGGATTGGCGTAAAATCATAGACATCCATGTAATCCGGGATGACTATAATCCCGCCTGGATGCTGTCCTGTTGTCCGCTTCGCACCTGTTGTACCTAGGGAAAGCCGATCAATTTCCACACTTTTTTTCTGCAAATTGTTTTCCTGCAAATACCCTCTAACGTAACCGTATGCTGTTTTGTCAGCAACCGTAGCAATGGTCCCTGCACGAAATACGTTGTCTTCTCCAAACAATTCTTTCGTATAATTATGAGCAATTGATTGGTATTCTCCAGAAAAATTCAAATCGATATCTGGTACTTTATCGCCTTTAAATCCTAGAAAGGTTTCAAAAGGAATATCCTGTCCGTCCTTTTTGTATACTGTTCCACATTCGGAGCATGACTTGTCTGGGAGATCATAACCAGAACTGACGGAACCGTCCGTAAAGAACTCACTGTGACAACAATTCGGGCAGACATAATGTGGTGGCATCGGATTTACTTCGGTAATTTGTGTTAAATTTGCTACCAGTGAGGATCCAACCGAACCCCTTGAACCTACTAAATACCCATCATCTAAGGACTTCTTCACCAATTTATGTGATATCAAGTAGATAACTGCAAAACCATGACCAATGATGCTTTTTAACTCTTTCTCTATCCGTTCTAAAATAATTTCAGGTAATGTCTCTCCATAAACCTGATAAGCCTGTTGATAAGTTAATTGCCTAATATCTTCGTCAGCACCCTCGATCTTTGGTACATAGAGTTCGTCCTTAATCGGTTTCACTACTTCAATCATATCTGCAATCTTATTGCTGTTCGTCACAACGATTTCTTTTGCTTTCTCTTCTCCAAGAAAAGCGAATGATTCAAGCATTTCATCTGTTGTACGAAAATGCACCTTTGGCAATTGATAGCGATTCAAAGGATTTCCGCCACTTTGTGAGCGAATCAAAATCTGTCGATAGATACTATCGCATTCATCTACATAGTGGGCATTGCCTGTTGCAACCACTAATTTATCAAGTTCTGTCCCTAATTTCAGCATATTCTCAGTGATCGTTTCTAGCGAATGGTGGCTATGCACAGTTTCTGCTTCGATTAATGGGTAGTAGACTTCCTTTGGATGTATTTCTAAAAAATCATAGAAAGCGGCGATTGGATATACCTCACTAAGTGGTTTTTGAATCAACGCTTCAAAAACCTCACCCTTATCACAACCCGACCCAACAAGTAACCCCTCTCGATATTCATTCAAGACTGAACGCGGAATCCGCGGAACCCGATAGAAATACTCTGTATGAGATTTGGACACTAGTTTAAAAAGGTTTTTCAATCCAACTGAATTTTTCACCAAAATCGTGCAATGCTTTGGTCGTGCGTTCTGAAACCCCTTGCCTTTTCCAACGTGACTATTCAATTGACCAAGATCGGTAATACGCTGCTCCAGCAAACCTTTTAACATAACCTGTAATATCTGTCCGGTTGCTTCTGCATCGTAGATTGCCCGGTGATGATTTGTTAAATCGACGTTCATTTTTTTACAAAGTGAGTCTAGACTATATCTCTTGTATTCCGGATAAAGAAATCGAGCCAGTTCTAATGTATCAATGACCGGGTTACCTGCTTTGCCCTGACCCATTTTCTGCAGTCCAACATTTAAAAAGCCCATATCAAAGCTGGCATTATGCGCAACAAGAACAGCATCACCAATCCATTCTTTGAAACTGCTCAGTACCTCTTCTATATTTGGAGCGGAAGTCACCATCTCATCGGTAATTCCAGTAAGTTCAATCGTTTGTGCCGATAATGGATGATGCGGATTCGCAAATTGTGAAAACTTATCAATCACTTCGCCATCATAAATTTTCACTGCACCTAATTCGATAATAGTATTGTAGACTGCCGAAAGACCAGTTGTTTCGACGTCAAAAACAACGAAAGTGCAGTCCTTTAGCAATCTTGATTCTGGATTATAGGCAATCGGAACGCCATCATCTACTAGATATGCTTCTAATCCAAAGATAATCTTAATATCATGTTTTTTCCCAGCGGCATAGGCTTCCGGAAATGCTTGCACACCACCATGGTCTGTAATCGCGATAGCTTTGTGACCCCAAGTCTTGGCACGTTCGACAAAGCTACTAATTGGCATAATGGCATCCATTTGGCTCATTTGTGAATGCAGATGTAATTCAACTCTTTTTTCGAATTCTGGCGCTAAATCCTGTCTGATTTCTGGTATTGTTTCTTCAATATCATTTGCCATGATGATTAGCTCTGGATTGAACTGATTATAAGTATCTATTTGCGGGCTTCCTTGTATTCTCAGCCATTTGCCTGCTTTGATCATATCAAAAGCCGATTCGTCTTGTCCCTCTTTAGAAAACAACTTCACTTGGATAGAATCTGAGTAATCTGTAATCTTGATTTGAACCAGTTTGCTCTTGTTGCGAAGTTCTCTTATTTCCGCATGAAATACATACCCTTCAATCGCAACCCGCTTGTCGCCTTCTGTCACTTGTTCGATTCTTTTAATCTCGCTTACTTGTATCGGTCTTCCGATACGAGCTGGACCCGCGGATGTGCTTTGCTTCGGTTTTTCCGAATTCTGAAGAGTTTGTAGGCTTTGTTGTGCTGCCAAGACATCCTCTTTAAGCTTTTCCTCGTGAAATACTTTCAACTGCAGATCAAGACTACTTGCGTCAAGGAGGATCCCCAACTCAAGTTTATCAAAGCCAAGTTTCTTAAATGAATCCTTAATAGGTTCCAAGTGTTTTTTCTTTATCATAGTAACATCTGTTTCTGAGACCAGTGTGATGTTCAGGCAATTGTCTACTAGTATTGGTTGATCTGTTAGCAGAGATTGTAACAACCCTGGGTTGACATTACTAAGATTACTGAGAACAAATCTCCAATACTGTGCTGCCATAGACATATCTAATTCAACATATTCTATTGTGTATTCAATTGTTGCTATTTCTGAAAAAGCGATTTTCGTATGCTGGATGAACAATTCAAAGACTGTAGGTTCTATAGGTTTTTGGAATCGAAAAAAGAAATGCCATGATAAATGATCACGGTCAACGATAACCTTATTGATTTCAGCGCCTTCAAATATTGCCAGATGATCTGGATTTGTAATTTCTATTTGATCAAGCAGCACTTGAAAATGCGCCTGTCCTTTTTCTTGATTTGACATGTTTTTACACTCCAAAATTATCGTTGAGAATTTTTTAAATAAAATTAGAAAATCTTTTCACAAGAATCAAATGCTTATTCCGCTTTCTATTTCAACTATCATAACATGAACGACCATTCTATTTTCTAACAATTGAGCAATTTCGATAATGTTTTTTATGCGGAATCCAAGTTGAGGTGAAAACCATCTTCCTGTTAGCTTGCGGTATGGTTACTGCAATGCTATTCATAAGTTATTGGAAAACAGACCTCAGCACCTCTGAATAAATCACGACTAGCTTGCGCGTCTGACTGTTTTGCCATCCTAGCATTAACAGACAATTGCCGGCTTCCTAGGAATCATTTATTCCGCGTAAATTCTGGCGCTGTGTTGAGAATTCAAGTTTCAATGCGAATTAGTAATTTGGTTGAAAAAAGACAAGGCAGTACTGCCCTGTCGAATAGAAGTTGATGGTTTTCACGAATTCTAGTTGAAAAAGACTCGCTGTATATCGTTCCAAGTAACGACTAACATCAGAATCATTAGTAACGCAAAGCCAACGAAGTGAACCATGCCTTCCTTTTCTCGAGAAACGGGTTTGCCTCTAACCGCCTCAAGCAATAAGAACAGCAATCGCCCGCCATCAAGCGCCGGCAGTGGAAGTAGGTTCATGATACCGAGGTTGATGCTCAGTACTGCAGTCCAGGAAAGCAGCATGGTGAATCCGTTCTTAACAACTTCTTCAGTAGTTGAGTAGATACCAACTGGCCCAGAAAGCTCTTTAAGTGAGAACTGACCAGTCACCAACTTACCAACCATTGAAAAAATCCGTTTCGTCCATTCATAAGTTTCTGTAAAGGCATTAGAGACGATCCTCACTGGTGCTTTCTCAAATGGTGGGAATACGCCAATTTGCCCAACACTCGAATCTTCTTTGGCAGTTCCAATCGTCATCTTTTTGGTGATCACTTCACCATCACGTTCAATAATAAGTGTCGCTTCCTGATCCGGGTACTTTTGAATATTCAGCACTAATTCTTCCCATGTAGAAACTTCCGTTCCATTGATCGACTTCACTGCATCGCCAGATTGCAAGCCGAATTTCTCAGCTGGACTATTGTCAACGATCTTGCCGAATTCAGCAGTTCCTTTTGGGACGCCCGAAATTAATCCGATGATCAAGAAGATAACGATTGCTAGCAGGAAATTCATAAGTGGTCCAGCGAAGATCGCCATCGCTCTTTGTGCAACGGTTTTCGAATGAAATTGTCGATTAAATGGCGCTAGCTGCAACTCACTACCATCTTGAAAATAACTTGCTTTTGGATCTACTTCATATGTAATTGCTTGCTCTTGCTCGTCTAGAAATTTGATAGTTAATTTATGCTCTAAATCGGACTCTGCAACTTCTAGCACATTAGAAGTTGGAAACTTTTCAAAGTTAGAAGTAATAATCTTCGTGATTTTGTTTTCTGAATTTAAAATAAAGCCAACCTGCTGCCCTGGCTTCAGCTCAAACTGTTCTGGATCTTCTCCCGCCATTTTGACATAGCCGCCAATTGGTAACAATCTGAGTGTGTATAAGGTTTCATTTCTTGTCCAAGAAATGATTTTCGGTCCCATCCCAATCGCAAACTCACGACAAAGAATCCCTGCTCTTTTTGCAAAGATCAAATGACCAAATTCATGGACAAATATTAATAAACCAAACATTAAAATAAACGAAATAATCGTTTGCATCTTTGTTCTCCGTTCTTCATACAGTTATCGTTCCTTACTTTATCACACTTAGATTAAGAAATTCTTAAGACAATCTTGCCATTTGCAATACTTGTGTACGTGTTTCTTGGTCAACTTGTCCAATTGTCTCCAAGTCAGGAGAAGCAATCACTTGATGCGAAGCTAACTGCTGTTCAATAATTGTTTCGATGGTTAGGAAGGGAATTTCCCGATCCAAGAATAGTTGAACTGCCACTTCATTTGCGGCATTTAGTACTGTTGGGTATGTCCCACCGATTTTGCCTGCATCATAGGCAAACTTCAAACATGGAAATCGATCGAAATCAACTGCTCTAAAGTGAAGCGTTGCCGCCTCCGCTAAATTAAGTTTCTTTGCACCTGTTAATGGTAACCGATCTGGGTAGGATAAAGCAAATTGTATTGGAATCCGCATATCAGGTGTCCCCAATTGCGCCATCACGCTGGAATCATGAAACTCAATCATCGAATGAATGATGCTTTCGTCATGAAGTAGCACGTCGATTTTTTCATAGGGCATATCATATAGCCAATGTGCTTCGATAACTTCAAGACCTTTATTCATCATTGTAGCCGAATCTATCGTGATTTTTGCACCCATTGACCAATTCGGATGATTTAATGCCGTTTCAACTGTCACATCTTGCAGTTCTGCCCTTGTTTTGTTCCGAAAGCTTCCACCTGATGCCGTAATGATTAATCGCTCGATATTTTTCTCACGTTCACCCTGTAGGCATTGGAAAATAGCTGAGTGTTCGCTATCCACTGGCAATAATCTAACACCATATTTCTTTACGGCATCAATCACAATGTGACCAGCAGTTACCAATGTTTCTTTGTTCGCTAACGCAATATCTTTTCCTGCAGCAATTGCCGCAAGTGTTGGGCGTAGTCCGACACTCCCCATTACAGCATTCACAACGATGTCGCTTTGCTGGAAGCTAGCAACTTCCATCAAGCCTTCCATACCAAATGTGAAGCGAATATTTGGGAACTCTTGCCGAAGTGAAACACATGCTGCTTGCTCCATTACCGAGACAACCATTGGTGAAAATTCTTGAATGATCAAACGGATACTGTCAATATTCCGACCTGCTGAAACTGCCATCAATTGAAACTCGTCTCGATGATTTCGAATGATATCGATGGTTTGTAAGCCGACAGAACCAGTAGCCCCTAACAAACTGATTTTTTTCAAAAAAGAACTCTCCTCGACTTTAGATTCCTTGCGATTGATCAAATAATATTAAAAATCAATAATATAGGTAATGTATATAGAATACTATCAAAGCGATCTAAGATTCCACCATGACCTGGTAAGATATTTCCAGAATCCTTCACACGATAATGTCGCTTGAAGGCAGACTGTACGAGATCACCAAATGTACCAACCACTGCAATCATCACACCTAGCAAAATAAATTTAATCAACGAAAACGAAATGTCACTAAAGAAGTAGAAGCAAAGAGCCACAACAACCGACAACAACATTCCACCAAAGAATCCTTCAATGGATTTCTTCGGACTAATTGTTGGCCATAACTTATGCTTGCCAAACTTGACACCAAATTGGTAGGCACCCGTATCAGAGCCCCAGATCATAAATAATACTAACAACAAAAGTGTTAAACCATGTTCTCTAGTTACATACAAAGCAGAAAATGATACACCAACATAAATCAATGAAAGTGCTGAAAAGCCAGCATCATCGAAATTGAACTTATTTTTGGAAATCACCATACAACCAAGCAATAATGAAATTCCTATATATAATAGCTCTAGTCTGGTAAACCCTGTTAAGAAATCAAACTTCATTAATATTTCTGATGGCAACATCAATACCCACATTGTCAGGTAGGTGATGATCCCTGAAATTGAAACAATCCGCATTTTCCTCATCAAAAACAATTCAGTTAATCCAATCGTTGCCAACAAATAAACAACTGCTAGAAATAGTTTTCCACCTATCCAAAGAATAGGTAGAAATAATGCTGCAGCAATAACCCCTGTAATCACTCGCTGTTTCATGTGTTCTCCACTCCTTCACCTTCTCGACCACCATATCTCCTTGATCTTTCCAAGTAAGATTCGATCGTCTCCAAGAAGGACTCTTCCGTAAAATCCGGCCAATAAATATCAGTAAAATAAAACTCTGTGTATGCCAATTGCCAAAGCATGAAATTACTTAATCGTAATTCACCACTAGTTCGAATCATCAAATCGGGATCAGGTAAATCCTTTGTCATCAAGTATTGATTAAATATTTCCTCGGAAATATTATTTGATTGAAGTCCTTCTTGAACATCGGCAATTAATTGATTAATTCCGATAATCATTTCTGCTCGGCTTCCATAATTAAAAGCAAAATTTAGAATTAACCCTGTGTTACCTTTCGTCGCTTCAGCAGCCTTTTGAATAGCTAGCAATGTAGAATCAGGCACTTGCCCAGATTCACCAATTGAAGTGACACGCATATTGTTCTCCATTAGCTCTGGGAGGAATCGATTCAAGAACTCCTCTGGAAGCTTCATCAAGTAACTGACTTCATCTTTGCTTCGACGCCAATTCTCAGTGGAAAATGCATACATGGTGAGCACTTTAATCCCTAGTTTGTTTGCAAATAAGGAGATTAAACGAACATTCTCCATTCCTTCTTTATGACCTGCAATCCTTGGTAATAGGTGCTCTTTTGCCCAACGACCATTGCCATCCATGATAATAGCGACATGTGTAGGCACTTTACTATTGATAATAGCATTTACACGCTCATCAAATGACGCGCTTCTCTTTTTTTTCTTGCGGAACAAAAACATGATTCTCCTCCAGAATGGACAACTAAAGCCAATTATAACATGATTCTTAAAGAAAATAGAGCCGAAAATCGCAAAAAACCTGATTTTAATCACCAGGTTTTAGACTCCTAACAAAATATAAGCAACTCCATCTTCAATTAGCACTACTTTATCCTAATTATCTGTGAACCTTAAATGCAGTTTGGTAAACTTCATCTTAACTATCCGCAAGCGATATTTTTTGCTTAATCAAATTTTAAAAAAAATATCTATGTCTAGTTATAATTTGATGTCATTTCTAACAAGATCAGCAAAAGTCTCGCGTTTGATTACAAGTCGATGCTCGCCCTCTTCTACAAAAACCATTGCCGGACGAGGAATTCGATTATAATTACTTGCCATTGAGTATCCATAGGCACCTGTTGAAAAGACTGCTAACACTTCCCCATCTTTCACGGTTGGAAGTGGTTGATCCCAAATTAGCATATCGCCAGTTTCACAGCACTTTCCTGCAATTGAATACAAGTCGTTCTTCTGGTCATTTGGTCGATTCGCTATCACCGCACAGTATTTGGCATCGTAAAGTGCAGGGCGAATATTGTCAACCATACCACCATCAACAGATAAATACTTCCGAACATCTGGAATCTCTTTAACAGCGCCAATACTATATAATGTTAGACCAGCATCACCAACAATAGTACGTCCTGGTTCTATCCAAATTTCTGGAATGTCAGCACCTGCTTCTCGCGCTAGCTTGCCAATTGCCTCTACCATCACCTTGACATACTCTGAAGCTTCGAGGGGTTTGTCCTCATCTGTGTAGCGGATACCAAACCCACCACCAAGATTCATAACTTTAGGGAAGAAGCCTAACTTCTCTTTCCACTCTAACATTTTTGTAAAAATTCTTTCTGCTGCTAAGACAAAACCAGTTGTTTCGAATATTTGTGATCCAATATGGCAATGGACACCTAAAACATCGAAGCATTTGATTTTCAAGACGCGTTGTAGAGCTTCATCTGTTTGACCATTTGATAACCCAAATCCAAATTTAGAGTCAATTTGTCCAGTAATAACATAGTCATGTGTATGTGCTTCAACACCAGGTGAAACACGTAATAGAATGGAAACGGTTTTTCCTAACTCAAGACAGATCTTTTCAAGTAAATCAATTTCATAGAAGTTGTCAACAACAATACAACCTATGTTTGCCTCTAATGCCATTCGGAGTTCTGCTTCACTCTTGTTGTTACCATGAAAATGAATGCGCTCAACTGGGAATTCCGCCTTCATAGCAGTATATAGCTCTCCGCCTGATACGACATCCAAGGACATGTTCTCTTCAGCAGCTATTTGGATCATCGCAATGCAGGAAAGCGCCTTGCTTGCATATGCTACTTGTGCCTTCACACCTAGATTCTTAAATGTATCAATAAACCCTCTTGCTCGCTTTCTCATGAGAGAAACATCGTATACATATAAGGGTGTTCCATACATTTGTACAAGCTCGATTGTGTCTGCACCATCAACTGCTAAATGATTATTAATTGTTTTCAAATTTGTCATATAGATTCTCACTCTCTCAAAAGATACTTGTTCCATTATAAACATAAATTCTTTCCAGATCACTATAATCTTGAATTTTTTTCAGGATTTTCAGGATCACCATCAAAATGTTCGAAAAGACCATTTTTATCCATGATGCAATAATTGAAAAGATACTGCATGATTGTGCCACACAAGGCGCAGTGCAGTATCTCTTTCATAAACCTAATTTACTGAGATCAATGTTGGCATGTGGGCATCTTTGGGCTATTTCTTCCTTAAATCGTTGCCTATCTTTCTTTATGGGTATCGAAAATAAGTCTTGTAGCCAAATAGATTGTGTATAAATAGCTACTCTACGAAATGTAAGTGCAGGTGAGCTACTTGGGTTACGAGAAATCATAACCTTAGAAATCTCGTGATAAGGGATTCTTTTCTTCCAAAACCACATGACATAAAGCAAATGATCTGATTCAAAGATATAGTAACTCTTCAATGCACAAATACAAATCGGGATTTCGATCAAAAGCAATACCGCAATCGTAATTGCCATGCCCACAATATCCGTTCTGCTTGATAAATCAGTATCAAAGAATATAGGAATTAATGTAGCTGGAGCGATTAATAGAAGAAACGGATTGACACCTGCTCTGATTTTCATTCCCATTTTACCTTTCAAAAAAAAGCAATACCATTATGATATTGCTTTCAAATATTTAATTATTGTTCTACACAGTAATCACAAGGATCTGCATGACCAGATGATTGTGCTTCTTCCAAGCTCGCAGCAGAGATCTTTTTGCTCTTTGCTAAGCGACTACAGCTTTCAGTAGAATGGTAGCTCTTCCCACTTGGTGTGAAATAAACTGTATCAGATGATGATACTTTGATAGCCGTAAATTCACTTACTTTAGCTTTCTCTACTTTAGGAGCATCTTCCTTAGGCGTTTCAGCCTTCTCAGTGGCTTTTTCTGCCTTTGGCTTCTCTTCCTTCTCTTTTGGTGCAGCTGCTTTTTCTGTATTTGAATCCTTTGGTTTTTCGACTACTTTAAAACCACTCAATTTATCTGAAAATAATTCACCAATTGAAAACCCTGTTGCTTCTTGAGGAATTTCAAATTCGAAATTTTCTTCGTTTTCTAATAGTTCCTTGATACTTAAAGAAACTTTGTTCTCAGCACTGTCTACTTTCAGAATTTTGACTTGAACAGTCCCGCCTTCTTTAAGTACTTCATGTGGAGTGGTGATATGTTGATGAGAGATTTGCGAAATATGCACAAGTCCTTCAATACCAGGCAGTATCTCAACAAATGCACCAAAACCTGCAAGGCGTTTAACCTTTCCTTCTAGAACCTGTCCGACTTTTAATAAGTCTGCATGTAATTCCCAAGGTCCAGGTAAAGTATCTTTAATCGATAAGGAAACTTTATTTTCAGTTGGATCGATTTTCAAAATTTTGACTTGAACTTGTTCTCCTGCTGAAAGTACATCTGATGGACTCTGTATGTGTTCATGGCTAATTTGCGAAACATGAACGAGACCTTCAATTACACCTATATCAACAAAAGCGCCAAACTTTGTAAGACGAACTACTGTACCATCCACAACAGTTCCTACTTGGAGATTCTTCAAAGCTTCGGATTGTGCTTTTCCTTTCTCTTCACGGACTACTTCACGATGTGAGAGGATTACACGACCTTTTTCTTTATCCATTTCCATTATTTTGAAAGTTAACACCTGATCTTGATAAATTGCTAGATCCTCAACAAAATGGTCATCCACCATGGAAGCAGGAACAAATCCACGCAATCCAACATCAACAACAAGACCACCCTTAACAACCTCTTTGACAGTGGTTTCGATAATCTCACCTTGTTTAGCTTCAAGTTCAGCCCAAACAGTTTCAAAATCGATTTTCTTCTTCGAAAGAACAACTGCATTGCTATCAAGCTTTGTTACAACTAATTTCACTTCATCACCGACTGTAACGGCATCTGAAACTTTCTCGATATGATTAAGAGAGAGTTCGCTAATTGGAATAATGCAGTTTAGATCACAGTTGTCTAGAACGACTACTGCATGTTTTTCTGCAAGAGCTGATACCGTTCCAACAACCTCTTGTCCAATTTCAAATTGTGGAAGGTTTAATTGTTCCAAATCAATTTCTTGCATTGAGATTGGGTCTGCACTTTCCTGTTGAACTTGCTCTGCTTCGGGTTTCTCTTCAATAGTTTCAACAGCTTCTTGTACTTGACTTTCAACAGTTCCAACCGTTTCTTGCACTTGACTTTCAACTGCTTCGACCGCTTCTTGTACTTGATTTTCAACAGTTTCAACTGCTTCTTGTACTTGACTTTCAACTGCTTCTTGTACCTGTTCAACTACTGGAGATACTTCCTCCTCTACCAATACTTCGTTTTTTTCTTCTGCCATCGGTGATTCCTCCTAATTTGCACTGTATCTATCATGCTAATAACAGTGTGTCTTGTCAAGCAAAATTATGATTTTTTCGATGTTGATCAATCAATTTCTTGATTTCCTCCATAATTGCTTCCACAACTACTTCGGGTGAAGTTTTTTCAAGGCGAAACCGTTCCATATCAATCGGTTTCCCATAGATTATTTGGGTTCGACGAAATAATCTAAATGGTCCTATGATTGCACAGGGTACAACTGCAGCATTTGTTCGTAAAGCGAAAAATCCTGCGCCTGCTAATCCTTTGCCAAGTTCGCCGAGATAAGTTGTTCCCTCAGGGAAAATGCAAAGCAATTGCTCTTCATTCAATACCTTCAATCCTTTGCGCATCGTCTCACGATCAACTGATCCTCGATTCACAGGAATAGCTTTTGCTGCCTTCATGGCATATTTCAAAACAGGAACTTCGAAAAGCTCTTTCTTTGCCATAAAAACAATACTACGTTTACTAGTTACAGCCACTAGCGGCGGGTCCAGATTACTAATATGATTTGGACAAAGTAATACAGATCCTGATGCTGGTACATTTTCAGCACCAATCACTTTATATGGATAAAAAATGATCATAAAAATTTTGACAACCATTCTTCCAAAACGATAGAACATAAATTCTCCTCAATTTATCGCGATTTTTTCCTTTGCTAAAGCAACAATCTTTTGAACGACTTCATCAATCGTCATGGTAGTCGAATCCAAAAGGGTGGCATCATCTGCTTGCATCAGTGGAGAGACTTTTCTTGTAGAATCATAATGATCTCTATATGCAATGTCCTTCATTAGCTGCTCCAGGTTTGTTGGAATCTGCTTTTCTAGATTTTCCGCATGCCTTCTTCTCGCTCTTTCTTCAACGGATGCTTCAAGAAAAACCTTTATCTCAGCATTTGGAAGTACCGCTGTACCGATGTCGCGCCCATCCATAACTACTCCGCCAATGCTCCCCATTTGTCGCTGTCGCTTAACCATCTCTGAGCGAACTTTTCCATGAGCAGATACAATAGAAACATTTGCATTCACTTCATTGGATCGAATTTGATTGGTCACATCAGCACCATCCAAAAGAACGATTTGCTGCGATTTTGTTGTTTGCAATTGAATAGATGTTTGCATAAGCAATCGATAAAGCAAATCTTCATCAGCAGTATCGATCTTCTTTTCTAGTGCTTTATAGGTTAAAGCACGATACATTGCACCTGTATCTATGTAAATATAATCCAATTGTTTTGCTACTATTTTTGCAACTGTGCTTTTTCCAGCTCCTGCTGGCCCATCTATAGCAATGGATATCTTTTCTGTCATACATTACCCCACTAAGTTTTGATAATGCTCTTATTTTATCATAAATAAATTGGTTGGAACAAAGAAAAATCTTAGTAACAGCTAACGCTTTGATAATTGAGAAATGTTAGTTTTGCAATTAGCCACCAAAACATGGCCAAATCAGGGTTTTCTGCCAACCAATAAAGTTGCTATTAGGACCAAAACACAGTGAAAAAGCCGCAATCAGCATTTTCTGCGAACCAGAATCAACACTTTCCAATATTAAAATCAAAATGGCGATCCATTCAGAATCCGCATTTCTCATAGTGAAAAAGTCGGCACAATAATTCGTGACAACTTTTTCATCCAGACTATGCTTGAAGTTTCATCCGACGAAACCTATTTACCTGCTTCGAAATCCATCACGAGAATTATAGCTTTGTTTCCGTCTTTACTTTCTCGACTAATTCTTCTTCTCCAGTGGTCGCATTGATAAAGATTCGGAAGGTGTCACGATTAACCGTACCCCAGAATTCGTGACAAAGCACTTCTTGACGCAATCTGTTTCTAATAACAGCTACATGATGCTCCATAATCTCAACGCTAGGGCTAATCTTGCTTCTCGCATCGGTTTCTGATAACTCTGGAGTTAAGTTTTCACGAGTTTTGCCGTTTTCAAAGTACTCATCAGCTGTTAAGGCAATAATGGTATTGTTATCTAGAGCGACCTTCAATTTAATCTGATCTGGATAAACCCTAATTCCATTTTCTATTCGGGTGAATGTGAAAAGTGCAATTGATCCATATTGTGCACTTTCAGTAACTTGAAGATTGGTCAACCCCTTTTGCTCCAGAAGCGAAGCAGAACGTTGAACTGCTTCATCGAGGCTAATCTTTTGATCCAACACATCACGATTGTTGATAAAGTAAATAGGGTGACCACCTTTTTTCGTTAGATCAATTGAGTAGACAGTATTTGATTTTGGTTCAGTAAAACTGACTGTATAGAACCCGTAATTTGATCCTTTTAGATTGGAACGAACATCAATATCTTTCGGGTCACTTACATTCGTATAGAACTTTGCCTTATCAATTGCTTGATCTTTACTAATCATTTCGCCACTCACATTTTTGAAGGCTTTTGTCCGCATTTCTGCAGTTGAAAAATCAGCACCGAAATCACTTTTGACATCATAACCTGCGACATCCTTTTCGATTGTTTTGAAGCCATCGACAATTTGATTGTCCATTGGTCCCTTTTGATTTTTCACCAACATCGTTTCCACTTCTGACCAACGTAGTCCGTTATCAAAAACTTGTGTTTGTACCTTTTGAATCTCTGTTAGAATCTCAGCAGATCTTTGATACAAATTCTCTAATGTCTGATGCTCCTCAGTAGTGAGAGGGGTCTTATCTAAGTCCCGCACAGAAACGTTATAAGCAAACTCGCCAATGTCAGTTAGAAAAGCTTCCGTTTTACTAAAAGGCAATTGACCAATCGGTAATTGACCCAAACTGCTTTGCGCTCGTCCAGTCACACGCCAAACATCAGCAAGAGCTGGTGAAATGGATTTGCGTGAATTCATTGCAAGAGTTGTGCCAATTTTATCATTGATATCTGTAAAATCTTCTGATAAATCATTGAATGCACGTTGATAGTTGTTCTCAACCTGGACCTTCAGTTTATTGTTTTCTTTTGAGTAGTCATATGCCCAGTAGCTAACTCCTGCTATGGCCAACACTAAAACCACAATGACAATATTTCGTTTCAAATTCATGAACCCCTTTCTAATTGCAGAGTAAAATCATTATTTTGATTATTCACTAGTAGGTTTGCATCCATTCCTACAACGATAGTTCACACTTGTTGTAAGATGAAAAAATTCTAGGCAATCCGTTCTCTTTTTTGAGAATCAAGTACGGTTTTTATGTAGGTGACACATCATTAAGTGGTTTAGCGACAGAAAATATGTTTTCCGATTTTCTTCACTTGTGGTCTTCCCCAAATCCATTTGTTTGTAGCAGTTTCTGGATTGAAATAATAAATTGCGTTCTCCGTTGGATCCCAACCATTGATAGCATCAACAACTGCTCGTTTGGCGGTTTCATTTGGCGTAAGATAAATTTGCCCGTCTGACACCGCTACAAAGGCACCAGGTTGGAAAATAACACCCGAAACAGAGTTTGGAAAGCTTGCACTTTCAACTCGATTCAATATGACTGCGGCAACAGCAACCTGACCCTCATAAGATTCGCCGCGCGATTCTCCATATACTGCATTCGCAAGCAACTTCAAATCATTTGCCGAAAAACCTGGCGGAATGACAGATTCTTGCTTTGCAGGTACTGTCGGCGTTGGTGTTTTCGCTGGCGCTACCGGTGTTTTCGCTGGCGCTGCCGGTGTTTTTGCTGGCGCTACCGGTGTTTTCGCTGGTGCTGCTGGTGTTTTCGCTGGCGCTGCCGGTGTTTTTGCTGGCGCTACCGGTGTTTTCGCTGGTGCTGCTGGTGTTTTTGCTGGCGCTGCTGGTGTTTTCGCTGGCGCTTCTGGTGTTTTCGCTGGCGCTGCTGGTGTTTTCGCTGGTGTTGGTGTCTCTTTCGGCTTCGTTGTAGGTGCTGCAGATTTTGTAGGCGCCTTTGCTGTAGCTTTCTTCACCTGTTTTTCGATAGGCACACCCTGATAATAAGTAACTTCAGTCCCCGCACTAATTTGTGCGAGTACCCATTTCTCGTTGTAATGTGAAGCCTCCTCTAACTTATCCCTAGTGGCCTTGTCGGCACTGCTGGTGACTGGCAAACCAAAGTTTTTCTGGAAGTTCCGAAGTGCCCAATACGTTTCATATCCAAACAT
>JAVBKB010000010.1:0-9324 GCA_031554275.1 Caryophanales bacterium | reverse complement strand
TAAAGTTATGAACTGGTGTAATGACTTACCAAGAAAAATCCTGAATTATAAAACACCCTTGGAATGTTTCAAAGAAGAAATCAAACAGCTTAACTATTCACTCTTTGTCTAGCTACAGTTGTTGCATTTAATATTGCAATTAAGGTAAATAAAATATTTGCTATTTTTGAAGCTTCGCTACAAGTTCCTTCATCTTTCTTGCTGCCGCTTGCACTTCTTCAACTGAATTATCTAAGCCAAAGCTAATTCGGATGTTGTTTCCTGAACGTTCATTTGTACCAAACATCGCCAAAAGCACATGCGAAGGTTCATGTGAACCTGCTGAACAAGCTGATCCACTTGAGATTGCAATTCCTGCAAGATCCAGTGACGTCATCAATGTTTCCAGACAAACATTCGGGAAACTAATATTCAAAATATGAGAAGTTGATTGCTCCAAAACCGTGTTTTGCCAGTGTTCAACATGCTCCAGCTCTTTCATCACTGCCTCACGACAAAGATGCTCGTTGTTATGATAGTTTGTACGCTCCAACTGATTGACTTCAACAGCTTTTCCAAAACCAGCGATTGAGATTACATTTTCGGTACTAGCGCGCCGAGCACGTTCTTGCTTTCCTCCAAGCAATAATGGCGAAAAGGGCGTTCCTTGTTTGACATAGAGAAGTCCAACTCCTTTTGGTCCATTCAATTTATGTGCACTAGCAGTTAGAAAGTCAATATGGTATTGCGCTACATCAAAAGGAACTCTACCGAATCCTTGCACGGCATCTGTATGGAAAAGAGCCTGGTGATCAGCCAAAAGCTCGCCGATTTCCTTGATTGGCTGGATAGCACCTGTCTCGTTATTCACAGTCATGATTGATACAAGAATTGTTTCATTTGTCAGTGCATTTTCCACATCAGAGACGGAAACAAATCCATTCTTATCAACAGGGAGATAGGTCACCCGAAAACCATCATTCTCAAGTTGCCTACATGTTTCCAAAACCGCTGGATGTTCGATCTTTGAAGTAATGATGTGATTGCCAAATCTTTGTTGCGTTTTCACAGCACTGCGAATTGCCGTGTTATTGCCCTCTGTTCCACTACCTGTAAAAATAATTTCCTGAGGCTTTGCATTGATTTCCTGGGAAATAACACGACGAGCTTTATCAACGACCTTCCGCGCCGCGCGCCCAAATTGATGAATACTAGACGGGTTGCCATAAAAATTTGTCATCACTGCTATCATTTGTTCAATCACTGCTGGATGGAGCGGGGTAGTCGCAGCATGATCCAAGTAAATCATTTTCATTGTATATTTTCTCCCTGTTATGCAAATTACGATCTTTTCAAATAGAATATCACGAATTAAATGAAATAAAGGTTGAAACATGTCGAAATTCACAAATAAATAGATTGGGTATCTTTATTGACAAAGCAAGAAGGAGAATTCACTATTTTAATTCAGAATCAGGATGACTACCCATAGTTGTCTACTTTGCAGCTGAACGATAATTTGCTCGATTGGATAAGAAATAGCCAAAAACCGCTCCACAAATCCCACCAATAAGATGTGCTGATTGAGCAATATTGTCACTATCAAACATTCCTGAATAGATCTCTCTACCAAAGTAAAGGATCACAACAACAATCAAAGTGAGTGGAATTTTCCCGCGTTCTACATTCGCAAACGGGCTCAACAAAATCAGCATAAAGGCTATCCCGCTTGCGCCCATAAGTGCAACGTCTTGAAAAAACAACATGTAAATAATCCCTGTGACCCCTGCTGTAAGCAATATCATGTAGGCCAAATTTTTCGACCCAAACTTTTCTTCTAACATTGGACCTACCAGAAGAATAATTAAGAAATTTCCAATAAAATGCTCAAAGGATGCATGTCCAAGAACATGCCCGAAAAGCCTGACGTATGTCAATGGATTCAAAAAAGATGCATCATAAACCGAGAAAAATGTTTTATCAAGAAATCCATTTGTAAAGTGGCTAAATGTCGTGACAATAAATGCGGCAATCGTAAAGGTAAGTATTGTTGGTGTATTGTAGCTGATTTTTTTCAATATTTTCATTTGGGCTCATCCTCATATCGTTTTCCATTCAAGACCAAAAATTGTTTAATCACTATTTAAAGTGCGTTTCAGTCTTGTTTAATGGATATTGTAGCACATAGTTGCAGAATTGAAATCGCTACAGTTGATAATTTGCTGGTGATTGCATTTGATTTTGTATTGAAGTACCATCTTTTCGTTTAGAAATCGCAGGAACTTGAATTGTTCCTTGAACTATCAATCAAAATTATCAATCATGGGTTGCTGTTTTTTGTTAAACTATGAATAAGAGCAAATAATTGAGGTGATCAAACTGCAACCTTCATTGAATTTGAATATGAATCCATTAGCCTTTAAACTGCGACCCAAGAGCATCGATGACATTATTGGGCAAGAACACTTAGTTGGTGCGGGCAAAATCATTCGGCGCATGGTTGAAGCGAGAAGACTTTCATCAATGATTCTTTACGGTCCACCCGGAATCGGGAAAACCTCTATTGCAAGTGCAATCTCTGGTAGCACCGGTGTTCCGTTTCGCACCTTGAATGCTGCAACTTGTAATAAGAAGGATTTAGAAATTGTTGTGAATGAAGCAAAAATATCAGGTCCACTGATTCTGCTATTGGATGAAGTACATCGTTTGGACAAACCAAAGCAGGATTTTCTTTTACCACATCTAGAAAGCGGACTTCTTACACTGATTGGTGCCACAACTAGTAACCCTTACCATGCAATTAATCCAGCATTACGAAGCAGATGCCAAATATTCGAACTGAAGGCACTGGAGATGTCCAATATTGAGCTAGCGCTTACACGTGCCCTCTCCCACCCAAGTGGCGGACTTGCAGAATTGAACATTCAAGTAGAGAATGCTGCCCTTGAACACTTTGCATTTGCTGCAAATGGAGATGTCCGCACGGCACTCAATGCACTGGAGCTAGCCGTGCTGTCAACAACCGCAAATGCTGATGGCGTCATCATCATTGATTCAGAAGTGGCTGCCGAATGTGTCCAACGTAAAGCACTCACACATGACAAAGATGGCGATGCCCACTATGATGTAATGTCTGCCCTCCAAAAATCCATTCGGGGTAGCGATGTAAATGCTGCACTTCACTACATGGGAAGACTGATAGAAGCGGGCGACCTTGTCAGCTTGACACGGAGATTGCTTGTCACTTCCTATGAAGATGTAGGTCTCGCAAATCCACAGGCTGGCGCTAGAATGTTAGCAGCCATTCAAGCTGCTGAAAAACTCGGATTTCCTGAAGCAAGAATTCCACTTGCGGTTGCAGTCGTGGAGTGTTGTCTCTCACCCAAATCCAACTCTGCCTATACAGCGCTTGATGCTGCAATGGCTGATATCTCAAAAGGAAATTATGGTGAAGTACCTGATCACTTGAAGGACGCAAGCTATAGTAGTGCAAAGCACCTCGGTCGAGGGATCGGATACGAGTATCCACACAAATACGAGAACTCTTGGGTGGCTCAACAGTACCTACCTAATCAGATTAAACATAAGAAATACTATGTACCAAAGAAAACAAGCAAATTCGAGGAGACATTAGCAACTGTGTACCAAAAGCTCAACGGAAAAGAGCAATAGGATGTTTTGAAGGAATCGAAATCTTTTAATTGGGGTTTGCCATCAAGGATGCCTAGATAAATATCAAATTGTTCACCAAATAACTCACTTATCGGAAATTCTGATGAGTGAGTTATTTGGTTCATCTAAGTGAGTTGATTTCATAATGATTTGAATTGTCTTGAATTGTCTTAAATTGTCTTGAATTATATTGGATTAAACTCTACTTAGCTACAAAATATCCTTTCAAACTCTTACTCATAAACAGCCAAGTAATTAGGAAGAAAAGAAAGATTGAGAGCAATAAAGTATGGAGAATCGTGATAGAAAAAACCACATGCAACGGGAATACAATTAGCGACACTACTTTTGCAGATCGTTTTCCCTTAAACAAATTCAAACCATTCATGAAAAGTGCCACGTTAACCCCGACTAACAGAAGGTATTGCCACCAATCATCCTTCCAAGAAATCTCATTGTAGCTTACCATTGCAACTGCTACTAACGGCAAGAGTGCAATTACGATCATACTAAAGCTAATCATGTATAAATCCATTGGTTTTTTCATATCATCACTTCCTTAGGTCAAAAGTTCATTGTTTACTCTATTATACTAGAAGAATGGTGTTGAAGTCGTACCGAGGTTTTGATTGGAAATTGATTTTTTCACAACGAAAATACTTAAGTATTCCCAACTTTCCTTGTTAAATTTTTCGACAACGAACTCCTAAGTCAATTTATTTCAAAGCATCACGAATGACCCAGCTTGCAGCGATTAGACCAGCAACTGATGGGACAAATGCATTTGAAGAAGGCGGATTTTGTGCTTTCCGAATCTCTGAATCTTTATTTCCAACAACTTCTCGCACTTCTGCCAGAGTTTCAATGGGTTCTTCGTCAGAGAAAATAACTGGCACGCCCTTTGTGATCCCTTCCTTACGCAGTTTAGTCCGAACAACCCTTGCAATGGGATCAGTATGCGTTTTGCTAATATCGACGATTTTGAAACGAGTTGGATCAAACTTATTAGCGGCACCCATACTCGAGATCATTTTGATACCACGCTGTAAACATTCTTTGATCAGATGAATCTTAAAGGTAATTGTATCGGATGCATCAACTATGTAATCAAGTTCTTCAGCAAACAGCTGTTCATAGGTTTCATCAGTATAGAACAATTGCATCGGTACAACCTCACAAGAAGGGTTAATATCACGAATGCGTTCCTGCATCACCTCTACTTTTGGACGTCCAACCGTTGACAAAAGCGCATGCACTTGACGGTTAACATTTGTGATGTCGATCACGTCCTTATCAACAAGTACTAACCTGCCAACTCCTGACCGAGCAAGCGCTTCGGCTGCAAACGAACCAACGCCACCTACCCCTAGAACTGCCACCTTCAATTGATTAATCTTTCGCAAACCCTCAATACCAAATGCTAACTCATTTCGTGAGAATTGATGCAGCAATCCTATTCAACTCCAAACTTTATCTTTATATTCAAATACCATTATAGTCATAAAAACCGGAATTTCAAACTTTGTCTTCAAAGTAATCTCTTTCATCATGAACGGCTAATGTCTTTACAGAATTGTTAGATAAATCTGACATTGTTTTACTAGATAATAAGACTTATAATTTACATTGCATGTTTTTTACCAAAAAAATCAACCGGGAGTGTTTTATTAATGAAGAAATCGATTAAATTTCTAATGCTTTTACTAGCCTTCACACTTGTATTTACTATTGCAGGGTGCGGAAAGAGTGAAGAACCAAATAAAGAGGAACCTAAAAAAGAGGAACCTAAGAAAGAGGAGCCTAAGAAAGAGGAGCCTAAGAAAGAAGAACCTAAGAAAGAAGAACCTAAGAAAGAAGCTGCTGGCGCATCGGATGATATCTTTAGCTTCCAAATAACACTGAATGATGTGTTGTATACATTACCGACCTCATATGCAGAGCTAACAAAAAACGGATGGAAAGCTGATAAGGATTTCGCAGGAAAAACGCTTGAACCAAACGGAAGATCATCTTACATCAATCATTCAAATGGTAACCAAAAAATATTAGTTGAGCTTGTGAATACAACAGCAAATGTGCTTCCAATCGAACAATGCTCAGTAGGAATAATTGCTTCTAGTTATTTCAAAGATGAGAATCAGCCCAAAATGGTATTACCTAAAGGGATCACTATTGGAAAGTCCACTCCAGAAGAAGTATCAGCTGCTTATGGCAAACCTTCAGAAGAGCGCACAAATGAATTCATGACCACTTATGAATATAAAGCAAAGCAATACGCAGAAGTGAAATTAGAATTTGATGTCAAAACAAAAAAATTGCAAAATATTACTGTAACTAATTATTTTACAGATAAACCAGCGCCAACTACCATTGCAACCGATACACCAGTTCCTGCTGAAGTGACTAGTTATAAAGCACCAGCAAGTATTGGCGATGATTGGAAAGCTTTCAATGTTAAATATGCAGGCAACATTTATCACTTACCGGCACCAGTTGCTGAGTTCATCAAAAATGGTTGGACTATAAATAATGCTACAAACGAAGTTATTCCTGCAAAGAGCGGAGCAGTTGGACTTGAACTTCGCAAAGACAATCACTTCATGAGAACTTCAATTTATAACTATTCTGATAAAGCTCAACCTGTAAATAATTGTTTTATCACAGAGGTAGTTAGTGATGAATATGATGCGAAATTCCCGTTAGAGTTACCTATGGGAATCTCAGTCGGCAAATCTAAAGGGGCAGATGTTATTGCTGCTTATGGCGAAGCTACAAGAAAAGAAGATGGCGCATCTTATAAAATCTATGAATACAAAGATGGTAGCCTAGATCGAATGATCACCTTCTATACGAAAAACGATACTGATCTTGTTTACAAAATCGAAGTATCACACTCACCAAAGAAGCTAGAGTAGTCTAAACGTCACATCAATCAATTGATTGATGTGACGTTTTTTTGTGAAATCTTCTATAGTAATCCTTATTGTCATTAGAAATGCAACTTAAAACTCCCGATAAAATTTTTCAAAGACGAGGAATAATTTACGACGGGTAGCGGGACTATCCTAGGAAATTATCACGAAGTATTTGGGAAACTTAGCGAATTTTAAGTTGCATTACTATCGATAATTAGGACAAGGTTATTCCGATAGGTAAAGACAATTTAGAATATGTTTAAGTTGCCTATAGTTACGTTGCCGATTGGCAATGAGCGCACTTCTGATTTTGTTTGCTTATTGCTTGGTATTCGTCTCAGAATGAGGCATAAAAAACTCTCCATGAGAACAAGAATTGTCATTCTTGCACTCGTGGAGAGTTCTGTTTGTATTATCCGGAAGGAAACTTTTACACATATCACAAATCGAAAATATTTGTGATTTTAAACTCGGATTACTCAACTCGAAAACCCAATAAAAAAAACGTCCCGGTTTTGCCGTTACGTCAGGCTGTTATGAACCTGCTCACGCAGGTGGGTATCCTGCTCTGAAATTTGGTAAGTCCACACGCAGGTGGCATTTACTACTCAATCAAAGACGCAGATTCCCTATTATCTAATGTTAGGTCATAACAACCTGACTATTCGAACAAACTAGGACGTTTCAATAGCTAAATATTAACACTGTCAGCAAGTAAATTCAAGTATCCAGATCACTATTAACAGCCTTGTCACAATCCTTTGAAAAATTTGTGACAATTTGTCAAAGCTCTTTACTTTTTGGAAATTCGGCTTAAAAAGTGTTAGCCGCATTTCATTAGTATCTTACTTTCTTAGCTGAATATGCAAATCCGCTAGTTGTTGATCGACTACTGGACTTGGTGCATTCGTCAACAAGCAAGTAGCACTTGCCGTCTTTGGAAAGGCAATTGTATCGCGCAGATTGCTTCTGCCCGCCAAAATCATCACCAGTCGGTCAATCCCAAGTGCAATCCCTCCATGTGGCGGAGTTCCGTATTCAAATGCATTCATCAAGAAGCCAAACTGTGCTTCTGATTCCTCTTTGGTAAAGCCAAGTGTTTTGAACATTTTTTCCTGTACATCACGTTCAAATATTCGAATACTGCCACCACCAAGTTCATAGCCATTCAACACAAGATCATAAGCTTGTGCTTTCACAGCAGATGGATCGGTATCAAGAAGTGGTATGTGCTCACGGACCGGCATTGTAAACGGATGATGAGCTGCATAATAACGTCCATCTTCTTCGCTATATTCAAACTGCGGCCAATCCACAATCCATAAGAAATTGAATGTATTTTCATCGACAAGTTCAAGTTCCTTTGCAAGATGATTACGCAGATTACCCAATGCGGCAGCAACAACATCTGGTTTGTCTGCAACAAATAGTAACAAGTCTCCTGCTTCGGCAGCAGTCGCCTTCACTAGTGATCCAGCAGAGTCTCCTTCGAAGAATTTCGCAATTGGACCAGCGATACCTATCTCTTCGACTTTTAACCATGCTAGCCCTTTCGCGCCATATTTAGCGACAAACTCACCGAAGCCATCGATCTCTTTACGTGAGAACTTATTTGCTACTCCTTTTACATTCAAAGCCTTTACCTGTCCGCCACTTGCAATCGCATTAGTGAATACCGCAAATGCTGAGTCAGCAACAACAGTATTCACATCAATTAACTCCATTTCAAAACGCGTATCGGGTTTATCAACACCGAAACGACGCATTGCTTCGTCATAAGACATTCTAGGGAGCGGCAGTTGCATATCAACACCCTTCACCTGCTTCATCACATAAGCCATCGTATTTTCTGCTAAAGTCAGAATGTCCTCCTGAGTAAAGAAACTAGTCTCAATATCAAGCTGAGTAAATTCAGGTTGACGATCTGCACGTAAATCTTCATCACGGAAACAACGGGCAATTTGATAATACCGTTCAAATCCTGCAAGCATTAATAACTGCTTAAACATTTGTGGTGATTGCGGCAGCGCATAGAATTCACCCTCATGCACACGGCTTGGCACTAGATAATCTCTAGCCCCTTCTGGTGTACTTTTGGTCAAAATAGGGGTTTCTACATCAATAAATCCTTCTTTATCTAAGTAATCACGAATCGCTTTGACAATATCATGGCGCGCTTTAAAAGTTTCATACATCCCAGGTCTACGCAGATCTAAGTATCGATATTGTAACCGCAACTCTTCTGAAGCATCAGATTCCGCTTCAATATAGAATGGCGGTGTTTTCGCTTCGTTCAGAATTGTCACTTCAGTCGCAATAATTTCGACAGTCCCTGTTGCCATCTTTGGATTAATATCTCTTTCCGCACGAGCAGCTACTGTTCCTTTTACTTCAAGTACAAACTCACCACGGACTTTCTTACCAACCTCTGCTAGCACACCATCCGTGCTAATTGACACTTGCACAATCCCAGTGCGGTCACGTAATATCACAAAAATCATATTAGAGGTGACACGTGTTCGTTGCACCCAACCTTTTAACACAATTTCCTCTCCTACTGCTGCATGAGGCACTTCCCCACAAAAATAGGTTCTACCAATTGATTTCATTATAAAAGCTCCTTTAAGCGATTTGATTTTTGTATGGCAATTGATTTTTTATATTAGATCTTTTTCCATGCTGGCATCTGCTTTTCACACGGAAAATCATGAATTCTCATTTACATTTTCACATTCCGCTGTGATAAACTCTGCTAACT
>JAVBKB010000115.1:0-6903 GCA_031554275.1 Caryophanales bacterium | reverse complement strand
GAAGATTAGTTGTCATTATAACAATTTTCATTGTTGTTCTTGTGAGTGTCCTCTATTTAAAGATGGCGAATGATATGGCCTACGAAAAGAAAAAAGAAGAAAGTAAGATTCTTGAAGCGCAATTAGCTAAATTAAATAAAGAGAAACAACAGCTTAATCAAGAAATCATAAATTTAAATGATGCTGAATACATTGCCAAGTTGGCAAGAAAAGAATATTACCTCTCTCGATCTGGGGAAATCATTTTTACAAAACCAGCTGAGTAATATGTCGTAGAGAACTAAGTTGTAGCAATATTATTTTTTTAACATATGCGATTCTTAAATCATGGAGGAAAGTTGTTTGTATGGCAATTGAAGTAGGAATAAAGTTGCAGGGAAAAGTTGCAGGGATTACTAAATTTGGTGCTTTTATCGATCTGCCTGATGGAGTCACGGGTTTGGTTCATATTAGCGAAATCGCTTCGAACTATGTTAGTGATATTAATGAGCATCTTAAAGTTGGAGATGTTGTTAATGTGAAAGTCATCAACATAGAGCCAAGCGGTAAGATTGGACTGTCAATTCGCAAAGCGAATGAAAGTGAAACCCCTAGGGCGCGCCCAGCCCAATCAAGAGGTTCTAATTACTCGAAGCAGAACAATAATGTAACTGGTGAGGAAACTTTTGATCAAAAGATGAGTCGCTTTCTTAAGGATAGCGAAGACCGGTTGTCTTCTTTAAAGCGTAATACTGAAACCAAACGTGGTGGCAGAGGCGGCCGAAGAGGCTAAGATTCCTGTAATTATAATTATTCATACTAGAAAACCACTCGGAAGAGTGGTTTTTTTGGCGGCAGTTGAGATGGTGAGCTGGAACTTTGATAAAGAACTCGTGAGACTAAGTTTTTTTGTGATTGCAAACTATTTGCGATTTTAAAGGAAGTTGCAATTACCGAACAAGTTAGCGATCATGTGACCGATCAAGTTAAACGAAAAGCCGAATAGCAGTAAGCAGAAATATAAAAGGAAGAGTTAGAAAAAGGTTCTGACTCTGATCTTATGCATTTACTCTGATACAATTTTAAAAGCTAAAGACTTTCTTTATGTACTAAATTAACTTTCTTTGAACAATGATCAAACGAGAGTGAAAAAAGAATGAATTCTTGGAGAGTTTGCTGCCCAGACAACGAAATTGCCCTCTCTGCATGGAATGGAATTAATCTCTCCGCCTTCCTGTGAGCCATTCATCTCAAAAGAACGAATTGCTCTCATTCAGCTAACAATTTCCGTCAAAAATAGTTGCAGTCAGTGACAAAATTGTGACAATGTTTTTTTGGGTGAGTCGATATAATAGGGAAAAATATTGGCAACTGGGGGATGAATGATGGCGGGTTATGAAAATGTATATGGTGAAACTTCTTCTGAAGGATTCATTCGACAGTCTAGAATGAACTATGAAGCTTTCATCTCGCGCCAATTAAAGATTGCAGAAGCGGTTCTGATCAATAAGGGTTACATTCTTGTAATAATAGGATTTCTATTAGGACGAGCTGTCATCATGACGCGTTTCGAACCCTTTGCAATAGCATATTTTGCAGCAGTGCTACTAATCAGAAAACGGTTAGCAATGCAAGTTGCGCTCGCACTTGTAGCAGGAGCGCTGACACTTGGTTTTCATGATGCTATTGTAGTGCTTGCGGCAATTGCTGTGTTTTTGGCGCTCCATAAGATCCGCTCAATCGCAACCGAGAGGCGTAGTAAAGAATTAGCGGTCTATGTGTTTGCAACACAATTTGTAGTGCGTTTGTTAGAAGGCTATTTACAGCAAACTGGTTTCGTGCTTTTTGATGTGATGAGTACATTGATTGAGGCAAGTCTAGCATCCATACTAGTAATGATTTTCTTTCAGTGTATTCCATTATTTTCGTTGAAGCGGAAGGCGACAAGTCTTAGGACAGAGGAAGTAGTCAGCCTTGTCATCATGATTGCTTCAATTCTTACTGGAACAATTGGTTGGCGGTTCTTCGATGTTTCCTTTGGCAATGTTTGTAGTCGATACTTGGTGCTTTTATTTGCTTCAGTTTGTGGGGCATCAATTGGCACAACTGTTGGTGTGGTTACGGGACTCATTTTCAGCCTATCGAATCTTTCGAGTCTTTACCAAATCACGCTTCTTGCTTTCTCTGGTCTCCTTGGGGGGCTACTGAAGGAGGGGAAACGATTTGGTGCTTCAATTGGCTTATTGATTGCTACTGTTCTAATCGGATTGTACGCTGATGGCAAACAAAATGTGCTACTAAGTCTATATGAATCATCGTTAGCGATTATTCTTCTCTTTCTAACACCACAAATACTTTTATCAAAACTTGCAAAAATCATTCCAGGTACGGAAGAATATAATATGGAGCAGCAGCAATATGTCCGCAAGGTTCGAGATGTCACTGCTCATCGTGTGACACAGTTCTCAGACGTATTTCAAGCACTTTCACACAGCTTTTCAAGTGTTTCAGTAGCAAAAACGGAGACTGGTAGCACACAGGAATTGGACTTGCTTTTTAGTAAAATTACCGAAAAATCATGCCAAACTTGTTTTAAAAAGACACAATGCTGGGGCAAGGATTTCGATCATACCTATTCACAAATGAAAAGCCTAATGACAGCGATGACGAATGATCCTCAGAATTTACCACAGCAAACGCGAAGTGAGTGGAAGAAATTCTGTGTCAAATTTAGCAAGGTGTCTGAAGCAATGAATCAAGAGCTGCTGATTTATTTGTCTAGCCAAAAACTCAAACATCATGTGCAGGAAAGCCGCCGTTTGGTTGCGGAACAGTTACAGGGAGTTTCTAAAGTGATGGAGGATTTCGCAAAGGAAATCCAGAAAGAACGAAACAACCTTCAAATACAAGAGGAGCAAATTCTTTCTGCTATCCACAACTTTGGAATTGAAATAGATCATGTAGATATTTTCAGCCTTGATCGGCGAAATATTGATATAGAGATTGCATTCTCGGCACAGGATTCTTTAGCTGTTGGGGAAAAGTTGATTGCACCAATGCTATCAGAAATTCTAGGAGAATTTATCTTGCTGCAATCAGAGCATTCCGATGTGAATCAGTTTGGTAGTAGTCGACTTATTTTCCGATCAGCTAAGCAGTATGCGGTTGTAACGGGCGCAGCGCATGCAGCAAAAGGCGGCGGACTCATTTCCGGAGACAGCTATGCAATGATTGATATTGGCAAGGGGATGCATGCAATCGCGATCAGTGATGGTATGGGGAATGGTGCAAGGGCACATGCAGAGAGTCAAGAAACCTTAGAGCTTCTACAGAAGATATTAGCTTCTGGCATTGAAGAGAAAGTAGCGATCAGGTCAATTAACTCGATATTGTCGCTTCGAACGACTGACGAAATCTTCTCAACTCTTGATTTAGCAATGATTGATCTCCAAGATGGACGAACGAAGTTCTTGAAAATCGGTTCGATACCTAGCTTTATTAAAAGAGGAAATTATGTACGCAAAATACAAGGCAACAACTTGCCAATTGGGATAGTGAAAGAATTTGATATCGATGTAATCCATGAACAGCTGTTAACAGACGACTTGCTCATCATGATGAGTGATGGCATCTTCGAAGGCCCGAAATTTGTAGAGAATTACGAAGCGTGGATGACACGAAAGATTCGTGAACTGAAAACAAACGATCCGCAAGCCATAGCTGACCTTATTTTAGAAGAAGTAGTTCGGACTAGCTCTGGTGAAATCGATGATGATATGACAGTAGTGGTTGCCCTGATCCGGGACAACGTACCCAGATGGTCAAATATTAAAGAAGAAGTAAAAGTGAGTAAGCGACGAAAATTTGCTTAAGGGCGGCATGAAGATACAGAACGATGAAAGGCACAGCCAAAAGAACGAAGTCGCAGAAAAACAATTCGCTCACCGATTAAAAATAAAACTGAAAAGATGTTAGATGAGAGCAGATTTGAGATACCAGACTATTCTGGTATCTTGCTCACCTGGAATTATCAATTTAGCTAAAACAAGCAACTAAAAAAGCTCTTCGCCACTCATAAAGACAAAAACTTATTGTTTAAACTTTTTATCCTTATAGATTGAAGCATACACACATATTAGTTCAATAATAATAATCAAAAACCCGAAAGCTAAGACTTTTTTACTTGGGTTTAGAAAAAAAAATGCGAAAAAGTAGACAATCGATAACACTTTCAATATTTTTCCTCTAAGTTTATTACCCCAGTTTGAACTTTCTCCTTTTTGAGTTGGGTAAGAGAAATCAATTTTATAATTTTGTGATATCCACTGGTCAATTAAAAAAAAGATGCATGTCACAATAAATAGCACTAACCCATACAAAATAGCAACATCTTTATCTGAACCAAATCCATTTAATTGATAAAAAGGGGCTATAGTAAGGAACAGTAAAAACTTTATTAGTAAAAATTTTATTAGCCGATTTTTATTTGATTGATAAGCTTTGTCAAGAAAGAAAATTGAGTAAACGACCATCCAAACTAAATTGATGGCAAAAAAAAGAATGACTATTATAGCTTCAAACCCAGTTCTGGTTGCACCAACTTTATACAAAGCCATGCCATAGCAAACTAATAAAAAAGAACTTATAAACTTCATGGTAACTCCGATCCTTTAGCAAATAGGTATTTTCAAATTTTCTTACCTTCATAGGCACTGAAGTGGTTTATCTGGGTAGATGAGATTTGAACTTTTTCACCTCTTTCCCACTTTCACTACTACTCATCTGCATCTCAGCTATTTCTGCATACTTCCCACCAAGTGCGACTAGTTCATCATGTGCCCTGCTCGATCACTTTGCCGTTTTCAATAAAGCAAATCATGCGTAATGAAGATTGTTTTTTCACTACTATTTCCAAATATTAAACTTTGAATATTCTTATATATCAATCCGTCCACTTTTTTTTGACTAGTATCAATCCCTCTGTACTATTCGTACATTTTTAAAGAAAGAACAAGTGAAATCCAACATACCACTATCCCACCAAAAATTTTTTGATTATTTTCTTCTAATGGTTCTTAGTATATATCTTAAATAAACAAAAAAAGTAATTAATACAAAAGAAAAATAGATAATATGAATTATAAAACTAAACATTTTGGCGAAAACAAGATAAAATATCAAAAATACTGCTAGTAACATTAGAAAAGGTGGTAAATGAGCCAATAACCATTTTTTTCTATAATCTTTCTTCACTACAATCTCATTTTTGATTTCTAAGTAGCCTGTTCCACTTATGCTAAAGGGTTTTTGTGTTTTACTATTTGCTACGATTACAACATTTTTTTGGTTTTCAAGTCTCACTACAAGTTGGAAATCAAATGGGAAGCCTAAGCTATAAAGCTCGGCCGAATTCCCGATTAGGCCAAATATCCATATAAACATGTAAAATATATATGACCTCATTTTGGAGTAATACCCATGAACAAACTGAATTGTCAATTCTCTTGGACTGGTGAGATTTGAAATATCAACATGTATTGTGTATTCAGTGATTTTAATAGGCAACTCTTCGGTTGCGCTGAAAACCCTACAATCATAGATTTCAAAGTACTTATTTGTTTTTATAGTTAAAATGGTATTCAATTGATTTCACTCCTAATATTTTTTGGCGAATTAGAACTAATTTCTTTATTCAGGACAGGTTCAAATAACGAATCCCCATGTATTAGAGCAAATTCCAGGGGTAAACTCAATTTTCTTAAAACATAAATTAAGAATTAGAACCGTATCCTACAAATGCCCCATAGTGATTTGGTAGTTTCTCAATAAATTGCTTGCCCCTGCTTTCTTACAAGCAAGTACCATTTCTTCATAGCTTGCTTCTGAATTTCCAACACGCAAATTATCTATGGCAGTCCCAGTGAAAAGTTCATTATTCTGTGGAATGTATGCGATTCGTGACCGTAAGTAACTATGATCAATGTCTTCGATATCATATCCTGATATAGTCACTTTTCCCTCAGTCGGTGCAATGAACTTTAACAGAAGCCGAGACAAAGTACTCTTACCCGATCCCACTCTCTCCTACAAAAGCAACGCGTGATCCTTGCGGAATATCAAGATTTAAATCCTAAACGACTGGTGGACGTGAGCCATAGGCGAAGCTGACATTCTTGAAAGAGATATCTCCTTCGAGAGACAGAATCTAGTAAATGTTCTTTCACATCTTCTCGGTGAGTTGAGACTTTTTCAACACTAATTGATACAAATCAAATTAATACAAAGTAATTGTTACTTATCTTGCACCAATTTTTTAGACATTTTCCTAAAATAATAAAATTGATATAAGGAAAAAATCGAGTAAAAAATAAAAATTAGGCTGCTGATACTTGAAAGCGGATTTACCAAATTCGTTAATATCATAATTATAAATATTAGAAATACCACGTTAACAATCAATATGAAATATTTTTTCATAAACACCTACATCCTTTCGTTTCATGTAAAATTATAAAGATTATCATTAAAAAAAAGTGATTTTTGCTATCATTTTACAAAAGTAACGCGTGATCCTTGCGGAATATCAAGATTTAAATCCCGAACGACTGGAGGACGTGAGCCATAGGCGAAGCAGACATTCTTGAAAGAGATATCTCCTTCGAGTGAGACAGAATCTAGTAAATGTTCTTTCACATCTTCTCGGTCCAAACTCATTAATTCATTTAAACACTTCCTTGCGATTTGTGCCTCTTGGAAGGTAAGTTGCAATGACACTAGGTTTTGTTGCCCTCTACGCGATTGATCTGCGCTTTTTCATCTACTTGTGACTTGATTGTTTCAATGTTCTTGATTGATTCAATCAATTGCGAGTTGAGCATCGCTCCAGCTTCCGTTTGCTCATAGTTCAGCTTTTTATATGGCTTT
>JAVBKB010000182.1:0-9325 GCA_031554275.1 Caryophanales bacterium | reverse complement strand
TGTGGTTGTGCTTTGCGGTTGTGCTTTGTGGTTTTGCTCTGGGTTGTGCTTTGCGGTTGTGCTTTGCGGTTTTGCATTAAATACCGTAAATCCTCTAGTTTCCGGTGTTTAGTGCTGAATCCAGTTTAGAAATCACTATATGTTGAATCTTCTCCATCACTTCTGGAAAGAGCACTGTTCCAAGCGCTGCAACGATCACAACAAATAACACCACTACTACAACCATATTGAAAAGTGCACCCATTTTCGAGTCCATTTCCATCCCTCCTTTCATTGAATTCTATTTTCTTTCTGATTCCTACATTAAGAACTCTTCTGGAATTAAATGTAGAAGTCTCATATTCTCGAGCAAGTCTTGCATAGAGGCAGTTAACTGATCAATTGCGATCGAATCTTTATATTTTCTCTTTGATTTAAGTTGACTACTTTTTCGGTAGAGAACTTTTGAATGGGCTCCTGAATCATCAAATCCAGTAAACTCAACGATTTCCTTGATATAACGATGAATACCAGTTTTGTTGTAATCCTGTTGCATATGCACACCTATCTGAAATACTTCAGTAATGTCTTTCCCAAGAAATTGCTCATTGAGGGAGTAGTTTTTACAAATCATTCGGAGTATTCTAGCGGGAATTTGATTGGCGGAATTCGCATGGATTGTTGTCAAAATCGCATGTCCTGTTAAGGCGCTTTCCAGCATATCATAAGCCTCCGAACCCCGTGTTTCACTAATGATAATCCATTCGGGATCATTGCGAAGTGCTGCTTTCATAAGCTCATGCTCGCTAATTTTGTGTTCGCGTTGGACGTCTTTTAAAGTGTGCCAGCTAACAATATCTTTGTCAGGGTATAGAACCTTTAGATGTGAATCTTGAGTATCCTCAATTAGTACGATTTTTTGAGAAGCTGGAATAGAGGCAACCAATGCTTTCTGCAGCTCAGTTTTCCCGGAACCTGTTGCACCTGAAATGATGATGTTGCACTTTGCTTGGACGAGAACCTGCAAAAGCTGCACAACATTGGCAGGCGCTACTTCTGTAAGGTCATGCAAAAGCAACTTTGGTGGTGAAATCCTTATTGCGAAAGTAATGCCCTTCTCAGATAAGCAGCCATGAACTGCATTGATCCGTAGAAATCCCAATTCGATATCGAGAATAGGTGTTGTTGGTGTGAAATCCTTGCCCTGGATATCGGCAATTTTCTTGATGAGCTGTGAAACCTCTTGCTTGGAGGGCTGGATATCTGCCAAAAGCCGCCCCTTTTGATTATGTTTCACTGTTAGATGCGCTCCGTTGTAAGATACATCAGTAATTGCTTCATCCACAAGTATCGCATGAAGAAAAGAACTGTGAATGATTTCATCAACACCTGATTTGATGATTTTCGGTGACTCGTTTTCTACCTGTTGCTCTACTTTTACAACTTCCAAAAGAGACTCAGGTATTTGCTTCGTATGATCAGTGGTCAATGGCTTTCCTCCTCATAAATTAAATGGTGCCTATTTGTTGCGTCAGATAATAATAAAATACACATAGTGCGAATGTAAAAACAAAGAACAATGCTAGAATAATTGGTGGATTGGCATACTTTGAAATACTATTCTCTTTTCGAAGGCAAACCTCATGGACATTGTTTAAATGGAGTTGATGAATGATGTGCTCAAGCATGACCAGCTCTTCTCTATTGATCCCCTCCAAATCAAATTCATAAAGAAATGACATCACAAGATGCGCTTCGCTTGTACCAATATAATCTGCAAACTCGATAAATGCTTCTCCAGCATCATCAGCTCTGGATTCGACTTTAATAATTAAAAGCTGAACTTGCTTTTGAAAGTCAATGTCCTTGATAAATGGTAAAGTTTGTTGAAGTGTTTGTAATACAGTTTCATTTGTGGGGAATAACGCAATGAAGTATCGCAAAAATTGAGGGAAAATTTGAACTTTTACAGCAGCTGAGGATTTCTTGATTAGAAGCAGATAGCCGTATGGCATCAGCCATCCTATAACACACATGATGGGTGCTAGCGCTAACAAAGTCCAAGATCGAAGAATAATCAATATCAAAAATAATATGCCATTGCACAGAATAACCATTTTGACCCTAGTCCGAAGAAATATCTCCCTCGAAATGCCAAGCTGACTCAGCAGATCATCAATTTTCTGATTAAGGCGCTCCATTTGGCATCACCTTCCTTTTTTCAATATGCACTTGATTAGAAGTCGTCAATTCGTTTATTTCACCAAAAAAATTTCTGAACTGACATTTATATTGAATATGAACAACTTCACCAGGTGCCAGCAAACCATCCATTCGATCACCTTCTTCATTTGTAAAATTGATTTCATAACCCTTCTCCTGCAATCCTGTTGTTAAATAAATCATCCGATTTGTAATCCCTCCTTCTTCACTCATCACCTTCTGGACATCCAAAGTGGTCTTCATAAATTGATCAACATGAAAATTCACATAGAATAAATTTCCGCCAAACGGCAGAATGAAAACAGAGAAAATCAGTAGGCAAAATAAGAATCCGGTTTTTTCTGACATCCTAACCCTCCTTTAATATTAATCTTCTTTCACTTGAAGACTCAACTTCACCATCTTTATTTAAAGTATCAACTTTGACCTGAACACCTGCGATTTCTTCCTCTGATTCTGTTACTTGACCATCTTTATTAAGAAATACATAGGAGACGCGAATGTCGCTTTGATGATTTTTTTGACTAGAAGCAATAGAAAGCAGCAGCTCTTGCAACATTGTCTCCCTCTGTAAGGTCGCATGATCCGTAGATCGAAGTTCTCCAATATTCACACTTCGCAAAAGTCCATCCACCTCCTGAATGGTTGTCACGTTGATCTTTTGCAATGTGAAAAAATGATTGCTAACAGCAATAATCGCGCCAAAAAACAGCAGAATAGCAAGATACTTCATCCAAGAGAGCATAGCATCAACTCTTTCATTATTTAATTGATTTGAAAAAAATTTCCGAAATATCGTTAGGAATAATCAAGGGCACATAAGATAAATTGATCCTGGGGGGGGTTAAACTGTTGGGAAACTATCACAATAAACTAATTTAAGTTGCGGGCATTTGTAGAGTGTTTGGTTTTGTGGACTACATTTGTTGTGTGGCTGAACTGGGTTTTGCGGACTGGGGGTTTGCAATGTTAAACTTGAATTTGTTCAGGAGATGGTTTTGGGGACGAACTGGTAAAACAAGTATATCTTTGTATTTGATTTTGTCAAGAAGATTTTCAAAAAACTAGTGCAACTTATTATGGTTTTTTCACTTGACCCCTGTGGGAAAGTGATGCAGAGACTCCCCTCGACAGAAAAACGATTGTTTTTTTGTCGAGGAGGATCAAAGCTTCACCCACGGAAAGCAAGTGAAAAACCACAAGAAGTTACACTGTCTGAAAAACAGCTGGAACAAAATGAGAAGAGGGTTTCGCCCCATCCTCATTTTTCATACTAAATTTCAATAATCTTTTGTCTTTAAATAAGCTAAAGCTGTATCAGCAGAATTTTTCCCTGAAGTCACGCAATCAGCCATTCCGATTCCATCATGAGAGCCTCCTGCAAAGAAAATACCAGGATAGTGCTTCTTCGCTTCCTCCCTCACTTTCTGCAACCGCTTCATATGACCCACAGTATACTGTGGCATGGCGTCCATCCAACGGTTGACAACAGTGAACAAAGGTGGCGCAGAGAACGTGATCTGCTTTCGAACGTCTTTCAAAGCTAATTCAACAATTTCCTCATCCGTCATATCTAGAATAGAATCTCCGTAGGTAATTTTTCCGATAAAAGCTCTCAGTAAAGCGTAGCCCTTCGGTGCAGTATGTGGCCATTTCTGATGTAACCAAGTACATGCGGTTATTCGGTAATCACTATTCGTTGCGACAAGAAAGTTATTCCCAGGCATATCTTTTGTAATTGCAGATTCTTCATAAGCAAGAGTCACATTTACAACTGATGATGCTGGCATTTTGTCGAATACTTCTAGAAACTCTACTTTCGGGAAAATTTTTGTGATGGCTCTGTGTTCTGTAGCGAGCACAATGGCGTCTGCGGAAAGAACATTCCCACTCGACAATAATACTCGATATGCATGAAACATATCATGATGCTTAATTTCTAGACACTTGTTATTTTTCAATATTGTCACTTCAGGCATTGCCGCTTCTAATGCTGCTATCATCGATTCTAGACCTTGATTAAAGGTCATGAACATCCCTTTAGGCTTGGGTGCTACTGAAGGATCAGCAGGAGCAGACTTAGGTTTCTTCTTTCGCCCCAACTTCATCCCAAGAATCAAGCTATGATATTTTTGCTCTTGATGTAGCAAATCCGGAAAAGTTGCCAGTGTACTCATTTCTTCAAGATCACCAGCATAGATACCCGACAATAGGGGATCAACTACTCGTTGAACTAGCTCTTCTCCAAGACGTCTTGTCAAAAAAGGACCAAGTGCAACATCGTCCCCTTTGATTTTGGTTTTCCGAATAAATAAGTCCATTCCAGCACGAACTTTGCCTGCCGGAGACATCAGATTAGAACCAGCAAAAGGAAGTATTTTGGTTGGAATACCATAGATCGCCCCACCAGGGACTTTATAAAGTTTGTTTTTCGAACAAATATACGAAATACCACCAGGAACACTATTTGTCAGTGTATCACCAATGCCAACTTCCTTTGCTAAATCCGAAATTGATTTCTTGCTAGCAAGCCATGAATCAGGTCCTCGCTCTATCATGAACCCATCTTTATGTAGCGTTTGCATTTTGCCGCCTAATCGATCCGATGCTTCAACAAGCGTGACACGATAAGGCAAATTTTCATCTTTAATTTGCTTATTCAGATAGTAAGCAGCTGATAAACCAGCTATACCGCCACCAATTACCACGATATTTTTTTCTGTACTCATACAAGAACCTCTGTGCTTTCTTGATATCAATATCAATGCTACTTTACTTGACTTGCTTTAACACCACATCAACCATCGACTGAATGAATACAGGATCAGTATTCGGCATCACTGGACGACAATATTTTGCTTCCAATTCTTCAACCAATTCTTTACACTCTGTGTCATTATCATAAAGGACTTCAAGATGGTCTGCGACAAATCCAACAGGTGCATAAATATATGTTTGATAGCCCTTTTCTTGATGCAATTGTTTAGTGAGATCCAAGACATCAGGCCCGAGCCACGGCTCAGGAGTTTTCCCTTCACTCTGCCAGCCAACTGCATAGAACGGAACTTCTAGCTGCGAGAAAATTGCTGCTGCAGTTTCTTTGAGCTGACTTTCATAAGGGTCATTATAGTTACGAATTCGTTCAGGTAAGCTATGTGCAGAGAAAATCACAACTGCATTTGCTTTTTCTGTATCAGATAATGTTTCGAATTCTTCCTGAATACTTTTTACCCAAAACTCAGTAAATTTCGGCTCAGTATACCAACTATCAACTGCATGAATCGTTATGCCGCCAAGCTCCTCAGCCGTTTCTCTTACCCGATCATTATAGGACTTCACGCTAAGTGTTGAATAGTGAGGGGCAAGTACAATACTAACCACTTCAGTCACACCATCCTCATGAATCTGCTTCACGACATCCTCAATGAAAGGTTCAATATGCTTTAATCCGAGATAGGGTACAAAATCAATTGTTGATTGGCTATTATTTAATGCGGCAGTCAATGCCTGAACTTGACTTCTTGTGATTTTCGCTAAAGGTGAAATTCCACCAATCGATTGGTACCTTTCAGTAAGCTCCTCCACCATTTCATTGGAGGGCTTTCGACCACCACGAATATGTGTGTAGTATTTCTCAATATCCTGCTCTTTTTCCGGTGTTCCATACGCTAACACCAGTAGAGCTACCTTTTTCTTTGCCATGTGTAACTCCAATCACACGAATTTTTATAAAAATGGTTGCCTATCGTTCTAGCTTTCGCATAAAGCGCTAACACTTGCATAATCGCAGCCGAGTAGCATTTCTGAAATGGTTGTCCTTTCGAACAATACAGCAAACCTATATGCACTCAACCTTCGATTGAGCTAAAGCACTATTTTCTAATCTTTGAAGAATACTCATGGATGAATGTTGTTAGTCGTTTCAATGTATCTGGATTAACTGAAGGGAATACCCCGTGCCCAAGGTTAAAGATATGTCCTGGTTGAGCAACTCCTTGTTCAATGATTTCTTTTGCTTTCTTTTCAATTGCATCCCAAGAGGAGATTAATAATGCTGGATCCAAGTTCCCTTGCACCACTTTGTTAACCCCTAACGCGCGCGCTTCTGGAATCGATAAGCGCCAATCCAAGCCAACAACGTCGAGCGGTAGACTATTCCACTCTTTCGCTAAATGACTTGCTCCGACTCCAAACATGATGAGTGGAACATTCTCTCCCTTTAAAGCAGCAAATATTTTTTCCATAACAGGGCGGATATAATGGCGGTAATCTTCAATATTTAAAGCGCCTACCCATGAATCGAAGATTTGGATCGCCTTTGCACCAGATTTGATTTGGTATTTCACATAAGTGATCACCATATCACCAAGTTTCTCCATCAGCGCAAACCAGGTTTCAGGTTCAGAATACATCATCGCCTTCGTGTTATTATAATTGCGAGAAGGACCACCTTCGATCATATAACTTGCCAATGTAAATGGACCACCTGCAAAGCCAATTAGAGGTACATTTAACTTCTCTTCAACAAGAATTCTAATTGTTTCTCCGACGAATGCAATATGTTCTTCTGGAATAAGCGGAACTAGACGATTCACATCAGCTAATGATCGAATTGGATTTGCGATCACTGGACCAATGCCTGCAGTGATTTCAACCGGGCATCCTATTCCCGGAATCGGTGTCATAATATCCTTATACAGGATTGCGGCATCATTGTCATATTGGACAACTGGTAGCTCCGTTACATATGCACAAAGCTCGGGTTGATGAGTAATTTCAACAAGAGAGTATTTTTCCTTAATCTTTCTATACTCTGGCTGAGATCGTCCAGCTTGTCTCATATACCAAACTGGAGTGTAATCTGTTTGTTCTCCTCTTGCAGCACGTAAAAAAGTGTCATTAATTGGTCTCGACATCTCAATTTCCTTTCAAGGGTTTTTTTTGATAAAATAATATTTATAATTGCATTAATAAAAAATCACTAAATGACATTCTACCTCATTTTAAGACAAATGTTCAATGCTATTTATAACAATTAAAATCAAAGAGGTGCTACATGGATTTCTATATTGCGAGTGGAACTTATGATTTCATGAAAAAAATCTTTCAACAAAAAAAAACGGACAATATGATATTAATGCAAAACGCAAGTGAAACACTGCTTATTCAAGAAAGCAGCACGAAATCTGTATTTAGTAGCCCTAGAAAATATACAATTATTGAAGCGTATCGTGAACTGCTGCAACAAGGTGTCGCCATTTTGGCTTATGTGTATGTAGATCATGAAGATAGACCTGCATTTGAAGAAGAATTTCCTCTTCAGATGAAACGAGCATTACCGGGTCTAATTGCCTACCGCTTCTTACGACCAGTCACTTCGGACTCTTACTTAATCTACACACAATGGGAATCTACCACTGCCGCAGAACTATGGTCAGATATTGAAAACCAATTACCTGAGCCATCAATTGTGAAGCATGCAAATGTTTTTGTAGCAAAAAACTATACTAAGAAGTATAACGTACCCAAAGATATTTCTTAATTTAGGATACAGTGGGAATATCTCAAAATCCAGTGACATTTAGATGAATTTTGACAACAAAATTCTTCTTCACTTTTTCACATTTAAGATACACAATTTACACTTTTCTTTTGACATGGATGAGGAATAGGAATACAAAAACTGCGCCAGCTAAGAAACTTAGTGCACCAATCAGAAACCCCTCTGCGAAAAGTGTAACTACCGTTAATATGCCTACTTGAACAAGCAGTATACGTCTGATTAAAGATGTCACTGCTTTTTTTCTTGTTGATTCTTCTATTGGATAAAGGTCTAACCACATTTGATAATGATGATGATGTGCCATCGGAATTAGTTGAATGCCTGTGAAATAAAGAAATAACAACGTAACAACTAGCGAACCATACTGCAAATGTGCAAAGAAAATAATGATCGCTGCAATAAAGGTTAATCGAACAACCAGTCCGAAATATCCATTCGCTCGCATAAACGTCCGCATAAACAGATAATCCATCGTCTTGTTTGCTGACTGATATTGGGTACTCATAAATCTAGAAAGCAACTTCCTTGGCGCAATTTGTCCTTTTAAATGTGGAACATCTGTGAAAAGATTTGCCAAACGGTAGAACCGATTCATGAAGTCATTTTCAAGGCTTACCAGTCGCTCCCAAGGCAGTGGTGTACTGTAGATTTTGTTAGCCTCCAGCAAAGAAATCACGACAAAAATACCCACCATAGCAATCATAAGCCAATAGTCTTGTCGCAAGAACATAGTGATCATCAGCACATTTAACAAGAAAATAGTTACTTTCTCACGAAGCATCTTGCTTGGAATCGGTGTGAATTGCTGCGCAAATTGAAAGAGCAAATTGAGCAACTTCAAGAAAACGGCTAATAGTAATAACCATGATAAAGAAATTGAAGTTTCTCGCAACTGATTGTAGAACGGCATGCAAAGCACAAGTACAATAAGTAATTGAAAGCTTTGCACAATGAAACTGACGATAAATGAACGCACGAAATACTGTTTCAACTTCGCCTCAAGTGGCAGTAGGAAAACAGCATCTGCGTCCCGTAAATAGGTGCGTATTGGACTATGTGTCAATAGTGTACCTACAACAACACCAATAGCAATCTCAATTGGAAAATCTTCTGGAACAGCATTTGTCCAATTCTGATAGTTATAGGCCACCCAACCAAATAAGAACATCAAAACGATGAGTAAATGCCCAGTCAAAATGTATCGTAAATACTTCGTAATATTGCCAACAAATACGGCAAACCGATTAGACCATAGATTTAATTTCTGCATTAGGCTTCATCCTTTGTTAATGCAACAAATAGTTCATCAAGGTTTGCTTGAGGCATTTGGCACTGTACTCTAAGTGCGTCAAGTGTTCCTGCTGCTAGAACCTTTCCTTCATGCAAGACAATGAACTTGTCACAATACTTTTCCGCAGTTTCTAATATATGTGTTGACATTAGGATGCCTGCACCCTCAGATTTTTTCTGCTTCATCATTTCGAGTAAGGACTGAATAGCTAAAGGATCTAATCCTAGAAATGGTTCATCAATAATATAAAGACTTGGTTCAATTAGAAA
>JAVBKB010000232.1:0-4608 GCA_031554275.1 Caryophanales bacterium | reverse complement strand
GAAGCTAATTGATTTTACGATAACTGTACTAATAATTCCAAAAGCCATGAATGCAATAAAGAATGCAGAAGAAAGCAAAATTTCAGATACAGAAAACCAATCAAACATTTAATCCCCTCCTGATAATTTTCTGAGACTCCCTATTAAATTGTGCCAATAAAGAGCAAAACCATTTTTATTGTTACGAATCATCGCCCAGATCAAAATTTATGAGATCGCACAACTGGTAATTGATTTCATATTAAATATAGCATATTTTTCTATATTATCAAACATAATTCAACAAAAATAACACTATAATTAGTAATGTGCTTTTCCTCTTCATCATTGAAGTCCTCAATTTTCAAAATATCATTCAAATCGTTTATTTTCAGTGCTTCTGCTTCACAGTATTTACATTAGTTTGAGACATTTTTAACTCGCAATATCTTGCGTTAAATACCAACATGTAAAAAATGAAGTTAAGATCGCTGAAAAAAGGAATACAGTGAGAAACTCATCAATATTATTTATGACATTAAAAATGATATTCAAAATTTACGAATCAATAAAGTTCATGAAGTTTCATGGGATTGTTCTCAATCAGAACATAACTGTCCCTACAGCAAATGCTACTCGAGTATTTGAGAAAGTTGTAATGTTAATGGGGGAAATGAAGCGATTTTGAAGGATATACATCTACCTTACAACTTTACAGGCTTGCTGGGCTCGAAAGTTCTAATGCCCATGATGTCGGACTGAAGTCATTTCTAACACCAAACAATGACTTTAAAAGGTGTTGTTTGTGCAGGAATACTTCTGGTAGTCGGGCCATAAATCACGATAAGATTACGATTTGCTGGATTGCCTGTAAACAACTGATCATTTCGTAACAACAATTGTGTGTTTGAAGAAATATGTAATTTCAACTGGCCATCACTACTCGTCAATTGGCTATCGAAAAAGCCAACTTTCACATTTGGATATGGAGTAGTTTTTGTGATAATGATTGCTTGATATTGAGGTGGATAAATCATCAATGTAGGTGTATTTTCATCGTAGAATCCTGTTATCACGTCGCCCACGGAAATTATCACATGATCAACGAAATAAGTTGTCGGAGATACGACAAAATTCACTAGCGCACCCTGACCATTATCTACCGACATCAGCTTGTAACAACCAATTTCTTCACTATTTGATCCAATTGGAAAATCACTTATCATGGTAACCGTGCCTTGAAAAGAGTTAAATTTAATCATGTGAGTACCTTGTGTATTAAAACCGAGGGTTTCAATACCCTTTCATTTAAAGTTTTATACAATAAACGCTACGCTGTGGATTGGTGCTTATTCCAAACTAGATATAAACTGTGTTCACAAATCCCATCTCACTTGTTGCAAAACACGCCTTCCAAACGCTGACAAATGAAACAACTTTTCCGTCATGACCACTATTAGATTGCCAAACCATCTTGTATATTGTTCCTGAATCAAATCAATTATTTCGCTTGAGATTTAGCATTTTCCAGTGTCTCTGTCAGCATCTTTTCAAACGATAAGTTCTGATCATTTGTACGCTTACTATTGCCCTTCAACCTTCCGCCTGACATTCTAATTTTCTTTGCAGTATGTCGCTGCAAAAGCAATGAATCTATATTTTCACTATTATAAATCATTCCATTTTGGTTAATCGGAATCGCTTCACGAGCCAAACACATGGCTGCCAACCCATAATCTTGAGTTACGACAATATCATTCTTCTTCACCCGATTTACGATTGCAAAATCTACATTATCTGCTCCTTGGGAAACAGTTATTGTTGTTGCGCCCTCACGATCAAAGTGATGTGACGTATCACAAATTAATACACATTCAACCTCGAATTTTTTTGCAACTCTAATTGTAATATCGACTACTGGACAACCATCACAATCAATAAATATCGTCATTTTTCCTCCTCGTTTTTGTTTATGAAGTTAGGTGAATAAATCATCACAGCAGTAAATTTTTTTCGCTTTGAGCATCGAAAATGCGAAAATTTCCGGACGAGTCTTTTGTACAATTCCAAATCGAATCCTTTTGTACAAATTCTAAGTGGAATCCTTTTGTACAATTCCGAGCCGAGTCTTGTCGTCATCTCTTGAGTACTCTTATCAACTGCATTGAGTGTAAAAAATCAGTTACAGCTTCTTACCAACAATAAGTATGCCATGCCCCAAAACTTTTCTGTTAAGTAGAATTTTTGGGCAGTTTGCAATTAGTTCTTCAAATTTCTTCACTTCCAAAATTTCTACATCATTATTCTTCAATTTATTTTGAAAATCATGAAATTCTCCAAATTGCTTCTCGTCATTAAAAAGGTCGAAGAAAACAAACTTCCCACCTTTTTTCAAGACACGAAATGCTTCAATTATTGCTACGCTTTTATCATTCGTATCCTTCACTTCGTGAAATGTAAGGCAGCTAATGACAACATCGAAAGTTGCACTAGCAAATGGTAATTCTGAAGCTGATGCCTTAATAAATTCTATTTGTTGGTCAACATGCTCGATTTTTGCATTATTTGTGCATTGTTGTTTCGAATATTGCCAATTACTACCCCAATAGTCAATCGCTTTAATCGAAGATTGTTTATTTTTCTTGGCAGTTTTTATCGCCAATGAGCCACTTCCTGCACCGATATCGAGAATGGTTGCACCTGTTTCGATCGCTACTTTACTGACTATAATATCGTGAACAACCTCTTGATAATTTCCACCTTTTTCAGAAAAATAATAATAGCTAACCAAAAGAATTACGCTTATGTAGCCTATTGGCACAGCGATACCCAATAGCAAGAATTTGATTACCATATTACGCATACAAAGCGACAAAGTGACAAGAAAAATGAAAACAAGAACAAATAACATCATCTTCCTAAATTTAATCCAAGTATTATATTTCGGTTTCATCTTCTCCCTCATCTACATACAAGACCTCGTGATTCAGTTATTTTGCTTACATTTCAATTTACCATTGGTTTCAAATTAAACTATAGCAAAAAAACATGGCTTGTACTATTAAACAAAATGATTAATCGAATGATCTTTTGTAGATTGGTATGTTAATGTTTGCATAACCTATTTACAAGTGGCACTATGCTCAGTAGAATTGTTTTGAATGAATATTGCTAAAGTTGTAGTCTTCATCTTATTTCGCCATGTAGCGAGCAATTGCAACTTTTACAATTTATTTTGTAAAAATTTGATAACTGTGAGGGATTAGAATGATTGGTGTAATCTTTGAAGTTTGGATTGAAGAGGAGCAAGCGGATCGTTATTTAGAAATAGCGACTGAGCTTCGACAGGAACTTGAGAAAATAGATGGATTTGTCTCGATTGAACGTTTCCAAAGTTTATCTGACGCAAACAAGTTGCTTTCGCTATCATTTTGGGAGGACGAGTCAGTCATTGAGAAATGGCGCAACTTAGAAAAGCACCGTGCTGCTCAAGCAGCTGGTCGTGGTGGGATTTTTCGCGATTATAAGCTTCGGGTTGCTGCTGTCATCAGGGATTATGGCATGAATGATCGCGAACAAGCGCCTGAGGATAGTAGAAAAGCGCACTCATAAATTATACAAAAAACGACTAGATGAAAGCACAAATTTGTGGCTCTTCAACCTAGTCGTTATTTAAATTATTTTTCTTCTGTTAACATTTTCGCATATTGTTCAGCATTCATCAAGTTGTCTAAATCATCCATGTCACTAACTTCTACTGCGATCATCCAAGCTTTTTCATATGGAGATTCGTTCACGAAGTTTGGATTATCCAACAATTCTTCATTAATTTCCGTTACTCGCCCACTAATTGGTGCGAAAAGCTCTGACACTGCTTTTGTAGATTCGACACTGCCAAATGGCTCGTTCATGATAATTTCATCACCAATTTCAGGTAGTTCAACAAAAACGATATCCCCCAAAGCATGTTGTGCATGGTCCGTTATACCGATTACACATCTTTCTCCATCAACCTTAACCCACTCATGTTCTTCTGAATAACGTAGTTCTTTTGGTATGCTCATAGCTCCTCCAGCCTTTATAAAAGAGTTACTTACAATTCGTAAGCAATTGTTCTTTATATCATCCCATTAAACTAGGAATTTGACAAGAAATAACCGAAGAAAAAATATATAAATGAAAACTTAGTTTCAATATATGTGGGTTTGGATTTCACTGTATCATCCTAATTGTTGTTAGAAATGCAACTTAAAACTCCCACGGCACAACGTTTTGAATGACAAAATTGTTTCTGCTAGATTATTTCTTCATTCGTTCAAAGTAACCATTTATGAGCTAGGACCAAAGACTTCCTCTGCTGTTGAGTTGACTTTCACATTTGTGGTTGACTTCTTCGCAGGCGAAGGTTTGACTTTCACATTCGGGGTTGACTTTCGATTATAAAGTTGATGTAGGTCTGACCGACGACTTCCTCGGTGATTTTGACCATCTTAAGAAATTCTAGTATAATAGCATTGTATAACTTGTCTTCACTTTAATATCAAATTGTTTCACAATATGAAACAGTTTTAGAATAAGGAGAGGAAAAAAATGAAGTGTCCCGTTTGCAATGATGTTAGAATGCGTGAA
>JAVBKB010000183.1:0-5598 GCA_031554275.1 Caryophanales bacterium | reverse complement strand
TTTAAATAAATATTTATTTTACCAAGCATTTCTCATATAAACCTTTGTCTTTCAACACCGTTATCATTGTTTCGCCCATCACGGATGGTGTTTCAGCAACACAAATGCCACATTCCTCCATTATGCGAATCTTTTCAGCGGCAGTTCCCTTACCACCTGCAATAATGGCACCTGCATGGCCCATTCTCTTCCCTGGAGGAGCTGTTGCTCCACCCACAAAGCCAACAACAGGTTTGGTCATATTTTCTTGCACCCATGCGGCTGCCTCTTCTTCAGCAGTTCCACCAATTTCTCCAATCATGATCACAGCAAAAGTCTCAGGATCCTCATTGAATGCCTTCAAACAATCAATGAAATCTGTACCATTCACTGGATCACCACCAATTCCAACCGCAGTTGTTTGCCCAATTCCTTCAGTGGTTAATTGATGAACTGCTTCATAAGTTAATGTCCCTGAGCGTGAAACAACACCGACATGTCCTTTGGTGTGAATGTAGCCCGGCATAATGCCTATTTTGCACTCATCTGCTGTAATAACTCCTGGACAATTTGGCCCAACAAGTCTTGTTTTCTTACCTTCCATGTAGCGTTTCACTTTCACCATATCTAAGATTGGAATGCCCTCTGTAATGCAGATTGCTAAATCTAATTCAGACTCAACAGCTTCCATGATAGCATCCGCAGCAAATGCAGCAGGTACATAGATGACAGAAACCGTACATCCGGTTGCAGATTTCGCTTCAGAAACTGTATTAAAAACTGGCACGCCACAAACTTCTGTTCCACCCTTACCAGGCGTGACACCGCCAACAATTTTGGTTCCATATTCTAACATTTGTTCTGTATGAAAGAGAGCCGTTGCGCCTGTAATCCCTTGTACAATCACTTTAGTTTCTTTATTGATGAAGATACTCATACTGCAACGCCTCCCACTAGTTTAACGATTTTTTGTGCACCATCTGCCATTGAACCAGCAGAAACTAGATTTAAGCCTGAATTTTGTAGAATTTCTTTCCCTAAATTCACATTTGTACCTTCAAGACGAACTACAACCGGAACGGTTAAGCCAAGTTGTTTAACAGCCTCAACGACACCTTGAGCAATGACATCACACTTCATAATGCCACCAAAAATATTAATAAATATTCCTTTGACCTTATCATCAGACAGAATAATTTTGCAAGCTTCTGTTACTTTCTCAGTCGTTGCACCACCCCCAACATCCAAGAAATTCGCGGGTTCGCCACCATAATGCTTAATGATGTCCATAGTTGCCATTGCAAGTCCTGCACCATTTACCATACAACCAATATTTCCATCCAAGGCAATGTAACTCAAATCAAATTTAGAAGCTTCAATTTCTTTCACATCTTCTTCATTTAGATCTCGAAGCGCTACCACTTCAGGATGACGATACAGCGCATTGCTATCGAAATTCAGCTTTGCATCCAGTGCCAGCACTTTGCCATCTTCCGTCTCTACTAACGGATTGATTTCAACAATGGAACAATCCTTTTCTATGTAAGCAGTGTACAGATTTATGAACAGTTTCGCTGTTTGATTGATAAGCTCTTTTGGCATATTCATTTTGAAAGCCACACGACGTGCCTGAAATCCAGTAAGCCCAACAACTGGGTCGATCACTTCTTTAATAATCTTCTCTGGTGAGTTTGCGGCCACCTCTTCAATATCCATGCCGCCCTCTTCTGATGCCATAAGAACAACTTGAGAAGTCGCACGATCTAGAACAAGACCGACGTAATATTCCTTCTTGATGTCACAAGCATCTGCAATCAGAAGACGTTTCACTTCTTTGCCCTCTGGACCAGTTTGATGGGTTACAAGCGTCTTTCCAAGAATCTCACTTGCGTGCAAACGAACCTCGTCAAGATTCTTTGCTAATTTAACACCGCCAGCTTTACCACGCCCTCCAGCGTGGATTTGTGCCTTGACAACACAAAAGCCTGAGCCTAATTCCTTTGCAGCTTGAACAGCTTCCTCAACGGTATAAGCAACAATTCCAGCCTGAACTGCGACACCATAAGCTTGCAGAATTTCTTTCCCCTGATGTTCATGAATATTCATATTATTCTCCTCACTTGAAAAATTTCAAAATAGCACAAATCTATTGTAGCGAAATTAAGTCGAATTTGTCTAATATTTGAACATTTTTTTTATAAAACTATTCAACTTCTTGAAACTTTACATGCCAAAGCGATTTCATTTTGAGTATATAAAAGGAAAACCTGTCCCATGTGACTTGGATAGGTAAGTTCGATTACATCAAGAAAAATATTTTTATCAAAAGAATCGAACTAAACTTTTGAAGGAAACTGATTTAATGGAGCAAACGTCATCCGATGGATCGGGCATGGACCAAACTTATGAATAGCATCAAAATGTTCTCTGGTACCGTAGCCCATATGCTTTTCAAAGCTATAGTTTGGATATTGTTGCGCATACTGTAACATCATGCGATCTCGCGTCACTTTGGCAATTACCGAAGCAGCTGCGATAGAATTGGATCTCGCATCACCTTTAATAATTGATTCACTTGGAATAGAAGTTGAAATCTTCATTGCATCGATTAATAGAAACCCTGGTGAGCAAGCTAGATTTGATATAGCACGTTGCATTGCCAGTTTTGTTGCTTCATAAATATTGATTTCATCAATTTCTTGCGCAGTAACAATACCCGTAGAAGTAGCGATTGCGTGTTCGACAATAAAGTCAAAAAACTCACTTCGTCGTTTTTCAGATAATTGCTTGGAATCATTTAAACCAAGCAGAAGAAAATCCTTTGGCAATATGACAGCGCCAGCAACAACTGGACCTGCTAGCGGACCACGGCCTGCTTCATCAATTCCAGCAATCAATTGAAAGCCTTTTGAATGAATTTCGTCTTCAAATTGATTCATTTCCTGAAACTTCTGTCGCAAACTTGCTTCTAATTGTAATCTTTTCAGACAACTCGCAACAAGTTTTTGAACCGAACTACGAGTATCGGTCCGATACTGTTCCAAAAGCGGATCACTTTCATTCCTCACCTGAAGCAAAATCTCTTTAATCTCAGCAACTGTTTTCATTTCGATCATTCCATTCTTTAGGTCTTTCAAATGTTAGTGCGCCTAATCTCTGTGAGCGAATATCTCGAACAATTAATTCAGCAGTTTTGTCATACTCGACAACGCCACCACTACCTAAGCAAGCGCGTAATTTGCCAATATGATCAAATGCCAGCACGATGTTTTCAGGAATCTCTGCTAACTGATAAGTGCTTTGAAGGCGCTCAGGATAATATTGTTGAAGAAATTTCAAACCATAGCTAGCAACTTCATGCAAATTAAGGATCGCATCCTTAATTGCCCCTGATAGAGCAAGTTTAAGTCCAATCTCCTGATCTTCAAATCTGGGCCAAAGAATTCCAGGTGTATCAAGCAATTCAATATCCTTATTAACCTTTATCCATTGCTGCGCTTTCGTTACTCCAGGAGTGTTCCCTGTTTTCGCAATATTCTTTTTGGCAATACGGTTAATCAGCGTGGATTTCCCAACATTCGGAATACCAATGATCATTGCTCTGATAGCTCGTGGGCGAATTCCTTTTGCTCGCATTCTTTCATGCTTTTCAAATAACACTTCTTTCGCAGCTTGGGTAATTAGGTTCATTCCTTTTCCCTCTAGAGAATTCACTGCTACAGCAGAAAGGGAATGGGCTTGAAAATAATGCAACCATTGTTTTGTAATAGACGAATCTGCCATATCTGCTTTATTCAAAATAACTAGTCTTGGTTTATGTTGAATGATCTCATCAATCATCGGATTTCGTGAGGATAAAGGAAGTCTCGCATCAACTATTTCAAAAATAATATCAACAAGCTTTAGTTTTTCAGTCACTTCACGACGGGCTTTTGCCATGTGACCAGGAAACCATTGAATTGCCACTAGATCACTCCTTTCTTCAAATCTTCAAACGACTTGTAAAAGTCCATATATTTATGACCCGAATGAAATCATTCGGGTCAATTCTGTTTATCTATTCATTATTCAACAAAATGGAAATCAGACATTGGCCAGAATACCAGGTTTGTTTTTCCGATTATTTTATCAATCGGAATCACACCGATATCTCTACTATCTCGGCTATCTAAGCGATTATCACCCATTAGAAAATAGCAATCATCAGGTACTACCACGGCATCGAAATCTCCTGTTAGATTCTTGGAGGATAGATTCTTCTTGTATTCATCTAAGTAGGGTTCCTCGTAAGCCTTATCATTTATATAAAGTACATCGTTCTTATATTCGATTTTCTCACCAGGTAAACCTATTACTCTTTTGATATAGTCTTTTGTCTCTGTCGCATGAAACACAACAATGTCAAATCTTTCTGGTTCCCCGATATCATAAGCAACTTTATTTACAATCATTCTGTTCTTATCATGTAAAGTTGGCATCATCGATTTACCTTCTACCAAGATCGGAGCAAATAAAAACTGACGAATCAAAAAAGCAAATCCAACGGCAAACAGGAATGCTAATCCCCATTCTAATACTTCTCTACCAACTGATTTTTTTCTCATGATACACCACCGAATGAAATATTTTTGACAATAAACTTATAAGAGGGACTTAAAAAGCCCCTCCAAAGTTAACTAACGGCGAATTTCTTTAATACGCGCTTTTTTACCACGTAAATTACGCAAGTAATAAAGTTTAGCGCGACGCACTCTACCATGTCTCACAACTTCAATTTTGGCAATACGAGGTGTATGTAACGGGAATACACGTTCAACACCAACGCCATAAGAGATTTTGCGAACTGTAAATGATTCGCTGATTCCACCACCACGTCGTTTAATAACCACGCCTTCGTAAACTTGGATACGTTCACGAGTTCCCTCGACAACCTTCACATGTACTTTCACTGTGTCTCCAGAACGAAAGTTAGGAATATCTGTACGAAGTTGTTCTTTAGTGATTTCTTCAATCAATTTATGCATCGAATTCAACTCCTTCCACAACAAATGCTCTTGCATTAATAACGAATTGCAGCGGAACATTGTAATCCAAAAAAAGCAAAATGCTTTTTTTCACAAAGAATATCGTATCATATTGCAGCGTCTTTTGCAACTGTTACCAAGGAGGTAACTATGGTGATTTATCCGCGTGAAACCCACCCATAAAATCAGGATGTTTTTATTATTTAACAAAATGAAAATCAGATATCGGCCAGTATACCAAGTTAGTTTTTCCGATTATTTTGTCTATGGGAATCGCACCAATGACTCTGCTGTCACTACTAGCTAAGCGATTATCTCCCATTAGAAAATAACAATCATCAGGTACTACAGCTGAAAAATCTCCAGTTAGAGTTTTTGAAGATAGATTCTTCTTATACTCATCTAAATAGGGTTCTCCATAAGCCTTGTCGTTTATATAAAGTACATCGTTTTTGTATTCAATTTTCTCACCAGGTAAACCTATCACTCTCTTGATAAAGTCCTCTGACTCTGTCGCATGAAAAACAACGATATCAAATCTTTCCGGCACGCCAATGTCATAAGCAAGCTTATTAACAATCATTCTGTCCGTATC
>JAVBKB010000169.1:0-11048 GCA_031554275.1 Caryophanales bacterium | reverse complement strand
TAAATGTGTTTAAACTACTCGATAAGGCGAAAGTTGAACGAAGTGTGGGTGGGATACTTTGCATGAGAGAAGAAATCCTACCACTTGATAAGGAAAACTTTGCTGTACCTATTGGGTTAATATAATAAAATCCTGAAATTTAGGAACAGCTAGAAGAGGAGTTGTGGATTTGAACTTTTAGCTTAGAAACTGTATTTCAAAACTTTAAATCTGCAGCAGATTTGAAGACGTGGATATTAATGAAATCGATTTATCAATGTATTCCTTCTGTAGTTTAAAAAAAGAAACCTTTTTTCGAGATATTGTAAATTGGCTACTTAATCTAAGTAGAGCTTCGCTGAATTCCGCTCATTAGTTTATCATAATTATGATAAACTAACTCTGAGGTGATCAATATGCCAAATATCAGACCAATATCAGATTTACGAAATAACTTTGCCGAAATTTCTCGAGGAGTTCGAGAGAGTATGGAACCAATATTCCTTACCAAGAACGGTTATGGAGAAATGGTTGTCATGAGTATGGAATCTTATGAGAAACTTCAGTTTGAAAATGAAATTCACTTCAAGTTGAAAGAAGCAGAGCTGGAAGCTAAATCGACTGACAAACGATACAGTCATGAGGAGGTTTTTTCAGCGTTAAGGAAATCTCTTGAATCGAGAGATTTTGAAAATGTTTGACATCAAATATTTATCAATTGCGTGGAGGAATTTCCTTATTCTTATCCCGTTTATCAACCAGTGAAAAACATGAAATCTGAGTATCGATTTATGCCAGTAAAAAATTATATTGTTTTCTATACTGCAGATGAACGAAATAAGATTGTCGAAATTCAACGAGTACTTTACTCGAAAATTAATTTGATGAGAGTAATTGAAGAGACGCAAACAAGCGGGAAGTCCTAATTGGATTTCTTTTTTTTATTCCGTAGGGAAACAATGAAATCTTTATTGCTTGCAGGAATAAGTGTTTAACAACACAGTCTCGACGGCTTGCAGGCAAAGCCTGCAAAGTTAAATTTCAAGTGATTTGGTTTAACATCTGTTTAACATGATAATGGCGCGCGATTGCCGCAAACGAGCTGCGCCAAGTACAAAAATTCAAGGTAACATAGTCGTACAGGACCCTTTTCTAGGGTCTTGAAATTTTTTGAGGAGAAAACTACTTCAAAACACAGAATCATATCTTTTCCAAATAACAATATCATGTAAAGACAGTCTTTGCATGATGCAAAGGGGGAGTGAGTCTGTGGGGAAATTGAATATCAAGTTCATAAATCCAAATACGGATGAAGAGCTGGTAAAACTTTTATCAAAATTATTTGCAAGAAGCATTTCTAATCAATTATTAAATGAAATATCAATTTCCTCACGCCCAGACAATAATTACACAAGTACTTTACAGCCACAGTCGTAGCAACTAAAATCGCAATACAAGAAATCGAGATGCAGAAAATGTTACAGAAAGGTCATGAAATGAGAGTAGCAGCATATTGCCGGGTATCTACAGAAAAAGAGGAACAGCTTGACAGTTTGGACAAGCAGAAAGAGTTCTTCGAGGATTTTGCCGAGAGGAATCATTATGACTTGGTGAATGTATATGCTGATGAAGGGATTTCGGGTAAACAGATCAAGAACCGAACCCAATTTCAGCGTATGTTGAATGATGCCAAGTTTGCCAAGTTTGATAAGGTTGTCGTCAAAGATATCAGTCGCTTTGCTCGCAATACGGTGGACTTCCTCACTAGTATTCGCGAGCTTCGCGCTTTGAATGTGGAAGTTGAATTCCTTTCTAACAACCAAACCATCCTTGGGAATTCAGAGTTCATACTCACGATCTTTAGTGCCATGGCGCAAGAAGAGAGTGCCAACCTATCCAAACGTGTAAAGTTTGGTAAAGCAGTCAATGCGAAAAAAGGGAAGGTGCCTAACTTTGTCTATGGCTACAACCAGGTTGACAAGTTCACTTTGGAGATCAACCCAGAGGAAAGCCAAGTTGTGAAGCAGATTTTTCAATTCTACAATCATGAAGGCTATGGTGCTATGAAGATTGCAAAAGAACTCAACAATCGAAGTATTCGCACCAAAAGAGGGTCAGAATGGTCACAGAATGCGATTGCCCGAATTCTCAAAAACAAAATCTATATCGGTCAAATCATCAATAAGAAAAGTGAAGTTGTTGATTTTATCAGTGGGAAGCGAAATCAGAATTCACCTGATGATTGGATTGTTACCCACAAACCTGAGTACCGCATCATCTCGGATGAAGAATTTAACAGGGCTAATGCCATTATCAGCAATCGGAAGGAAGCCTTTGAACACGGTAAGGAGAGACAGAGTAGCACACATGTTTTCAGTACCTTGATCAAATGTGAGTGCTGTGGTTACTCCTTCCGTCGATTTGAACGCACTTATGTGAACACAACAATCAATTGGATTTGTAGTGGTCGGAATCTCTATGGGGCAAAATCGTGCTCGAACAGCACTAAGATTGACGAGAAAGAATTGCTTGATGAGATTAAGATCTATTTTACAGACATCATCAAAAACAAAAATAGATTCATTAAAGACACCGTTAAGAATTTCGATGATGTCTACCAATCAAAAGAAACCAATCTTCAAGATGCTACCCAACTCCAAAAGGAACTAACCAAGTTCAAAAAGCAAAAAGAGAAACAAATGATTATGTTTGAAAACGAAATTATTACTGTTGCCGAGTTAAAGGAAAAGATGATCGAAATTAATGCCAACATTCATCGCATAGAAAATAAACTCATGCAGTTAGAGAACAACATCAGCAATGCTGATCTGTTTTCAAATTCACTCACCAAAACACTATCGAATATCAACGACATCATAAAGTCAGATCATTTCACCAATGCCATGCTAAAAGAAATTATCGAAAAAATCACTGTAAATGCTGACGGTGAGGTCACTGTAAGGTTAAAAGTTCTTAATGAAACTGGTCTTGAAAATACCGTTCTAGAATGCGACATCCATACACAAAGACCTAACAGAGCGTCTGCCGAATATCAATCCAGAGCTTGCGAATGAAGTAAAAAGCATATTAGATTACCATAAATCAGTAAGGCATCTTAGAGGAGGAGAGGCAACAAAGTTAAAGTATCGTGGTGTAGAAGAGTCGATCCATTCATAATTGTATTTTTCGGAAATTTTGAGAAGGTATACCAAAATAGTGGGGTATGACAATGGATTGAAACGCTCCAACAAGTACAAAGTTGAAAATAATAACACAACTATGTGGTCTTACCCCTATATTTCATAGGTGTGAGGCTGTTTAGTTTTTTCTGCAATCCTTCGTAATTATAGAAACAAATGTAGTTACTAATCGCGTTTTAGCTATCTGTTTTTAGCATGAGTATGCATCTTAAATTATGGTATGATATGTTTACAGGTCAATTATTAATTATTATTGAGGAGAGTATCATGACTGCAACGGAAATGGGAGAAGCTTTTGGGGCAGCACTTGTACCGGTTGTTTTGCTTTACTTAACAAGAAAACTATTTGTTATCTCTCAAAAAGATCGGAATTCTATGTATTACATTCCCATACGTATATGTGCAGTAATTTGTTTAATCTTTTTTTTGATTTCAATGAAACAGTTGATTGATATGTTGTAGCAATCAAGCGCTTGGGACACTTCGCCCGGAAAAAAGCACCTGATGTTTGGCGTCTTCAAGTATTTACGACTTGAAGACGCCAAACATTGGTGCTTCTTTAGTATACGAATTAGGGTAATCACTAAGCCTTTACTTCAGTTAATACCTTGTAACTATTTTCTCTGTTTTGGCAACCAATTTCCCGCTTTTCACGACAAAGAGTCGTTCAGGTATATCAATGATTGCATCCGCGACCTCCGTGCTACTTAAGATGACGAAATCAGCATGACAGCCAACTTGAAGCCCATAGCCTTCTAATTGCATTGCCTTCGCAGGATTTTCTGTAATCATCTGCAGAAGCGAAGACAAGTCCGATGCGCCACCAAGATGTCCTGTGGACATGGCTAGTATCGCAGTTTGTATTAAATCACCATTACCATATGGTGTAAAAGCATTGCGGATATTATTGGTTGCAATACTCATATTCACACCAGCATCACGTAAGTATCGGATCGGTGTTAGTGCCCGGCGCACGTTGTACTCATCCCTGCGACCACCTAAATGGAGATCGGTTTGTGGCAAGCTCATAATATTGATTTGTGCCTTCGCCATTAGTGCCGCTAATGGTTTCAGCTGTTCATGTGGTAATGCTCCAAGTCCGGTTACATGACCACCTGACACCAATCCCTCAAATCCCTCTGCAATTGTCTTCTGGCAAATGTACTCAGTTGATAGACCCTCAGCATCATCTCTGAAATCTAAATGAAAATCAACTGGTTTTCGATACTTCTTCGCTAATTCAAAAACGATATCAATATGCTTGTCAGCGTCGGAATCATTATAAGGAATGCCACCAACAACATCTGCACCTTTTTCTAGTGCTTCCTCCATCATTTCTAAAGTACCAGGAGCTTTGATGATCCCCTCTTGTGGGAACGCAACAACTTGTAGATCAATCTGCCCAGCGTATTGCTTTTTTAGATCCATTACGATATCAAATCCTGTGAATCCTTGAACAGGATCAAACTCGGAATGGGTTCTCATATGGGTAACGCCATATTGAATCGCAAGTTCTAATACTCTGATAGAACGCTCTTTAATGTCCTCAGGTGTAAAAGTTGGTTTCAAATCTGCCGTGACTTTCAATGCTTCCTGCAATGTGCCAGAAAGATTCGGTTTGCGATCAGCAACGAAGGCTTTGTCCAAATGAATGTGACTTTCTACCAAACCTGGAACAACGACATGTCCTTTTCCATCGATGACAGTGGTTGCATCCCCATTCACTTTCTGCTCGATTGCTACAATTTTACCATCCTTAACAGCTATATCGACATGTGGTTTACCATCTTCGATGCAAACATTACGTACTAAAAGATCATATTGCATGAATCCTTGCCTCCCTCTAAAATTTTCTAGTTCGAAATCATATCTGCAACAGGAATTAAGCTAAGCGAAGATAAATGATGCTGCCATCAATAAGACAAGGCAGCTAACAATCCACTTAGCATTCCCCTTCACCACATCAATGATAGGGATTTGGAATCCAGATGAAAGTGCTTGCATTGTAATATTTACAAAACTCATCATAGCACCAAATCCAACACCCATGACAACAAATCCAATGGATATTGTATTAAAGCTTAAGGCAATGGCTACTGGTAAGACCATCGCCAAAATCGAGCCGACGTACGCCCCTGCTGGGACACCAATGAGAAATCCAGCTAATACAGCAGTTGGCACCATGATGGCAGTAGGCACATCTTCAGCTATTCCAGCAATTGCTTGGAACGCACCGATATCACCAACCATATTAATAAACGCTAAGAAAATTCCGACACCGAATAATCTAGTCAAAATATAACTTGAGCCATCAACAATTGCTTCAAAAGACTGGTTCATAGTCATCTTTGTACATAAGAAGATTAATGCGCCTGTTACAATCGTATAAACAAGTGGTCCAAGCAGCGGCATTCCGACTGCTTTGTTGATTGTTGGACCAGCGATTACAGCAAATAATAGGAAGATAGCCGGTAGTGTGGTTTTCCATAATGCTGCATTCGACATTTTTGTAACTTCTACATCTTCATCACTGATAAATATCGCCTTTCTTCTCTTTGCACCCCAGAAAGCAAGTGCAATTGCGATTGCAACGAAAAACAACCAGAAAGGACGCATTGTTGAAACATAATCTTGAATTTCAAACCCACCTAATTTAGCTGCAATACTTGTTTCAAGTGAAGCGGGTGAAGTGGTGAATGAAACTGCGGCAGCGATTGCCATACCAGCAATCAATTCAGGAATTGCGCCCATTGCCGCAAATGCAAGCGGAGCAATAACCATGGCACTTCCGCCACCAACCCCTGACATGTAAGTAGCAGCCGCTTGAAGTATGATAATGAACGCTGCAAAATACTCAGCATGTCCTTTGATACCTCTTCGTACCAATGTCAATGCAGTCACATAACTGCCCGACTTAAACACTGCCATTGCAATGGCTGAGTTAATAATTGGAACTGTAATTGTTAACATTGTTGGAATTGACTCCAACATAAACTGGTTGGCTGTTGCAAGGGAGATTCCTCCCATAATCATGGCGATAACGCCACCCGTCAAACCAGCGACAATCATATGCACTTTCAAAAACAGCAAAACGATGATAACAATCAATGGAATTACAGCAAGAAAGCCATTGACTGCATGTGCAGGCGGTTTAATATCGGCCGCCATGGCAATCGTAGGAACAAGTGTTAATAGAAATGTAAATAAGATTATAAATAGCTTTTTATTCTTCACATTTAAAACTCCTTTTTCAATTTTCAATATTCCTTTTTTCAATATTCCCGAAAACATTGTGTACTATTAAAAAAACATGATTTAGCCCCCGTTTTCTCAAAAGTAAAAATATAAAATGCTTGCAAGCTTTTTATTGGAAGAAGAAATCAGATTGACATCATGATTCAGTTTTATTAAAGTAAACCTGTTGGTATTGCACAATAGCTTGGGGGTTATTAAAAACCAACAGTGCCAAATTGATGCTCTTCGCAGCTATTATAACGGCTGTATAAAGAATACACATTGTACAGGGTAACAAAAAAATCCGCATTCCGATTGTGCAGGTTGCACAATTTATATTTGTTCGAATTGGAGGGCGAAACATGTTTACGATAGAAGAATTACTTACAATGCAATCATTAGATGGACTAAGAATCATCGCTGGAGAGGAAGGTATTCATAACACAATTGAAAGTGTGAATATTATGGACAATCCTGAACCTTTTGACTGGTTGCAGCCAAACGAACTGGTTGTAACAACTGGCTATTTCTATAAAGACAGTGAAGCAAAACAATTGGAACTAATTAAAGAACTTTCGGAAATCAATTGCGCTGGACTGTGTATCAAAACCAAAAGATACTTCGATACTATCCCGCAAAATATGATTGATTTAGCCAATGAGTATGGACTACCTTTACTGGAACTGCCTTTCAAACACCCCTTCTCAAGGGTAATGGCTGAGGTGGCTGAGAGAGTTTCAGACAAATATGGAGATTTGAATAAAAAGCTACTCGACATGCATGAAATGATGTTTAGTATCGCACTTGAAGGCGGAGGAATCGGAAGAATCGCACAAGAACTTTCAAAGTTTGTGTTGAATCCGATTGTGTTTGTGGATCGGAATTGGAATCTTCTTTATTACTTGGAACACGAGGACAATCCATATCCATTAGAAACGCATATTAGTCTCAAAAAGAATCAGCCGACATTTTCTGAAGAGTTTATTCAAAGTATCCCAAAACGACTTTATAATTCAGCAATTAAGCGTTACTATTCTGCAAAGGGTCAGCACATAAAGTGCCGTGTCCTACCAGTGATTGCGACCAATCATATTTATGGCTACATCATTGTTTGGCAGACACTTCAAGAACTAGCGCAATTCAATCATATTTCCATGGAAAGATACTCAATGGTCGTTGCACTTGAAATGATTAAGGCGAAGGAAATTGAGGATGAAAAATCAAGAGTGAAACAGAATTTCCTCTACGATTTGCTAATTGGCTCATTCAAAACAATCGAATCCGTTCAAACCTTGTGTAATTTACATGACCTGAATCCTTATTTTAATTATTATTGTGTCACAATTAAAATGGAATTCATACAGCTTGAGGATTATGAAGACATGGTGATGAACAGGGCGAGGCGTGAGGAAATGGTTCGTAGCGGCTTGGATACCACGTATCGCTTTGCTAGAAAATTGAAAGGGGTAGTAACCTGCTTTCCCCAAAATAACCAGCTCATTATGCTAGTAGGTAATCATAAATCTGCGCCACCTGATTCACTTGGTGAGCTAAAGAAAATTTATCATGAATTACAAGTGCTTTTAGCAAAAAATGTACCTAGTGTTTCTTTTCGAATTGGTATTGGTGGTCAATACGAGGCAATAACCTCGCTCCACAAAAGCTTTTTCGAAACCAATGAAGCATTAAGAATGGCGCAGAATTTTTCTGACAGCCAAGTCGCCCATTTTGAAGATTACACAGTTCCGCACTTCTTGGACGCTAATGTAAAAAAAGATGAATTGGAAGCATTTTTCATGAAATGTCTAGGGAAAATCTATTATCATGACCTTTCGCATGGTGCTAATCTGCTACTCACACTTGAGAATTACTGTCTCTATAATTGCAATATCAGTGAAGCGGCAAAGGCAATGTTTATTCATCGAAATACATTTATTTATCGTATTGAAAAGATTAAAGACCTTTTAAATATTGATTTAAGAAATGCTGAAGAACTGCTGCAGGTTCAACTCGCTTTGCGGATTTTCAGGCTCATCCATCAATCGCTTCAAGAACGTACTGAAAATGTTCAGCCAGGATAGAAGTAATTCAAACTGAAACCTATCGTTGAGATCAATTGAATATTTCCGTTGAAATCATTTGTAGAAAATTTCGGGATAAATTGGAAAATGTTCTTTGTAGATCGAGAGCCATCCTTTTTGCGTAGAAGGATAGTTTGCTAGATGAGGATATGGTATAGTTTATGAAAAGCCGTAAATCGGAGGATACAAAATGAAGTTATCGCTTTTTTTATGTGGGTGCCTGATCACCCTAATCGCTCTAGTGGGGTGTTCTAACGATCAACAAGTTTCAAAAGAACCAAATAAATTGGTGGAAACGCCAGTTGAACCAGTAGCAACAGTTGAAACTGCCAATAATCCTGAGGACGCCTATCATGTTGTTTTTCAAAAATTATTCAGTCAAGTTGACGAACAGAATAAGGGAAGCTTTGCCGTAGTAGATCTCTCGAAAATGAAGTTAGCTAATAAAAAAGCACTTACCGATCGATTGGAATCTTTTTGCAACAGCAATCATCTTGCACTGAAGATTGGCACCTTAGATCAACTTAAGTCGGATGGTTACTTTACTCCAGGCAAAAATATTGGCTTGTCATTCCTGTTCAATGATCTTGAATTAACAGATACAATGCTGAAAACAAGTGCATCTTGCAACGGATCCCAAGCAACTTATACAGTCGAATTTAAAGACGGGAACTGGCAAATCACCAATGAATCAGATTTTGCTATATTTGACTAATTAACCACTTGCGTCTGAGAATTACCGGTATCTTTTGCAACACATGATGTCAAACACGGAATGAAGCTCGGAATTTTGTCTTTCCATTTGTTTTTACTTTTGAAAATTAGAATAAGCTATCCAAGCAACTTTTTTTTGCTATAATGAGTTCAAGTAATTTTTCAGCAAATTCTAGGACAAATGAGGCGATTATGATGACAAAACCGTACATTTTTATCACAAGAAAGTTAACGCCAGCTATTGTTGAACCACTTATGGCAAAGTTTGAAGTGAATATGTGGGATTCAGAAGCAACACCAGTTCCAAGAGAAACACTGCTTTCAGAGGCAGCAAAGGCGAATGCAATTATCACCATGCTTTCCGATCGAATTGACCAAGAGGTTTTCTCAGTGGCTAGCAATTTGCAAGTGGTGGCGAATCTAGCAGTGGGCTATGATAATATCGACATCCAAGCAGCAAGAGCGAGCAATGTGATTGTTTGTAATACGCCAGAGGTGCTGACGGACACGACTGCCGATCTTGGGTTTGCCTTACTAATGGCAACTGCTCGTCAGATTCCACAGTCAATGGAGGCTGTCAAAAAGGGTGAGTGGACATCGTGGAGCCCGTTGTATTTTGCTGGTGCTGATATTCACCACAAAACAATTGGTGTTGTGGGCATGGGCAAAATCGGCGAAACAGTCGCTAAGCGCGCAACTGGTTTTGATATGGAAATCCTTTATCACAATCGTTCAAGAAAGCCGGATGCAGAGAAAGCACTTGGTGCCAAGTACTGTAGCTTTGATGAATTAGTTGAGAAATCGGATTTCATTGTCTGCTTAACACCTCTAACTCCTGACACAAAGCTTCTATTTACGGCTGAGGTTTTCGGGAAAATGAAACCGACGGCAATTTTCATCAACCTTTCTAGGGGGATGGTTGTTGACGAAGTAGCACTATACGAGGCTCTAAAGAACAAAACTATCGCCGCTGCGGGATTAGATGTGTTCCAAGTAGAACCGATTGGTAAGGACCACCCATTGTTGACTCTGGACAATGTTGTGACACTTCCGCATATTGGTAGTTCCAGCGTTGAAACAAGAACAGCGATGATGGAGTTATGCGTTGAAAATGTGGATTTGGTACTGTCTGGGAAACCACCGAAAACAGAAGTAAAGTGATTTCTGTATCAAAGTGTTAAATATTTTTTGGCTAAAACAGATTTTATTACGTCACACCGCTGGTGATGACGTTTTTTTTATGACTTTTTTGTCAAAAATAAATACCATTCTCGATCAAATTGTGATAAAATTTTTTCTGATATGATAATTATCGTTAAGATTCATGGTTTATGAACCTTACATACATCTATTTCAATGGTTTAGCTTTTTTCAACTCTATACCATTTGGTGTATCAAGTCATCAAGAATGGAATTACGAATTGGGTTTACATGTTTTTTAGCAAGAGTTTAGGAGGAAGATAATTGTGGCTTTTTCACGTGATATTGGTATTGACCTAGGTACAGCAAATGTACTGATTTATGTAAAAGGTAAAGGTATTGTCCTCGATGAGCCTTCTGTTGTAGCGATTGATAGAAATACAAACAGCATCTTGGCTGTGGGAGAAGAAGCACGGAGTATGCTTGGCAGAACTCCGGGAAATATCGTGGCCATTCGACCACTTAAAGAAGGGGTTATTTCTGATTATGATATTACTGAGAAAATGCTTAAATATTTCATTCAGAAGGCTGTTGGCAAATCTCTTTTTTTTAAACTGAAACCCCGTATTGCGGTATGTGTACCAAGTAATGTTACGGAAGTTGAGCGCAGGGCTGTTGAAGATGCCACAAGACAGGCCGG
>JAVBKB010000197.1:0-4129 GCA_031554275.1 Caryophanales bacterium | reverse complement strand
ACAAGCATGGCGGTGAATGGAAGTTTAATGCAGTTGGAAGCGGTTTCTCTGGTGGTTTAGGAGAGCTATGCAAAAATTTTGGGATTGATATTTAAAAAAACAATTAATCGAGCTTGAATGAAAGTTTGATATTTATAAGGTGATAATGCTAATTTGAACAAATGCTAGATTCTAGTATTTGTGTAGAGACAGCGTGAGTTCATAGGTGGATTAGCAACTTGTTTTCCGTTGAAGTTTCCAAGAATCAGAAAGGTTCTTTTTCTGATTCTTGGTCCATTTTTCGTAAATCTAGTATTAATTAGATTTATGAAATTCAATTTCATGGAGCGACCCCGAACCTATGCGGTTCTAGACTGTATCTGGGTTTATTCACTTCTCCTCAAGTAGTCATTTATCCACCTTGTATAAATGCCAGCTTTTCAATCAAGACTCTAGTTAGGGGTAGAAATGGATTTTTTTCAAGGGATTCTTGATAGTTATAGTTCTTTTTTTTCATGGAGTGAAATCGTAAATGAACTTTCGCAATTAGAAAGCTGGGGCGTCATTGGCTCTCTAATTATCTTAGAAGGATTGTTGTCTGCGGATAATGCACTAGTGCTTGCGGTCATGGTGAAGCATTTACCTGAGAAGCAGCGGAAGAAAGCATTGTTCTATGGAATATTTGGAGCTTATATATTTAGATTTATAGCAATTGGCATAGGGGTTTACCTGATCGAGATCACTTGGATTAAAGTGGTCGGGGGGCTTTATTTGTTATGGCTTGCCTACTCCAATCTCGCTAAGGGCGGGGGCGATGAAGATGAGGTCGAGAACAAGAAAATGGGCTTTTGGCGTACTGTATTAGCTGTAGAGCTAATGGATATCGCATTCAGTATCGACAGTGTCGTTGCCGCGTTTGGCGTTTCGAACAAAATATGGGTACTTTTCATTGGTGGAATGCTCGGCGTACTAATGATGCGTGGTGTGGCACAACTATTCCTAGCACTTATTGAGAAAATTCCTGAATTCGAAAAGACTGCTTTCATCCTGATTGCCATCATTGGTTTAAAAATGATTGCAGGTGCCTTCGGTTTTGAAATGAATCAAATTCTTTTCTTTGGTATATTAGTTTCGGTTTTCTTGGGTACGTTTGTTGTGCACAATTTGCGCAAGAAGAAAAATGAAGAAACAGAGTCGAGTAAGAAAGCTAGTTAATAAATATGTCTAGGAAATCAGAAGGTGTAGTGTTGACTATTTCCTTCTTTTTTTAAAATTTATCCTAATTCTCGTTAGAAATGTAATTTTAAACTTGATAAAATCTTCAAACACTTTATCCTAATTTTCTAAGATAATCCCGCTATCCGTCGTCTGTTATTACTTGCCTTCGAATATTTTGTCAAAGGATAATTTTCATTTTTAACGAGAATTAGGATCAGTTCAAAATCATTTCCTGTTTCAAATTGGAATTAGATAAATAGCATGTTTACAAGCTTAAAGTGATAAGGGGGTTGATGAAATGAAGCAGTTTCTATTTTTTGATGAGGACAAGATTAATGAGCTCTTCTATAAGAAACCGCAGTCTTTTTCAAAAAGCACGGAACGGGAGTTACTTGCATACGCATTGGGCGGCATCTTGTATATGCCTGGAACTAGAACCGTGATTGCAGAGGAGATTCTGAATCATAAGTATTTAGTAGGGAAACACGAGGGGCTGACGTCGCTTGCAATCTGTTTGGAGGACGCAATTTCTGATCATGAGGTAGAATTTGCGCTTTCAAATTGTGTGCAGCAAATTCGGATTTTGTACGATGCGGTTCGCGCAGGGAGCTACAAAAAAGAGGATGTTCCGCTTATTTTTGTTCGTGTCAGAAATCCACAACAGATTATCCAAATTGTCTCGGAAATTGGCGAGGCAAAAGAATTTCTTACTGGCTTTAATTTACCAAAGTTCAATGTTGCGTCAGGTGTTGGATTTTTAAAAGCACTCAAAGAAGTTAATAAGCAGGACTTGTTCTATGGAATGCCGATATTAGAAACTAGCGATATTTTGTTCAAGGAAACGAGAATCGAGAGTTTATTACAGATTAAGCGGTTATTGAGTGAACTCTCTGACTTGATTTTGAACGTGAGAATTGGGGCGACCGATTTTTCTAGCTTGTATGGCATTCGCCGAAGCTCGGAAACGACTATTTATGATGTTGCGATTATCAAGGATTGCATTTCCGATATCGTCAATATTTTCGGAAGGGCAGAGGATAGTTACGTCATTTCAGGACCCGTATGGGAATTCTTTGGAAATAGCAAACGTGTTTTGAAGCCACATTTACGTGAATCACCTTATCAAAAATTTGGTGAAAAAGGTAAGCAGATGCGACAGGAAATATTGGGGCGTTTTGAAGATAGTTTGATTCATGAAATTCTACTTGACAGGACAAATGGTTTGATTGGCAAAACGCTGATTCACCCATCACATATTAAGGTGGTTCAGGCTCTAATGGTCGTTTCGTATGAAAACTATTGTGATGCAATTGCTATTCTTGACAGCGATGATAATGGTGTCATTCGCAGCCAGTTTAAGAACAAAATGAATGAAGTGAAGCCGCATACCAACTGGGCGCGCAACATCATCAGTCAAGCGGCGATTTTTGGGGTGCTACATGAACATAAATCATACGTTGACTTACTTGAACATGCCTCCGAATAAGCAATACGAATTTCAAATCGATGACTACATTGTCAAAATTCAAATCCACTCCAATGAGTACCAGTTGGACGCAAGTCAGCTTTTTGAGATGGCGATTCGTAATAATAAGAAAAGGTCATTCCTGTTTGTTAGTAAGGTGCTTGGGAAGCATTTAGCGGTAACGCCTCAATTCGCTTTGCTAGCTAGTGAATTGCTTGTGCAGAAGTATGCGGCTTCAGTATATGGGTTGAAGAGCAGTGAGCTAGCTGACTTGGTAGCGCAGTTTCACGCACAGCAACCTATTTACCAAATGAGACCAAAGATCATTCTTCCTGAAGCAGTTGCTGTGATTGGTTTTGCAGAGACAGCCACAGCATTAGGGCATATGGTTTTCAACAGGCTTGACAATGCTCGGTTTGTGCATACAACTAGAGAGGTTGTTCCAGGTTATCGTGACCCGATCGTATTTGAGGAAGAGCATTCCCATGCGACAACTCATTTCTTGTATGTAGAGGACAAATTCTTTGATAACTGCCAAACGATTGTGCTGGTGGATGATGAACTCTCGACAGGTAAGACGGCGATTAATTTTATCAGGGAAATGTTTTATAAGTGGAATGTGACGAAATTTGTTATTCTTTCCTACTTGGATTGGCGCTCAGATGAGGATATTGCACGTATGAATCAAGTGGAAGCGGAACTTGGGATTTTCATTCAAGTGATTTCGCTGATTGGTGGACGGATTGAAGTGGGAGATGTCTCGCCTAGTTATCCTAGTGATAGTTTGCCCACTGCAGGCAGTGACTGTGAAGTGTTTTATCACTTTCTATCAGCTTTCGAACCTATTTATCCTCAGTTGGAGGGCACTGGTGAGGCTGAGATTCAGATGAAGGACGCTGGTTTACGAACACCAGTTATAGCACCTTTTATTCAAGAAACTGGACGTTTTGGTTTGAACCGAACGCAAACTGCGCAGATTGATCAGCACATTAGTAGTGAAGCAAGTCGTTTGCAGGTCTGTAGAAAATCCTCCACTACCATATGTATCGGTACTGGTGAGTTCATGTATTTACCATTAAGGATTGCTGCGGAGATGGGAAATAACATTGTGTATCAATCCTCGACCAGAAGTCCGATTTATCCACTAGTTCGTGATGATTATCCTATTCAGAATCGGATTGTGTATAGTTCTCCAGAACATCCAGACGTTGAAAATTTTCTTTATAATATTGACCAATCAGGTTGTAATGAAGCATTTGTTTTCTTTGAAAGGGAAATGAATCAGCAGCAATTAGCACCAATGTTAGCGAAGCTGCGAGGTTATTTTGAATTCATTCATATTGTATATTTTTCTAACAATCGATAGGAACTTGCAAAGCAATTGCAGTGTAGCTACTATGTAAATACCCGCTGATATAGTTCATGATAAGTAAGGCGATTTTGGTCGAAAAAGAGGTGCAGTGTTGG
>JAVBKB010000146.1:0-23035 GCA_031554275.1 Caryophanales bacterium | reverse complement strand
ATTTCGCATCAAACTCAATCAATTGGCATCCATGTCCAATGAAGGCATCATTCTTCTTAACTATTTCAATTGTTGACTGTGAAATTTGTCTACCGCGAATGACTGACATTGGAAGAAATGTCGCTCTCCCAGATCGGTTTCTTTTCAAGAATTCGATAGCACTTCTAGCAGATGCCTCATCTTTGACAACAATACTTTGTAACGAGGCTCCTAATGCAATTTCAATTGCAGTTGTGTATGCTTTAGGGACATGCACCAACTCAGCAATTGCACCTTCGATTCCTTGGAGACTTTTCCCTTTTTCCTTTAGTACTTCCTTCACACCCTGAAAGAACCCTTGGTAATCATCTTCCATTTCTTCAAGAGCTTCTTTTCGAGATAAAAGTCTCTGATATTGTGATTGTGCTTCTGCTCGCTTTACCTCTTCTTGACGTGATTGTTGCTTGAATTGCTCATACTTCGAATTCTCACGTTGATAAAGCACAACTTGTTGCTCAAGTGACTGACGGGCTTGATTAATGGTTGATTCTAGTTCACTAAACTGCTGCTTGATTAATTGATGCTCAGTCTCTAACTTAGTGGCTTCCTCTTTCCATTTATCTATCTTTGTTGTATTTTGATTATCTTGAGCAGAAATTAGTTCAGACTCATGTTTTGTTCGAGCCTGCGCATTGAGTAGTTCTATCAAATCTGCTTGTAATGTTTCAATCTGACCTTCAATTGTAGACGCATCAATTGCGTTCAAGTCGTCATTTTGAATACTTTTTTGCAGTAACATCAGTTCATGGTTGATAAGATCCTTTTGCTCTTTGCCTGCAGTTATTTTATCTTCAATTTCAGTAACAGATTGTATGAAGTTTTCAATATCTGTATGCATTTTCTCTTTATTCTGATTTGCGTTCTTCTTTCGCTCTTCATTAACCAATTTCAAACCTTCGATACGTTCCACTTCTTCACTGACAGTAGTGTATTGATCTTGCACGGTAGAAATCTTTTCATCGAGATGCAACTTATCTGCACGAATGGTTTCAATGGATGCTTCATTTGTAGTAATGGATGCGGAAAGACTGATTTCTTCCACAGTGTGATCTTCAATCTGTTTGGAAAGCTCTTGCCAGGTAGTGTGATACTGTTCAATTTCATGTGCAAGGAAGGCAACTTCAAGAAGCTCCAGCGCTGATTTTTTCTCCAAATATTCCTTTGCGATGACCGACTGCTGTCTCAGTGGCTCAATCTGTGACTCTAATTCGAAAATAATATCATTGACTCGATTCAAGTTTACTAACGTCTCATCTAATCTTGTTTCAGCTTTTCGTTTACGAAGCTTATACTTTAGAACTCCAGCCGCTTCTTCAAAAATTGTCCGTCTATCTTCAGCCTTACTGCTAAGAATTTCTTCGACTTTCCCTTGCCCAATGATCGAGAAAGCTTCCTTGCCCAATCCAGAATCCATGAACATATCTACAACGTCTTTTAATCGACAAGGCTTCTTATTAATTTGGTATTCGCTCTCACCTGAACGAAATACTCTTCTAGTTACAGTCACCTCTTGATATTCAACAGGAAGATAGTTATCAGTATTATCGAGAGTCAACTCTACTTCAGCATAGTTCAATGATTTCCTTGATTCACTGCCTGAGAAAATAATATCCTCCATTTTGGAGCCACGCAAAGACTTCGCTGATTGCTCTCCTAGCACCCAGCGAATTGCATCTGTAATATTACTTTTGCCACTACCGTTTGGTCCAACCACTGCAGTCACACCTGTGACAAAGTCAATGGAAATCCTCTCAGCAAATGATTTGAAGCCGATAATATCCATTCGTTTTAAGAACATTTATAAACTTCCCTACTTTTTTAAACTTTTTGTATCATATTCAAACTCACTGATTAAAACTGATCAAGTGCTTTTTTGGCAGCATACTGCTCTGCTTCTTTTTTGGTTTTTCCACTTCCACTACCAAGAAGCTTTTCATTGAGATACACACATGACTCAAATATTCGATTATGAGGTGGACCACTTTCGTGAACTATTTTGTATTCTAGTGTACCGACATGATCCTTTTGTACTTCCTCTTGAAGCTGCGTTTTATAATCAGCAACATCATCAAAGCCGCCCTCATTGATCTTTGGAAAAACAATTCTCTCAAAGAAAGAAATAACTGCTGGAAAGCCTTGATCTAAATATAAAGCCCCTACAAATGCTTCAAATAAATCTGCCAGCAATGAAGCCCGCGTTCTTCCACCAGAACGCTCCTCACCTTTACCTAGAAAGATATAATCCCCAAAACACAACTGATTTGAGAAGTGAACAAGAGAAGGTTCACACACAATTGAAGCTCTGATTTTCGATAGCTGTCCTTCGGGCATTTCTGGAAACTTGTCATACAGATATCTTGATACAACAATTTGAAGAACGGCATCTCCGAGAAACTCTAGACGTTCATTATTTTGACCTAGCTTCCCTCTATTCTCATTCAAATAAGAAGCATGAGTAAAAGCCTGAGTGATCAAAGCTTGATTTTCGAAAAAAACGCCTACATGTTTTTGTAAATCCTGAATTTGCTTTAACTCATTTTCAGAAAAAATATGCAAAAAATCACCTTTTCAATCTTAGTAAAAAAATTTTAACCAAATTTTATTATATATAATTTTCACATGAAGTGAAAGCTATAAATCAAAAACACGCCAATAAATGTGATGACATTTATTGGCGTGTTTGTTGCGTCGTTTATTTCATCTTATTTTCGATGAACTGAATGGCATCTCCAACTGTTGTAATACTTTCTGCCTCATCATCAGAAATTTCATGACCGAACTCATCCTCAAGTTCCATTACAAGTTCAACTACTTCAAGAGAGTCAGCACCAAGATCTTCTTTGAAAGATGCATCTAAAGTCACTTTAGACTCATCTACACCTAGGCGATCAATAATAATTTTTTTAACCTTTTCGGCTACATTTGACATGTAATCACCTCCCTTCAAGTAATGGTAGCCAACACTAAGGCTTGTTACAGCAAATTGATATTTAGTAACTGGCTTGAAAAAAATTGATAAAGATTCGATTGTTTACAAACCTGAAAATGCTTTGACTGTTTGTTAAATCGATAATTTCAAATGTTACATTATCATACCACCATCAACATGTACAGTTTGTCCTGTCATATAGCTAGCATCTTCACTTGCTAAATAAAGAACTATATTTGCGATATCCTCTGGTTTTCCAAATCGCATCAAAGGTATTCTACTCAGCATTTGTTGCTTAGCCTCTTCTGTAAGCTTGTCTGTCATATCAGTTTCAATGAAGCCTGGCGCAACAGCATTAACAGTGATACCCCGTGGAGCTAATTCCAATGCTGTAGTTTTTGTGAGACCAATCACACCTGCCTTGGCAGCTACATAATTGGCTTGTCCAGGATTACCCGCTACTCCTACAATTGAGGCAATATTGATGATCCTACCAGATCTTTGCTTCATCATTTGTCGCGAAACAGCTTTTGTACACAAGAAAACACCTTTTAAATTTGTATTAATGACATCATCCCAGTCATCTTCTTTCATTCTCATGATCAAGGTATCTCTTGTGATTCCTGCATTATTCACTAGAATATCACACGAACCAAATTTCTCAATTGCAGTCTCGATCATTCTTGTAACTGCATCCGCATTCGTCACATCGCATTGAACAGCGATCGCATCACTACCGATCAACTTGATTTCATTTACAACTGCCACTGCCAGTGATTCGTTCCCTGCATAATTCACAACCACTTTGGCACCATTCTTTGCCAGTTCTAATGCTACAGCCCGACCAATTCCCCTTGAAGCTCCAGTAACAATCGCTACTTTACCAGTAAGTTTCATTTCGTGGCACCTTCAAATACTTTGGCGACTTCTTTACAACTAGCTACATCACGAACTGAGTATGTTTTGACGTTTTTATTAATTTTTCTTATTAATCCATTTAGAACAGTTCCAGGACCAATTTCGATAAAAGTATCGACACCATCAGCGATCATATTTCCAACCATTTGCTGCCATAGTACCACTGAATAGATTTGTCTCGTTAAGCTTGAAATAATGTCAGTATCTGGTTTTGATGAATAATTTGTATAAACCGGCACTTTTGGTTGCTTGAATATAGTTTTCTTGATGAGCTGAACAAATACATTGGCTGCTGGAATCATTAATCTTGAGTGAAAAGGTCCACTCACATCAAGCGGAATAATTTTCTTTGCTCCCTGTTCTTTGGCCAAAATAATCGCCTTTTCAATACCATCTGTGGTTCCTGAAATAACTACTTGACCTTCATAATTTAGGTTCGCTAAGTCACATGAAGTGCTATACCTTGATATCTGCTCACAAATACCCTGTACAACAGGATATTCTAATCCGAAAATCGCACACATCTTGCCTTCTGCTTCTGCCATTGATTTCGCTCGATACTTAACAAGTCTAATCGCTTCAGTATATTCAAGCGTTCCCGCAGCAACGTAAGCTGTGATTTCACCTAGGCTGTGTCCTGCGTAACAATCTGGTTCTAGCCCACACTCCTCTTGAAAAGCTCTTAACAAAGCTATAGAGGTCATCACAATGGTTGGCTGAGCATTTTCCGTCTTTGTAAGCGTTTCCTGATCACCATAGAAAAGCACGTCTGTTAAATTCTCTGACAATTCTTTATTGGCATCATGGAAAATCGCCTGAAGGTGCGGATACTGATCATAAACATCTTGACCCATTCCTACTTTTTGCGAGCCTTGCCCTGGAAAAACAAATGCAACTTTACCCATAAACCCACCTTGTCCCATTTATATTCTTGTTCTGAAACAATTATTTTACTTCTTCAACTTTTATTCCCGCTCTGTAACAATTATTTCGTTACTTCAACTTTTATGTCATTACTTTTCAAAGCTTGTTCAATTTCTTCGGCTAAGTTCGCCTGAACCATAAGTTTTGCCTGTCTAATTGCGTTATGAAAAGCAAAGGCATCACTTGAGCCATGTGCCTTTATTACTGGTGATTTCACCCCAAACAAAGCCGCACCACCTTGTTCTTTGTAATCCATTAGCTTCTTCATACCACTTAATTTTGATTTCATCATTAACGCAGCAATTTTACTAATAAAGCCAGAAGTTAACGAGGTTTTCAACATTTTCATGATTGAACCTGCGGTACCCTCCGTTGTTTTCAAAACCATATTTCCTGTGAAGCCATCGGTTACAACAACGTCTGCCACTCCATTTAATAAATCTCTTGCTTCAACATTACCTATAAAATTAAGATTAGACTGCTTTAGCAAATTGAAAGCTGCTTTAGTCAAGTCATTCCCTTTATTCTCTTCAGCACCAATATTCAATAATCCAACACGGGGATTAACAATCCCACGTACTTTCTCTGCGTAAATAGCACCCATCAAGCCAAATTGCAATAAGTATTCTGGCTTTGCCTCCGCATTTGCCCCTACATCTAGCAAAACAAAGCCTCTGCCATCAATAGTTGGAAAAGTTGGAGCTAAAGCAGGGCGGATAATCCCGTCGATTCTACCTACTACAAATAAGCCAGTTGCTAAGTAAGCACCAGTACTCCCCGCTGATAAACAAGCGTCTGCCTGACCTTCCTTAACCGCATTAGCCGCTAAGACCATCGAGGCATTCTTTTTCCGACGATAAGCCTTCACTGGATCCTCATCACTATGTATCACTTCATCTGTATGCACAATCGTAATTCGTTCTTCAGAAGTCAATACTTTACGAATTGCTACTTCGTCTCCAAATAAAGTGATTTCAATATCCGAAAAAGTTTTAAGTGCCATTTCAACACCCTTCACAATTTCTAACGGCGCATGATCGCCACCCATTGCATCTACTGCTAACCTCATTCTACTTCACCCCAGTATGGTACATTTCAAATTCACCTTTAAATACACAGTTCTTTTCAACAAAACTTTCAACTCGAACTGTAACTCTATCATCTTTAGATTGTACAGTTTCAACAACTGCTTTTGCAATTACACGATCACCTTCGAGAACCTGTTTTGTAAAATGAATCACTGCTTTAGCCGTTAATGCTAATTCATTATCAATTACTGCAACAGCAAGGGAATTTGCTTGCGCAAACAGATGATGCCCACGAGCGATTTTGTTTCGCTTAAAAACATGCTCGGCTTTGATCTCAAAAATAGAAATAGCTCGTTCACCAATATCAATATCAATGATTTCCCCGATAATTTCGTCAATCGGTAATGTTCTAATCGAATCAGTTAAACTATTTTTGGCAACTTCTTTAATCCGTTGTCTCAGTTCTGGTATTGCAAGCTCTAGTCTGTCTAATCGAATCGTTTGAATACTTACATCCAAATCCTTTGCCAATTCTTCATCTGTAACAAATGGATTCTCAGCAATTAATCGTCTTAGCAGAGAATGTCTTTCTATTTTATTTCTTCTCATGATTCTAACCCCAAGTCGTTATCACTAGGTACTAGTACCAGTATATATTCTGTGATTATTTTTTGCAATTCTTTTTTACTTGCATCAATTACACAAGTTAAATTTTATTGGAATGCAGTCGCTTTCCAAAGTCTAATTGGGAAAACAACAGTTCCAAAGCCAAATGCCGCTACCAACGAGCACTTACTGTGACAAAAGTAAACAGCGACAACATTGCTAATTAATCCAGTTTCTCGCCTTCAAAAATGCCAGATTTGTTTAATATCTTTCTTAGCCCTTGATAATCATCCTGTTGCCAGAATGCATTTGAATTCACTAATTTTGCAGCGTCCTCTCGAGCTATTTCAAGAATGTGAAAATCATTGACCATGTCAGCAAGTTTGAATTCCGGCACACCACTTTGTTTCTTACCAAAGAAATCTCCAGGGCCTCTTAGTTGCAAGTCGCGCTCACTAAGATAGAATCCATCATTGGTTTCAGTCATAATCGTCAAGCGCTCCACTGCTATTTCATTTTTCGGTTCAGCAATCAGAATGCAATATGATTGCTCTTCGCCGCGCCCAACACGGCCTCTAAGCTGATGTAGCTGAGAAATTCCGAAGCGTTCAGCATTGTATATGATCATACAAGTTGCATTCGGGACATTGACTCCAACTTCGACCACAGTTGTGGAAACTAGAATCCCAATTTGATTCTTCATGAATTTTTGCATAATCTCATCTTTCTCTGCGCTAGTCAAACGCCCATGCATCAAACCAACTTGAATGGTTGGTGCAAAATAGCGAACAAGCTGGCCATGTACATCGACAGCATTTTGAAAATCTAATTTTTCAGATTCTTCGATAAGTGGACAAATCACATATGCTTGTTTTCCTTTAACAATTTGCTCCTTTACAAAACGAAGAACCTGCTCTAGTTGATCCGTTTTCACCCAGCTTGTTTTTATTTCTTTGCGGCCAACAGGCATTTCATTCATCACAGAAACATCCATCTCACCAAATACTGTTATCGCCAATGTTCGCGGAATTGGTGTTGCTGTCATGAATAACACATCAGGATTGGTTCCTTTTTCTCGCAAAACCTTTCGCTGCTCGACACCAAAGCGGTGCTGCTCATCAGTAATGACTAACCCAAGTTTTTGAAATATGACATCCTTTTGAATCAGCGCATGTGTCCCGATGATTAAATCAACATCGCCTTGAGCAAGCCTGCTCAATAACTCTGTACGAGACTTTCCTTTGACACTGGAAGTCAATAGCTCGATTCGAATTCCTTCCTGTGAAAACATCTTTGTGAGCGATTGAAAATGCTGTTCGGCAAGGATTTCTGTTGGTGCCATAAACGCTGCCTGATTTCCAGCGGAAATCGCTGCTAATACAGCGATTGCTGCGACTACCGTTTTGCCAGCACCAACATCGCCTTGTAATAGGCGATTCATACTTTGAGGTGACTTCAAATCATGTAGGATCTCTGAAACGACCTTTATCTGAGCAGAGGTGAGTGAAAACGGCAAGGTTTGTACGAAATGATTTACTTTTGATTCTTCATATGGTTGTGCTATTCCGTTTCCTGACTCTTTAATGCGCTTTCGTAGCAGCTGCATTTTCAATTGAAAAAGCAGAAATTCCTCATAAACAAAACGCCTTTTCGCTTGCTTTACTTCTTCGTTACTTTGTGGAAAATGGACATATTGCAGTGCCTGTCTACGCTCGGCAAGTCGATACTTTTCAAGGATTTGCTTTGGCAATGTCTCTTGGATCTCTTCACTACAGGTTATGAGTGCTTGCTGAATCCATTTCCGCAGCGCTTTAGTCGTTAAATCACCTTTTAAATGATAGACAGGTTCAAATTGATTAGTCACATTTTCATGACCAAACTTCAAGGAGGAAGCAGTAATCGCTAGTCGCTGTCGATCCCACTTCCCTGAAACAGTCAAAGCTTGATTGAGCTGAAGCTTGTTTTTCAAATAGGGTTGATTAAACAAATTCACAGATATTAAGTGTTGCCCAGTCTGCATTTTGAATGAAAGTCGCGATTTCCCTTTCCCAAAGAACGAGGAAACTGGCATCGTTTGTACGAAACCACTAATTGTGATCTTGGTGTCGTGCTGCGCTTGATTTACATCAATCAAGCGGCAATCATCGTAGCGAAACGGATAATACTCAAGCAAATCCTCAATTGTATCCACGCTCAAATCCTGCAGTTTCTCAGCAGATTCTGCACCAATTCCTTTAAGTCTTGTTACTTTCTCCGATATTATCGCCATTTCAATCCACTTTTTTCCCGAAGATTTCAGCTTGGAGTCTTTGAGCTGTTTTTGTTTGAGCAAGCCCTCCCAATGCCGTTTCTCGAAGTGCTACTGGCATTGATTGCCCAATCCGAAACATTGCCTCAATTACCTCGTCGCAAGGGATTCTGCTTGTAATTCCAGCAAGCGCCATATCTGCTGCGACCATTGCATTAGCAGCACCCATTGCATTTCTTTTCACACAAGGCACCTCAACTAATCCAGCAACTGGATCACAAACAAGTCCAAGCATATTCTTTAAGGTAATCGCAAATGCTTCAGCGCACTGCGCTGGTGTTCCACCAGCCATTTCTACAATTGCTGCTGCTGCCATTGCGGACGCAGAACCGACCTCGGCTTGGCAGCCTCCAGCAGCCCCAGAGATAGAAGCATTGTTTGCCACGACGAAACCAAATGCCCCAGCAGTGAACAGAAATGACACCATCTCATCACGTGTAGGGTTCAAAGTTTCTTTGACAGAAAACAATGTTCCAGGTACGACCCCAGCAGAGCCCGCAGTTGGTGTAGCACAAATCGTTCCCATTGCTGCATTCACTTCATTGGTTGCAACCGCCTTACTAACTGCATCCAGAATTAAATTTCCAGAAAGTGATTTGCCTAATTTAATATAGTTTTGTAAGAGCACTGCATCACCACCAGTTAACCCTGAATGTGATTTAACTCCTTGCAGTCCTTGTTCAACAGCTTTTTCCATCACCAACAGATTCTTTTCCATTTGTGAAATGACTTGATCACGAGTTCGACCACTTACTTCAATCTCTTGTAGTATCATGATTTCAGCAATTGTAACTTTTTTCTCAGTTGCAGTCGCCACTAAATCCGAAACAGTTCTAAACATCTAGGCGCACCCCCTAATTAGAAATCCTTGTGACATTGATCACATTCTCCAATTTGTTTAATTGTGAAATTACTTCATCACTTATATTTTGATCAATTTCAATTGTCATTAATGAAATTTGTCCTTTTTCTTTGCGAGAAACATCCATTTGTCCGATATTGATCATGTTTTGTGCTAGTAGATTAGAAACTGCAGCAATGACACCATATCGATCATAATGAAGAACTAGGATGACAGGTGATTCACCAGAAATGTGGATTGAAAACCCATTGACTTCAATTATTTCAACTTTTCCTCCGCCAATCGAGATCCCGACCATCTCAATCTGGCCTTGATCATCTCCCATCACAATCCTTGCTGTATTCGGATGAGATGCCTCATCCTCCTCCTCGATAAATTCGATCTGAATCCCTTTATCCTTAGCAATTTCTAATGACCGAATAATGTCAGTATTATCAGTATCAAATCCAAGGATTCCACCAACAATTGCTTCGTCCGTCCCATGCCCTTTGTGTGTTTGTGCAAAAGACCCATATAAATGAATACGCACCCACTTAGGTTCACGTTCAAATAAATCGCGAGCAACCAAACCGATTCTTGCTGCACCAGCAGTATGTGAACTGGATGGGCCGATCATAATTGGACCAATAATATCAAATACACTTCTATACTTCATCATATCAGCTCCTATTATTACTAACTAATATTATCTTACATAATGCTTAATTCTCAAAGAAACTTTTACTACAAATATGCATTGAAGCCCACAAATGATTCTTCAAAGACAATTTTAAAAGTAAAAATTGAAAAGTCATCGTTAGTATTTGAAATACACAAAAAAAAATCTAGATTTTTCGTCTAGATTTTTTAATGAATTTCTATTCTACACCAAAAATATATGGATATAATGGCTGATTACCCTCATGAATCTCTAGTTCAACATCAGGAAACTTCTTAGAAACAAATGCTTCTAATTTCTGTAATTCTTCTGCTGACACGTCTTCACCGTATATAATCGTTAAGATATCAGCTCCATCAAGTGTTTCAGTCAGAAGCCTTGAAGCAACCTCAAAGCGATCCTTGTTGGTAAATTTGATTTTTCCTTCGATTAAGCCCATGAAGTCGTCTTTCTTAATGTCAACACCATCAATTGTTGTATCCCGAACCGCAAAGGTTACTTGACCAGTTCTGATATTGCCAATTGCTTCAACCATTGTAGTTTCATTTTCGCTGGCTGATGCTACAGGGTTGAATGAAAACAAAGAAATCATTCCTTGTGGAATCGTTTTGGTTGGGATCACGACCAGATTGCGGTCTGAAACTTCCTTTGCTTGTTCAGCAGCCAAAATGATGTTCTTGTTATTCGGGAAAATAAACACTGTTTCAGCATTGATTTCATCGACAGCCTTTAGAATATCTTCAGTCGAAGGATTCATTGTCTGACCACCTTCAACAATCACATCAGCACCCAGGCTTTTGAACAGCTTTGAGATTCCTGTTCCCATAGAAATGGAGACAACACCAAACTCTTTTTTCTTTGTATTTTCTGGTACTTCTTTTGCAAAACTCGCAGCTTCATGCACGATTGCTGAGTGCTGCTCACGCATATTTTCAACTTTCATCTTGATCAAACTACCATATTGTTGTCCATAGTTGAAACAAGTTCCTGGAGATTCAGAGTGGATATGCACTTTCACTACTTCTTCATCAGAAATCACGAGTAGAGAATCACCATACTCACTAAGTTCATTCCGGAAATTCTGCTCATTAAACGGACGCTTACCTTGCTCTAACTTCACCATAAACTCGGTACAATAACCAAAGATAATGTCTTCAGTATTCATGAAGCTTTGAATATGGTCGTGCTCATTTGAGAAGGAAGCTTCTTGTTGAAAAGACTTCTTCTCTCCTGTGAATTTCTCGCCTTTTAATTCAGAAAGAAAACCTTCATAAACAAACAAAAGCCCTTGTCCACCACTATCAACCACACCTACTTCTTTCAAAACAGGTAGAAGATCTGGTGTTCTTTGCAATGAAGCCTTCGCTTCTTCTACAACTGCTGACATGACAACAATTACGTCCACTTCAGACTTTGCCACTTGAATAGCTACTTTTGCAGCATCCTTAGCTACTGTAAGAATTGTTCCCTCTACTGGCTTCATTACAGCCTTATACGCCATTACTACACCTGCTTCAAAAGCAGCCGCAAATTCGGAAGCGTTAATCTCAGATTTTGCTTCAATATGCTTTGAGAAGCCTCTAAAGAGTTGTGATAAAATAACGCCTGAATTTCCTCTAGCACCCATTAATAATCCCTTGGCAAAAGCAGAACCCACTTTACCAATATTTTTCTGGGCATGTACATTAACTTCTTTTGCACCAGAAGTCATTGACAAATTCATATTAGTACCTGTGTCTCCATCTGGTACTGGGAATACATTTAGTGAATCCACATACGCAGCATTTTGAGACAAATTATTCGCTCCATGAAGTATCATTTCAGAAAACTTCAATCCATCAATCGTTTTCATTGACACCTATTTCCTCCCAACTACAGATTAGCTACTCGCACACTCTGTACATAGATATTTACTGAGTCTACCGAAAGGCCAACTGTTTGGTTTAGAACATATTTAACTTTCTGTTGAACATTTTCAGCAATAACAGATATTTTTGTACCATAACTCACAATGATGTACATATCAATATGTACTTCGTCATTTTCTTGACGAACTACTACACCCTTCGAAAAGTTCTCTCTTCGCAATATTTCGCTTATACCATCTTTAATTTGATGTCTTGATGCCATTCCAACAATACCATAACAATCTTCTGCAGCACCACCGGCAATTAATGCAATTACATCACTTGTAATATCAATATTGCCAAATTGATTGTGCATTTCAATTGACATACAATTTCCTCCTTTGAACCTATCTACTGATAGAGGCTTACGATACCACTCGTTATTTCAATGACGTCCGTCATCCTAAATCATTCTACTATAAATCATGACTGATTAAAAGCAAATATTCGCAGAAAATAATAACAACCACTAGTACAAGGTACTAATTACTTCTACTATACTACATTTCAAAGTTTTCTGCACTCTTTTTGAAATCTTTAGACAAAAATATTCACAATTGCAAATGTCGATACTTTCGAAATAAACTGATGTTCAGCATTTATCCTGATCCAGGCTATAACAGTGTAATTACGATCAATAGGCAGTCTAGCAGTAGTCTTAATTGTCGTTAAAAACCGATATCAAAGCTGATTCTACGCCGATTTCAATACCGATCCAACACTAATTTCAAAACTGATCCTTAAAAAAGATTGATTTCCTCGTTGTTTTATGTTAAATTACTTGGGTATATTTTTTTGAAGTGGATATTAATGAATGGTTGTTGATTGGAGGGAATTATAGATGAGTAGAAAATGTGTGATTACAGGTAAAGGAACATCGAGTGGTAACAATCGTTCGCACGCAATGAATGCAAATAAACGTACTTGGAAAGCTAACCTTCAAAAGGTTCGTATCCTTGTTGACGGAAAACCGAAACGTGTTTATGTATCTACAAGAGCGTTGAAATCCGGAAAAATCGAAAGAGTTTAAGTTTCAAGAGCAAGCACGGCACCCAAACAAGGGTGCCTTTTTCAATCTTATTTTTTAAATACCCCTAGAAAAACTCTTACAATTCCTCCAATAATTTTTGGCAATTTGATTGTGTAGAATCTCACGCCAACAGTCCCCCAATCCCTGCTTGTATAAAAAATGAACGTCTTTTAGAAAACAATAACCTAAAATGAGTCCAAAAGCACCCAAGATGATTCACACTTTAGTGAATTGATGAATCACCGCTTCTCACAACTAAACATATTCCTTTGGAAAAAGAAATATGACCAACTTCATTGCATATTTCATTGCTGATTCCAAGTGATCTTTCGCGATAGAATGTTTGTTCCTTAACATTATACTTAAAACCTTTCAGTGAAACTTTCTGTAAGGTATCGCTAATTGGAATGAAAGAAATGTATGGTAGCGATGACTTCTGTAGGGTGTAGGAGCCTGCTAGTAGAACAAATAATTCGTTTTGATTATCTACTATACGGATTGATTTGTTTGGATATCTCGTTAGCAAGAAAATATTTGCTTGTTGATGATCTAGCCGTCCTCCAGTTGCACCCAACAAAATGATTTCATCGTCATACTTTTCCATTGCTAAATGAATTGCAAGCTCTAAATCTGATTCGTTTTTTTCAATATTATATGTATGCATTTCCACACAATTTGATTGTATGACAGCCAGTTCAGCTTTTGTAACTGAATCGAAGTCTCCGATAGCATGCTGCATCTGAATGCCAGCGTTTGTAATGTGCATACATCCATGATCAACGCCAATCCAAATAGCCTTTTGTGGGGTTTTTGCAAGTTGTTTGAGGTTGGGAAGGTAATCTACTGGACCTCCTGCTACTATATATATCATAAGATCCCCCTATTTCTTAGATTTTGCTTTCGAAGGAAATTGATTAGGAACGTTTCTGACCACATTATCATGATCACCTATTAAATTTAGCGTTAATAAATTGAAAGCAGTGACTATTTCGTCACTGCTTTAATCTTTGCAATTGCTTCTGCTCTATTTGCTGCACCAAAAACAGCATTTCCGGCTACTAGTATTGTTGCACCGCATTCAACAGCTTTCTGTGCTGTCTCCTCATTGACTCCACCATCAATCATAATATCTACTTGTAGCCCTCTTGCCTTGATCATCGAGCTTACTTTTTGAATCTTTGGGAGCACTCCCTCAATAAAAGATTGACCACCAAACCCTGGATTCACAGTCATTAACATGACTAAGTCCAAATCATCCAAGATGATGTCCAAACTTTCTACTGGTGTAGCTGGATTCAATACTACTCCAGCTTTCACACCAAATGATTTGATTAGCTGAATCGTTCGATGCAAATGTACACATGTTTCTACATGTACAGAAATATAGTCAGCGCCTGCCTTAGCAAACTGAGGAATATAGTTATCTGGATTCTCAATCATCAAATGAACATCAAGCGGTAGCTTGGTAATTGGTTTAATCGCTTCCACCACAAGTGGGCCGATCGTGATATTCGGCACGAAATGCCCATCCATGACATCTACATGAATTAAGTCTGCGCCACCCTGTTCTACGTCCTTAATTTCTTCACCTAGTTTTGCAAAATTTGCAGATAAAATTGAAGGTGCAATTTTGACCATTTAGTTGTACCTCGGCTTTCGATCATTTATTTCTTCAAGAAATTGTAGATAATGTTGATAGCGATACGGCTGAATAATACCAGCAGAAACTTCTTCTTTAACTGCACAATCAGGTTCTTTTAAATGTAAACATCCTCGAAATTTGCATCTTGCGCTTGTTGCCCTGATTTCAGGAAAGAATTCTCCCAAATCAGTCGCTTCAAAGTCTTGAAAATCTAGCTGACTGAATCCTGGTGTATCTGCAATCCAGCCACCTCTAATTTCCATCAATTCAACGTGTCGCGTGGTGTGCTTACCTCTACCAAGATGAGTTGATATCTTTGCAGTTGCCAGATTAAGCTCCTCATTGAGTGCATTCAATAATGATGTTTTCCCAACACCTGACTGACCAGCAATGACAGAGAGCTTGTCTTTAAGAAAAGGTGTCAATTCTTGCAGACCTGCCTTCGAAATTGTTGACAGAAGAATAACTGGATACCCAAGTTGCTGATATTCCTGCTGAAACTTGGCGATCGAGTGAAGCCCCTGTTCAGTAAGTAAATCAATTTTGGTTAAACAAATGATAGGCTTTACATTCTTGGATTCTACTAATACCAAAAAACGGTCTAATAAAAACGAGCTGAATGCAGGTTCAATGCATGAGAAAACCAATATTGCTTGATCAATGTTTGCGATTGGAGGGCGGATTAATTCGTTACGGCGTTCCCCAATTTCGGTAATCGTGCCCTCAGTGAAGTTCTCTGCCTCAAAAGTTACAATATCACCAACAAGCGGCGAAATTTTTCGATTTCGAAAAATTCCCCGCCCGCGACATTGATAGATGTTGTCCGCTTCCCTCACATAATAGAATCCACTTAGCGCTTTAACAATTCTTCCTCTAGACATGTATTCACTTCCTATTGGTATTGCACAGTTTCCTCATGGACAATTTTGTTATCTTTTGTGACGCGAATTTTTCCTGTTGGAGTATCCGCATCAAGTACTACAAAAAAGGTTTTACTGACTTTATCAACAATTGTAAAAGTCTGAACTGGTTCGATCATGTTATTCTTCTTGTCTTTAATATAGATCTTAATGGTTTGCGGTGCACCAGCTACACCATCGTAATTAATCTTTATTTCAATTGGAAATGATTTTTCCGGCTTCGGATCTGGTTTCGGCTCTTGACCTTTTGAAACAACTACTTTTACTTCTGATCCCTTTTCTATTTCTGCACCAATAACAGGGTCTTGTGAAATAATTGAACCTGCCGGAATCGTTGCATGATACTGTTCACCAGTCACCCTAATACTAATGCCAACCTCTTTGGCATAATCATCATATAACTTCTTGGTATACTCTGTTAGATCTCTCAGTACAAGCTTCTCTTTTCCCTTACTGATCGTGAGCTCCAATGTTGTTTCTGATAAGACAACCTGCTCACCTGGAGCTGGTTTCTGTGCAATAATTGTTCCTTCTTTTGCAATAATATCAGTCACATACTTAACTTCAACATTTTTGAATCCGATCCCATTAATCGTTGACTCTAAATCCTTGTAATCACGGTTTTGGTAATCAAGTATGGTTCCACCTTTGCCTTTGCTTATTGTGAGCTCCAGTGTCGTTTCTGCTAAGACAACCTGCTCACCCGGAGCTGGTTTCTGTTCAATAATTGTTCCTTCTTTTGCAATATCATCCGTCACATACTTAGTTTCGACGTTCTTGTATCCAACACCATTAATGATTGACTCCAAATCTTTAAAGCTGCGGGTTCGGTAATCGGCTACAGGTTTTTTCTCAGCACCTGTACTATAGTAAATCGTTACTTTACTGCCTTTCTTTACTTTCTCTCCAGCAGAAGGATTCGTATCGATTACGGTGTTTTCTGGTACCTTGTCATCCGCTTTAGGCTTTTTCTCTCGCACTTCCAAACCCTTATCATTCAACAGCACAATTGCCTTTTCTAGATCCATACCCGTTAAATCAGGAACTTCCACTTCCGAAGCCCTAAACACATTCGTAAAGATCAGAAGGAACGCTAGGACAGCAATTATCAATACCATGGCAAGACTTCCTAGAATCCACCACATTTTCTTCTTGCTTTTTTTTGGGGTGTCATTTAGGTTGACCTGTTGAGATTTTGTAGCAAGATTCTCTTTAATTTGTTTTTGTGTGATCACTGGTAGTACTTTTGTTGCGTCATCTAAGTTAAATGTGTCATCAACCGGCTCAATATATTTTTTTTCGAAAATTCTTTCTCCATCCAAAGCTGTATCAATATCAAGTTGCATTTCTTCGACATTTTGGTAGCGATTGGCAGGATTCTTAGCTGTCGCTTTCAGAACAACATTTTCAATACTTTGTGGAATTGCAGAATTATAACTCTTAGTAGATGGTGTTACTGTTTGGAGATGTTTAAGTGCAATCGATACAGCTGAATCACCTGAGAAAGGAAGCTGACCAGTTAGCATTTCAAACATGACGATTCCAAGAGAATAGATGTCAGACTTGTTATTTGCTTGTCCGCCTCTTGCTTGCTCTGGAGATAAATAGTGAACAGAACCCAGAAGTGCAGAATTCGTTTGGGTAAGTGTTGCAGCAGAAACCGCTGTCGCTATCCCAAAATCTGTTACTTTAATAGTCCCATCTTTATCAACCATAACATTATGTGGTTTAATATCTCGATGTATAATATTGTTTTTGTGGGCATGAGCAATCGCAGAGATTAATTGTCTCATGATATCCATAACTCTTTCCATTGGGATTGGTGCAAATGTTTGAATATACTCTTTTAATGTCATGCCATCTATAAATTCCATGACTAGGAAATGAAGTCCTTCACCTTCTCCAACATCCAAAATAGAAACGATATTTGGATGTGACAAACTTGAAGCAGCTTGTCCCTCCCGATTAAATCGTCTAATATATTCAAGATTATTAGAAAATTCTGATCGAAGCACCTTAACCGCAACTTCACGATTTAAGATCAAGTCAGTTGCCAAATAAACCACTGACATACCGCCGCCGCCAATGATTCTTAGCACTTTATATCTTTCATTTATGATTTTACCAATCATGATGCTTCCTCCTCTCCATCTGATGTAGATTGTTGCAGAATGATAACTGAAATGTTATCATCACCACCATTTTCCTTGGCAGCGTTAATAAGGTTTTGTGAAATGTAACTCAGTGGCTCATCTGCTTGAAGCATAGACTCTATCAGATCATTTTCAACTAATGAATACAACCCATCCGTGCAGATTAAAATCTTATCGCCTTCCTCAAAAGAAACTGACTTCACATCTGGTTTAACACTCTCTTTCGTTCCTAATGCCTTTGTTAAGACGTTTTTTCTAGGGTGATTCTCAGCATCCTCTTTAGAAATCTCACCCGTTTTCAGCAAATAGTTCACGTAAGAATGATCTTCCGTAATCTGATGAAATCCATTTTTACTTAACATATAGCAACGCGAATCACCAATATGACAAATGGAAGCAAATCCTGACGTGCAAATCGCTGCGACAATAGTAGTGCCCATGCCTTCACACGCAACATTTTCAGTTGCATATTGATAAATAATCTCATTGGTTTCTTCTATTTTCTTAATTAGCCAGCTCTCAGCTTCAGTTGGTTTCATTGTCTTCTTCAATGTTTCCCATGCCTGAGAAATACTCGCCACTGTCATTTCGCTCGCAATTTCTCCAGCATTATGACCACCCATTCCATCTGCAACGATGGCTAGAAACATATCTTTCTTTGTGAAAATATTTACATTGTCCTGATTACTGGAGCGGACACTTCCAATATCCGTTTGATAAAAGTACTTCATGAACACACCACCCTGCTTTACTTCACTATAAAAACTAAATGTTCTCAGTTTCAAGTCGTTTTGCTCTTAATTGACCGCAAGCAGCATCAATATCATGTCCTTGCTCACGTCTTATCGTGACATTAATTCCGTATTTTTTCAAGGTTTTTTCGAATTGAAAAATCTTTTCTTTTGAAGTTCGCTTCTTGTCACGTTCCAGCACATAGTTAATCGGAATTAGATTCACATGGCATTTCAAGTGCTTAAGAAGCTTCGCAAGTCTTTCGGCTTCTTCAATTGAATCATTTTCCCCATTGATTAACCCAAATTCAAAAGTAACACGACGTCCAGATTTCTCTGTGTAATACTTTACTGCTTTTAGCAACTCGGCAAGCGGATAGGCGCGATTGATCGGCATTAATGCAGAACGTAATTCATCAGTTGTAGCATGTAATGAAATCGCAAAATTCACTTGCCACTTTTCATTTGTGAATTCGTAAATTTTGGGAATGATGCCACTCGTAGAAACCGTTATATGACGCGCGCCAATATTCAAACTTTTCTCATGATTGATGATCCTGATAAACTGAATCATTTGCTCGTAGTTATCAAATGGTTCACCAATCCCCATTACGACAATTGAGCTAACCCGTTCTTCAGTTTGATCCAGCATCTGCTGTACCTTCACTACCTGCGCAACAATCTCACCTGCTTCAAGATCACGTACCAGTCCACCTATCGAAGACGCACAGAATGTACATCCAATTCTGCAGCCTACCTGGGTGGTTACACATACAGAATAACCATATTCATGTTCCATTAAAACTGTTTCAATCGCATTCCCATCGTGCAATTCAAAGAGAAATTTCACAGTGCCATCCACTGATTTCTGCTCAACCAAGGTTTTCAAGGTTGTTATTGAGAAATTCGCAGCCAAATGATCACGTAGATCCTTAGATAAATTGGTCATCTCTTCAAAGGAGGAGACACGCTTTTGATAGAGCCACTCATAGATTTGTGCGGCTCGAAACGGTTTCTCACCATCAATTCTTAACCAATCCTGTAATTGCTCCAATTGCAATGAGTAGATAGAAGATTTGTATTCTGATTTAGTTGTTTTCATGTCGGCTCCTTTTAAAAATGCTTATAAAACTTTTTTAAACTAATTCTCGTTTTTTAAATGAAGCAATAAAAAATCCATCTGACCCAAAGTAGTGAGGAAATATTTGAACGTAATTCTCTTTCACAAATGGAGAAATCTTTTCTGGCAATCCATCTTTGATTGAAAAATCCTTTTCGAAAGCAGCATTTTCTTGTAAAAACGCTTTAACAACCTGTTCGTTTTCAGACTGATTTATCGTGCATGTACTATACACTAGCGTCCCCCCAGGCTTCAAAAGCGTAGAAACCTGTTGCAATAGATTTAATTGAATCGCACTAAGTCTGGCAATGTCCTCAGTGGTTTTTTCATACTTTGCCTCTGGTTTTCTGCGTAAAACGCCTAGACCCGAGCAGGGTGCATCCACCAATATTCTATCAAATGATGAAGCAGGGTAGTTTTCTTGTGCTAGCCTAGCATCTAACTGCCTAGTTTCAAGTGCAGACAATCCTAACCGTGTTGCAGTCGCATGAATCAGCTTGATTTTGTGTTTATGAATATCTAATGCTACTACTTTTCCTGTGCCATTCAGCTTTTCCAACAAATGCGAGGTTTTCCCTCCAGGCGCAGCACACGCATCAAGAATCACTTCGTTTGGTTGAGGGCTCACAACATCTGCAACTAGCATGGAACTCTCATCTTGAATCGTGATAAGCCCCTGTTGATATGCCATTGAAAAAGCTAAATTTCCTCGCTTATTCTGAATCGATTGAGGAAAAATATCACTTAATTGAACTGTGTAGCCTTCATCCTCAAGTAAAGTTACAACTCGCTCACGAGTAGACTTTGCCAAATTAACACGAGCGGTTTGAACTGGTGGTTGCAAATTTAGCTGACATATTTGTTTGGTGTTTTCCAAGCCGATTTGATCAGTCCACAGTTTAACAAGCCATTTAGGATGACTAGTTGCAATTGAAAGCTGTTCAATTGGATCCTTTATATCAGTGACACTCAAAACACCTTTACGCTGTAGATTACGCAATACCCCATTCACAAACGAGGCGATTCCAGCATGGCCTTTTTCCTTAGCAATTTCCACTGCCTCATGGATAATCGCGTGATCAGGTACTTTATCAAGATAAACCATTTGGTACACAGACATTCTTAATAGAATTCGTACCCAAAGGTCGATCTTTTTTTGAACAAACGGCTGTAAATAGTAATCGAGCGTTAGTTTTCGCTGAATTGTGCCATATACAATTTCCGTCAATAATCCAGCGTCCTGCGAGATCAGATTATTTTCAGTCATCACCTTATTGAGCGCAAGGTTGCTATAGGATTTATTCTTTTCAATATCTATAAGTAAATCAAGCGCAATTGTCCGAACATTTCCACTCATATTTCACCACTTTTTTCTATAGAGTTCCAAGGATCTCTCCAACTACAAACGGATGTCCACTGCGCAATAATACAGCAGCATCGACTCGCTTTTTCCCTGCTAATTGCAAATCTGTAATCTTAATCGCTACTTCGTTACCAGTATGCACAACAATTCCATCCGCTTCAATACCGATGATCTCTCCCGGCTTGGCTTTAACGGATGTTTTGTGCTTTTCTCCCCACCAAACTTTGATAACCTCACCGTGATGTAAGGTATAGGCGACTGGCCATGGGTGAAGTCCTCTAATTTGGTTGTATATTTTCTCACCAGACTTTGTCCAATCAATTAATTCTTGTTCTCGAGAAATGTTTCTAGCAAAGGTTGCCTTCAGCTCATCCTGCTGAATAGGCTCAATTTCTTCTTGAATTATTTTTGGTAAGGTTTCTAATAATAATTGTGCCCCAGCAATACTTAGCTTTTCATGAAGGCTACCTGTATGGTCATTTTCATCAATTGGCACCTCTACAACTGAAATAATATCCCCTGCATCAAGCTTCTCTGCCATATACATAATGGTTACTCCGGTATTCTGCTTTCCTTGCATGATAGCAGAATGGATTGGTGCACCACCACGTAGCTCCGGTAGCAATGATGCATGCACATTAATGCAGCCATACGCTGGGTAATCCAATAAATCATTTGGCAAAATCTGTCCGAAAGCAGCAGTAACAATCAGCTCAGGCTCAAAAGCAAACAACTTCTCTAACTCCACCGGATTTCGAATCTTCTCTGGTTGTATAACAGGAATGCCGTACTTCAGCGCAGCAACTTTAACCGGTGGTGCAGTCAAAACCCGCTTACGTCCCACCGGACGATCTGGTTGCGTCACTACAGCAACAATATCAAACCCGTTAGCAATCAACTCTTCTAGAATCAACACTGAAAAATCAGGCGTTCCCATAAACACAATTCTTGTTTCCTTTACTTGCAAATCTAGCAGCTCCTCAAGTGAGATTCTCTTCTCGATTTTCTCTGTAAAAAGTATTCCATTCAAATGATCTACTTCATGCAAAATAGCACGGGCAAAATAGCCCTCTGCGACTAATTCAAAAGCCTCTCCATTTCGATCTTGAGCGCTAACTTTAATCATCTCTGCACGAGTTACATAGCCATATACATCTGGGATACTGAGACAGCCTTCGACATCATAATTACTCCCAGAGTTTTCTAGTATAATCGGGTTTATCAGTTCATAGATCCCCGTTTGATATTCATCATCCTCAACAACACAAATCTGCTGACTGATCCCAACCTGAGGCGCTGCAATCCCTGCCCCATTTGCATCCTGCATCGTCGCAGTCATGTCGTCTAATAATTTATGCAATTCATTATCAAACCTTTGTACTTTCTCACAAGGTTTTTCCAAAATAGAATTCGGTACCTTTAAAATATGTAGTTTAGTCATGTAATCCCCTTTTGAAACTAGGTAGTAAGGCGGTTGCTGTAATTTACAATACGATAATCGTACACAAAGTCATCTCTTGATAAATATATATTCTACCGACAAAAAAGCACAATTACAAGTTCTATTATTCAAACAAACACAATTCTCAATTCAAGAATCGCAAGAATGAAATCGTAGAATGACAAAAAACTGCCCGCATGGACTAAATAAGACCATACGGGCAGTTACTTTTATTCATCTCCTCTGATTCAAAATCAAAGGTAAATGTTTACTTAACTACTTTTCTTGATACACCTAAAGCACCTAAAGATAGGATTAATGAAATCAATACGAAATCCATTGAAGCGCTATCACTTGTTTGCGGTATCTTAACGGTATCAACAGTTTTACTTGTCAAACCATCAATTGCTGCTTTCAAATCAGTGATTGCTGCATTAATTTGCGATTGAGTTGCGG
>JAVBKB010000079.1:0-8876 GCA_031554275.1 Caryophanales bacterium | reverse complement strand
TTTAAAATTTCAGTATTTTTTAAACCTGTGTTTTATCATTCCATCCCGTTAAGATTGTCTCGCTTTTTTCAATATATTGTTCTTGAAAGTCCTAAGTTACTTGGCGAGAGGCATGATTTCCGGGATGAAATCACACTGGTGTTATCCTAATCCCAGATCAAAACACGGCATGAATTGTTCGGGATTTTTTTCAGCTTGGGAAAATCACATTCATTAATGGTCAAAAATCAAATTCCTTAATCTGGGTTCAGCTAAAATCAGGTGGATTTCTTTTTCCATAAAACAAACACACAAAGTCTACAGTTTGGCAGAAGCCGAAAGGTACGCATTTGTGTGTTATGTTGTTACTTCGCTATCGTAGTCCCTAATCGTAATTGATCAATATTCTCTTTCAATGCTTCCAATCTCTTAATTCCATCTTCACGAAGGCGCTTATTCTCTTCCTCAATGTTCTTTGTATCCTGAACACCCTTCATGATCACATTCCATGTCTGCTCAATTGTTTCAACCTTGATACTTGGTTGTCCAGAAAGTCGCGCAATATCAACCGCTTGAGTTGAAATTGTTTGTGCATTTCTAACAAGCATTTCATTGGTTCTCTTATCAAGCTCACTCATTGAGTCAGCAACCAATTTCTGACGTTTAGCAGAAATCGCATTAATGATACCCGATTTAAAAATCGGTATCGTAGTTACAAATGCAGAATTGATTTTGGCAATGAGATTGGTGTTACCCTTTTGAAGCATTCTAATCTGTGGTGCAGTCTGAAATGATACCTGCTTTGCCATTTCTAAATCATAGCAACGTTGCTCAATCAGTTCTATGCCATTGCGTAGACTTGCAAGATCCATGGCAGCAATCTGGTCACCAGCAGCGGCACGCTTTTCCAAATCTGGTAGAACCTCTGTTTTCAGTTGCTCTGCTTTCATTTGACCAGCAATGATATATTTCTGTAACTCTGAATAAAATTGAAAATTCTGGTCATACATCTGCTCTAATGTACTTGTTGAAGACTTCATTTGTGATTCGTACTTCATGATTTCAGCGTAGATCTTATCTATCTCTGACCCCATCGTGTTGTACTTCTGGAACAACTTTTCAACTATGTTCCCACCCTTACCAAACAATTTGGCAAGAAGCCCTGGCTTTTCAGCAAAATCATTGCTATCAAATTTGTCCATGATTTTGTTGAGTTGCTGAATGAGCACACTTGATTCTTCAACGCTATTGGATTTAATAGAATTAAGAATTCTACCAGAGAAATTCGAGATTTCTGTTGCTGGCTCTTTTCCATACTCCAATAAAGAAAGTTGATTCTTTACATCTATTTTCTGTGATAATTCAATCACTTTTGGATCTTTTCGTAATTGTATTTCTAGGTTCCCACTGTTTAGTACTGCCTCTTGTTGATCAATTGTAGCAGGTGTTAATGTTGTATCCATTTTCTAGTCACTCCTCAAGAATTTTGAAAAGAATTTTTTAATTGCGGGTGTTTCCTCTGGATTCTCTGGTGAAACAATGTTCTCCATCCAATGTGTGTCAAAATACTGTTCATTAATATAGATTTCGATATCGTTTTGTCCAAATTGATTAAAGATGAATAAATCAAATCCCATTTCATTTAATAATAACAGAATTGCGGCATCAGTCCTAGACAATATTTCAGTGTCTATCTTCGTGCGCAAAACTAGCTTTGGGACACCTTGTGAATAATCAAACTGCTGCATCATTGTAATAAACGGGATTTTCGGAATTTCAGCAACCTGTTTAAACAGGAAGAGTCTCACATCATCTAGTGATTCATTTAGCTGCATTTTCAATTTAGGTTTGAAACAAAGTCTAGAGACGGCGGAAGCCAGTGCCAGTTGTAAGCCTGATGGCAGTAATTGATGTTTCCACAAACTGCTTTGCATCAGCTTTTCGGGTTCGATCTGTCTTTTCCTATCCAAGAGCTGTTCATAGTGAATCTTCATATTGTTCTTACTTGTATCTTCCTTTGTAAACGGAAAGCGCGTTATTTCATGAACAATACTTGCCTCAGACAGTACCTTATCATTCTGTACCTGCTGCTTGCGATCACTATTTTCGCCCATTATTTTTATAAAAAGGTTCGGTACTTGCACCACGTTCCCCTTCACGTCAAACCCTGGTCGCACAAGTGCTTTTTCCTTTGTAATGAGAAATGCTTCATCATAGGTGGTCTTCAATGTGACAGGCTGTGGAACGTAATTGCGGAACTGCCACGGTTTGTAAAGTAGCGAATCCTCTGAATGTAGTAACACTGACATTTCCTGCGCCGCACGATAAGCAACAGTTGAACGCCTTACTGGTGCCTCTTTCGGAAACGGTATGAGCGGAGAACTAATTGGGTATTTAAGCACTTGCAAATTGGACACATGGAATTCTCCAGCTTCAAACCAATCCACTGCTTCAGATCTTGCAGGCACTTGATCGCTAGCCTCTGTCCCTTTGAGACTTGGATGCAGAATCACCACATCACAGCCGATCAACATTAGATAGTAGAGAAAATAACTCTCACTCTTGCTCATATTGCCATACCAAATCAACTTTGGTACATCATTGAAAAAGTTTTTATCGTCCAACCATTGCACTAAATAATGCCAAATCCATTTAATCGTATCAATAAATACTCTGCGAAAATCATGATCCGCTAAACCTGTTATATGATTTTCAACAAATGTCTCCAGTAAAGTTTTGTAAGCCTGCAGCAAGTGTCTATGAATTTCTGCATTCTCACTGAATGGAATTAAATTCTCACCATCAATAAACGCTAAACAGCGATTAACTGAAAATTCCTTTTTCTCAGCAACATAGTTGATAATACGCTGTAAAGCTTGAAATCGTAGTGGATCATTCGTCTTATCCAAATCATCCATCAAAATATGGACGTTCGAAAGCTCCGTTAGTGAAAACAACATTTCCACATATTCATCTGAAGAAAGCGTTGTACCCACAACAACAGCACAGACTTGACCATAGACAAATTGCTCATCTGTCTCGGTATAGCCTGCTCGTTTGTTAATTGGTTTATTTAACTCCAACTGCCAGTTATCAATGTTCAGTTGTATCGATCTTGGAACAATTTTCCGAATCATCTCATTCGCTCACTATCATTTTGATAAAATTTTCACTTATGTTCTTTGACTCGCCTACCGCCATTTTGTTAAAATTTCACTCATATGTTCTTTCGCCGGTTAGTATTTCTATTCAATTCTATCGAATAACATCTGACCGGAATGTAAACTGAATGCAAACAATCATCAACCGACCCATTGGCGGCAAGATGTTTACACCACTGTTGCACTCACCATTGTCAGTACTTGTGTCAGAATTTCCTCTGCTGCCCGTATCCCCTTTGACTGCGTGACAAACATCTGTGGTAAATCTACTTTAATAGTAGCATGTGCTGGTAACAGTGCCTGTCGCGCATGCTCGAGCATTGGCAAGTCCAAGTTGCTATCACCTGCTGCACAGATAACCTCATCATCAATTAATTGCTCAACATATGACAATGCTGTCTGCTTGCTAAGGCACGCTGGCACTAAGTATAGCTTTCTATCTTGAACGGACATCACCCATCCATTCTTCTGCAGGAAATCTGAAAAAAGTGCTACTTCAACTTCTGGGAGATGGCTCGGAAGAATGTGATACATCAAAAACTCACCTGTATCAAACGATCTCCCCACCCAATCCGGGTGCATAATTGAAGCGAAATGGTGCTGAACCTCTTCCTTTGCAAGCCCGTCATGTTGTAGCCTATCAGTAAGAATTTGTGACCATTCGGTTACTAAATGACCGTCTGCAAATATTTTACCACCGTTATTGGTAATCGCAAATTTTGTCTCAATTCTGTCAAATAGGAAAATTCTTTTGAATTCCTGCTCAGTTCTTGTCGTGACAGGAATAAAGGTACAATGCTGATTCACAGTTTCTAATAAGTCAATGGCTTTAGAAGTCATAAATACTACATCCTGACCATTTTTCCTATCCACACACTGTAACAAGATATCTGGAGAAATCGGTCCCATCGACCGTCTTGAATACAGTAATGTTCGGTCCAAATCACTCGCAAATATCATGACTGCACCAATGATTGAATGAGTCCACAGCATCGATAGGACATTAAAGGATATGTCTCGACTGGCACATTTTTTTCTTTCGCCAACAGCAAAATATGCTGTAAATCCTCATGGTGGATATCTTTCACAAGTATTTTCCACGGAATCCTCCGTAGCAGTATTCTTGTGGTTTCCCCAACACCAGGCTTGACTAAGTTGATAGAGGGTAGTTGGAATTCCGCTTGGATACGTTTGATTTCCTGAAGACCCTGCCATGAGGCGGCTATGTCCTCACCCTTTTCCAACGTCTGATCCACCTGCTTCTCGATCAACGGGAACATGGCTGACACTGTGTCTATAAACAAGTTTGAGACATCAATTGCTGCAAATTTCTCATAGAACTTAACCCCGTGGAATTGGTGCTTTTCCATTATTTCATCATTCCAAAATGTTCTACTAAGAAGACCTGAGACGGTAGCGTTTAGGCAGGCGCTCGGAATGAGAAAATCCTCTCTAGTACCAAATAAGTCTGTACAGTAACCAGGATCAGCAACCACAGCAAGGTCTGAACGAATAGCTGTACCATGCTCCAGATTATACTGTTTAACCGCTTCGTCTAACTCGAGTTTAATAGCACCCTTTCCTGTCCAACCATCAACAAACATGATTGCAGTATCGGAATGCTGCTTCACAATATGACTAAGTGCCACTTCATCAATTCCCCGACCACGAAGAATAGAAATCCCATAGTGTGGGACGTCTAGCTGATAACGGAATGCAAGATAGCTTTTCATCAGAATCCCAAGCGGTGTCCCACCGCGGACGAGCGAAGCCAAAACGAGGTCAGTACCTCTTCTTTCGACCATCCGCTCACAGCATACCGCAATCGCTACTGCCAGTTTATATTTATGTTTCTCTAATGATCGGTAAAATAGAGTCATATATTGACTAGAAGGTGGTTCTTCGATAGGTAACATTTCGAAATAATGTTGCCCTGACTGAATATTTTTCTCTCGTTCTGAGGTCGTTGTTTCATCAGCAAAATCATCAAGTCTTGTCAGAAGAAATTGAATATCTGCTGTTGAATAGCTTCCAAGTTTCATATTTATTCCCCTTTACAAGAGCATCTGCCACTTATCCATTCTTGATTTTTCAAGCTATAATACTTCTAGTCCAAAGCTCTCACATAGGCGTTTCAAACCTTCGTGATAACCTGCACCAATCGGATTCACTTTCCAATCCTGCTGGTGACGGTAGAATTCGAGAAACACCACTGTTTTTTCAAATTTCAATTCTTCAGGAGCAAACCACACTCGATCCTCCTCGTCAGCTACAATTCTAACTGTAGGACTGGCAATCATTGAGAAGTTGCTGTTTGACGAATCCTCATATACAGCATAACAAATAGACACTTTATGAATTTCTGATGGGATTCTGTCCAAATCAATCGCAACCAATTTCTCTCTGGCAGATTCACGATACTGGACACCACCACATTTGGACTGAGTATTCCCAAAGAAAATCAGCTTATCATCCTGTTCTGCCTTACCATGTTGATCTAGTAAAAAAACATAAGGATCAACATCTAACCGTTGCTGCAAACTTGCATACGACAGATAGACTTGAAATTGGTGACTGAGAACTCCATTGATGCTTTGTCGTTGACCCTTTTTGAGTAGGGTAACATTATCTCTTGGTACCATCGGTGGCGCAGAATTCGGCTGTGCGATTGCCGCACTATTTGTAGCGGTTGCCGCCTGCTGCGGGAAAATCCGCTCATTTGCTAGATAGCCGTTTGCTTTATTTACAACATTTCCCGAAATATACATTCTTCTAAGAAAGGTTGAAACAAGCAGCAGGTCGCCGTAGATGAAACTATTTTCACGTAGTAGCGCTGTCTTAATTGTAACAATATTTCGTCCAGGATGTAACTCTTGTGGAAAGACTTCAATATCCTTTACAAGTGAGTACAGTTTCGTCAGATTGGAAACAGTCAACTCAAGTTGGTAGGTCGCCTCAATTTGCGCTGGAATTTCACCAAGGGCAATCACTCTCGGCAAGTGCCACTCCTTTTCCTCATCAGCCACCCCTTGAACGCCGCCGACAATTTCCACCTCTTCAAATTTATGATTCTCACCCTTTGAAGCAACTGCCAGTGATTCGGAAGCCTTATCTGATGACTCTGTCACCTCAATTTGCAAATTCATTAACTTCACGTCATTGGACTCAATTGTTAAAACTGGTCCTTTTTTTGCCCAAAGTGTTGTTGTTGAACCTACGATCGTGCAAGGCTTTCGCACGACAAACGGTCCTTCAAATTCGCCGATTGGCAACTCTATTAAATCAAAGAAATCACACTTATCTAGTCGTTGCTGTACATTCATGGTTTACCCTCACTTATCATACGAATATTTCTTACGAGAATTAGGATTAAGACATATGACCAATAATTTAGCGCATTTAACTTTTCTACAATTTCATTTCAGAAAAAGAATTATACCATCGGTTTAATTGCGACTTTCAGAAGCCGTCCATGTGGTGCTTTTGTCAGTCTCAAAACCATGCCATCCTCCAACTGAATCGCCTGCCCAATCGGTACTTTTTTTCCATACGGTGATACCATTCCATTTATGTTTTCATTAACAAGTAACCATTGATTGCCGCTATTTAGCACAGTTGCTTCAACGCTAGTGTCTGCCTTCTCATCAAAGAAAACATTGTCATACACATGCCACTTCGATAATGTCCCCATATTTGGAACGATCAACTGACTTGACACTTTCCACTGACCATTACGTCCACGAATTTCAGAATAGAGTGTGAACTGTAGAACCTCTTTCTCAGAAATCCTTGTTTGACAAAATGGGCAAATCGGCTTTTGCAAGTCATGTAGAACAAACCAACCTTGCTCACATTTCTGGTTGCTACATGGGTACAGCAAATCCCAAGTTTGTGCCAAACCACGCTCCCATTCCAGTGCAGTTGGACGCTCATCACGTGCGTGCAAGCCATCCACGAAAGATTTTGCAAATAGTTTTTCAAGTGATGGTCCTAAATCTGCTATAGTTGCGCGCAAATGATCAGGTCGATTGGAATGATCCTCAGGGTGCTCAACAAAGGTGGCATGTGGTCCAAAGGCAAGAAACTGGTCCAAACCCTGCGACTCTGTTGAATGGACCTTTGGACCTTTTAATGGGTGCCTAAGCAGTAGGTACTCATAAAGCAGCACGGCAAGTGAATGCAAATCCGTCAACACGCTGGGTGCTAACCGTCGCGGATCACCTGATGGGAACCCTGCTGTCGCTAAGACCTCTGGTGCAATATATCCTGGAGTCCCCAATACCTCAGGTGGAAACAGACCCGGAACAACAAGTGAATCAATGTCGATTACAACACAATCGCCTCGCACCGGGTCAATCAGTACATTATTGCAAGATAAATCTGCATGTGCCAATCCTGCCTGGTGCATTCTTCGAACAGTCCGAACAAGTAGAATAGAGATTTGCAACATCAAGCGAAAATTCCCCAGCTCCGCTTTATGAATAATTTCACGATTACGTGTTGTGAACCAACTACTCCTTTTATCCTTACCAATTAAATTCACTTCACTAGAAGTCGAAGTATTACTTTGGAAAAAGAAATGATCAGGATAGGTCGGGCACATAATTCCTAATTCTGGCTGAGTGACAATAGCAATAGGCCAGCAAAACTGACCAGCAAAATAACCAGCGGACGCAAAGTTATTGCCTTTTGCTCCACCATCTTCTTCCGTTATAGTTGGATTATAGCGCCCAATAATCGCCTCCAACCGGGTTCGCAAATCTGGGTTCAAACCCGCATACTTATCATTAAAAAACTGAATGACATAGGATTTATCCGGAGCGAAGTAGGTGTGTTTAATACCGCCATGAGGTGGATTATCAACTTTGACATAAGGTTTTCTTGTGCCGTTTGCTAGAACTGCGATTTCTGTTTTCATGTGACTCTCACACCTTTTAATCCTAATTCTATTTAGCATAATTCCGTTTTTAGATTACAAAAGATTTGTTCAGAAAACCTAACATCCATTCTATCTCGACTTATAACTGTCTACTGTACTTTGGATTGAAACTGATACCCAAGAAAAGTACTGCATCAAATCTCTCGCTGAAACTGAATTTAAGATCAAAACCTTATCAGTCAACATCTGAAGCTGAGATGTATGAGCGCTAGCACCAGCAGCACAGGCAATGACATCAACCTTATTATCATTTTTCAATGACTGCGCAACTTCTTTCCAGTCATCTGTCGGCTCACCATCTGTAAATAGGAAAACAAGAGGCTTCCAGTCACCCTTTTGCGACATCGTCGCTTGTTGCACCTCTGTTTTCATTACTGATGAAAGCATTCGAAGGGCCGCGCCTAAAGAAGTAACACCGTTAGCATAGAATCTTTTTGGCATCTCAACAACACGCAAATCAGTCAATGGAATAATTTGTCTAGCAAGACTATCAAATGTGATGACCGACAACCAGACTGTTTCTAAGGCCTGCGGATCACCTTTAAGCTCTGCAACGAGCGATTTAAGACATAGTTTCACTGCCTCAATTGGTTCCCCTGCCATAGAGCTTGAGCAATCCAATAGAATATATACTTGGAATCGAAGATCTACATAACCCAACACTGCACCTCTTTTTCGACCAAAATCGCCTTACTTATCATGAACTATATCAGCGGGTATTTACATAGTAGCTACACTGCAATTGCTTTGCAAGTTCCTATCGATTGTTAGAAAAATATACAATATGAATGAATTCA
>JAVBKB010000193.1:0-3530 GCA_031554275.1 Caryophanales bacterium | reverse complement strand
TGTTCAAAAACAAGATGGTATTACAAAGCAATGACAAATCAAGTGAATGAATATTTTGCAAAAGAAATTTTTTCGAGAGAAAGCTCTGAGTTCGTTGCCAACGAAGTTTTGAAGCACTTTGAGCCTGATTGTAAAAATACACTTGGTGAGAAAATCACTGTCTGCGTTACTTTGGCTGAAAATTTGATCAATGAAGGTTTGGAATTACCTGACTACGTTAAATTTGAATTACAAAATTTTAATGTAATTGATATTGATGATCAGTTTTTAGCTGAAGAAAAAATAGACTTATTAGCACGTATTCAAACTTTGTTGTCATAAACAGATTCTTTTTTCGTATCTTACAAAATCAAACTGTGAGTTATAGAAATACAATTTTGAAACTTACGCAGGTTGAAAGAATCATACAAAACCTGTAAAAAAGTCAAAGTGTAAGGCGCATCAAAAGCCCGCAGTAAGTAGTCAATTCGAACTATTTACTGTGGCACTAGGTTGCCCATTTTCAAGGCATAGCAAATAAAAGGTCAGAATCAGTACGCACCAAACTAAGCGCATTGACAGACTCAAAACCCTCCTGCACCTAGAGCCAATGAATGCCACTCTGTGTGTTGCTAAGAGTATTCACACTTATTTCTGAATGTCAATTATTATGTTGAACAATATTTTGATTGTTTTTGGTTGGGTGATAGGAAATGTAACTGCACCGGAAAAAATTGTATTTTTGGGATGCGATGGAAGTTTATCGATTTGAAAATATTCAGTCCGTTTGGAAAGAGTATGAAGTGATTTGGCTAAAAGATCAATTTGAGGTTCAACTAGAACTTACGGAGGGAAAACTAATTTTTCCTAATTTCACATATGAAAGACTTGTAGATAGGGTTGAAAAAATTGTATGTGCTGAAATCTTTGATCCTGAGAAAAGTTGGAAACCAGTAACTGAGGCGCTTGAGAAAAAAGGTAAAAGTGTTCAAGTGAATCCCGCAATCTCTAAAGCTCAAAGTTTCAACTTTTCTCAACAACAAAGAAAAGAACTGTTTTCAAAATTATTAAGATTAACGGAGGGATGTTGAATCTAAAAAGCAGTTCATGAAAATTTACTCTGTGTATTTAAGGGAGAAAGGTCAAACTTATGAACAAAGAGCTAGAGGCCGTAGCTATTGATTATGTAAATGCTGTAAACAAAGTGGGTTTGATTTTGCTTAAAGCACTTAAATTGACATCAAAGAAGGATTTTATAGATTATCGGCGATTACATCCAAGTAAGAAATTTGATTTCAATGGAGTTTCACATTGCTACACTTTTCATGGGAGGATGTCGTTTTTCAAACATGGATATTAAAATTGATTGGGATTTTGGATTTAATGAACAATGGTGTGCTATTGATCCATGGAAATTAGCTTACTACATTAATGAAAAATAAAATAAATATACTTAAGAACCGTGATTACAGTAAGATAAAAAGCGAATTTGATTGTATGGTTAATGATAAAAGGATGATGAAAAAGGATGATCTGTATTATTTTCTTGAATTATTTTTATAATTTCGATTAATTTAACTAGTTTGACGGGGGGGAAATTAACATGTCAGGAGAAGTTGTAATTGTCCATGGAGACATCACGAAACTATCTGTTGATGCAATTGTAAATGCAGCGAATACTTCCCTTTTGGGAGGCGGAGGTGTTGACGGAGCTATTCATCGTGCAGCTGGTAAAGAGTTAGCAATTGCGTGTAGGCAACTGAGTGGGTGTAAGATTGGTCAAGCGAAAATCACTCGAGGCTTTAATCTTCCTTGCAAATGGATTATTCATACTGTGGGACCATACTATCGTGGTGGAAATCATGGTGAAGGCGAACTTCTCGCGAGTTGCTATTTGAAGTCATTAGAGTTGGCTGTACAGTACCAAGCAAGAACTATTGCCTTCCCATGCATTAGTACAGGTATTTATCGCTTTCCATTTCTGGATGCTTGCAAAATTGCGATAGCAACAATTACAGATTTCTTGCAAGAACATTCAGAAATTGAAGAAGTGTCATTGGTTTGCTTTAGTAAAAGTGACTACGATGAGTTTTCGAAGGTGTTGTCTGAAAAGATGGAGTAAGAAAAAAATTTTGAGGTTGCATATATTTACTATTCATATTCCCACGATACTTACATACAGATTAGTCGAATAACCAAGAATATCATATCAAGATTTTCGATAACAAGTTGGCCGAGAGGGGTATAAGCATGCAAAGATGTTTAATTGTAGTTGATTATCAGAATGATTTTGTGTCAGGTTCACTCGGATTTCCGGGTGCAGAGTTACTTGATTCATTAATTGTGGAAAAAATTCAAAAGTACCGTGCCAATGGGGATGTCATCGTATTCACGTTTGACACCCATGACTCAAATTACCTGAAAACACAAGAAGGAAAGAATTTAGCAGTACCGCATTGCATTAAGGAAACTGTAGGTCACAATCTTTATGGTGAGACCGCGAAACAGATACTAGACGGGGACAAGTGCTTTTACAAGCGAGCATTTGGTTCTGATGAGTTGTATGAATACTTGAAAGAGACGCCTTTTGAGCGAATTGAAATCGTGGGGCTCGTGTCAAATATATGTGTTATCACGAACGCAGTTCTCGCAAAAACAGCGCAGCCAGAAACACCAATTGTTGTTGATGCGGAATGTACCGCCAGCCACAACCCGAATCTGCATCAGGCAGCGCTAGACGTTATGATAAGTTTGCAAATAAGAGTGGCAAGAAAAATTGACGATAAAGGACCATTTTATCATGGTACAAAGGCGGATTTATCAATCGGAGATATGCTGTCACCAGGTTACAAGTCCAACTATGGCACAGGAGAAAAATCAAACTACATCTATTTCACCTCAAAGCTTGACGGAGTAGCATTAGCAGCGGAACTCGCAGTGGGAGAAGGAAGAGGTAGAGTCTATATCGTAGAGCCTACGGGCGATATTGAGGACGATCCTAATCTGACCGACAAAAAATTCCCTGGTAATATCACGAAGTCATACCGGTCGCGGGAACCACTCCGTATCATTGGCGAAGTTTCGGATTGGGTTGGGCACACCCCAGAAGAACTGAGTGTCTGGCGAGAAAAGATCGATAAGATAAAACAATCAGGTATCGAAGCGATAAACGACTGACTTCTTCCTCAAACATACTTTGCAGTAACAATAACAAAGATTTAACGAATGTTGTGATTTTATAAAAACAGACCATATTTTGGTGGTGAATTTGTTGAAACAGTACATTGCATTATTGCGTGGTGTCAATGTAGGGGGCAAAAATAAAATATCAATGGCTAAGTTGAAAACTGCTTTTGAGGAAAATGGATTTTCAAACGTATATACTTACATCAATAGTGGAAATATCTTTTTTGATAGCGAAATGACAGATGAAGAAGAAATCAAAAATGATTGTGAATCGCTGATAATGCTTGAATTTGAGATGGATATACCAGTCAACATCATTTCAGCCAAAGACTTAACCTCGGCTTTGGAACATGCTCCTTCATGGT
>JAVBKB010000170.1:0-6745 GCA_031554275.1 Caryophanales bacterium | reverse complement strand
AACTGCTTTCTAGGTACACTTGATTATTTGGAAGTTTACTCCTTTCCAGAGCTCAAAATTGTAACCAAAGAAGATAAGGAGCTACTTATCTCAATTGCAGTTCAATATGGTAAAGTGCGCCTAATAGATAATTTGTTTTTTGAAGTAACATCATAAAAATTTCAAACAAATCCTTGCAAAGTCCAAATGATGTTTATTGCTCATGCTAAATTTTGACCGAATTGTTTTACATGTTCTTAAGAATACAAATGAAAAGGGGATCAGGAATGTTTAGAAATATGATGACTGCTAAGTTGCACCGCGCTACTGTTACTGAAGCAAATCTCAATTATATGGGTAGCATCACAATTGATGAAGATTTGATGGATACTGTAGGAATGATTGCGAATGAAAAAGTTCAAGTTGTCAATAACAACAATGGTGCAAGATTAGAAACCTATATTATTCCTGGCAAAAGAGGTTCAAAGGTGATCTGTTTAAACGGTTCAGCTGCCCGACTAGTTCAACCTGGTGATAAGGTCATTATCATTACATATGCGTTAATGGAAGCGGATAAAGCACTTATCCATATACCAAAGGTAGCCGTTTTGAATGATGATAACTCGATTGCGAAACTGATTGGTACTGAGCCAGAGGCAACGATGTAAGCCCTACTATTGAAACAGGTGTTTGCACCAGTTTCAATAGACTTGTCCACCGTTGATTTGGAGAGTAAAAAAAATTGCTGTTCAAATAATCGGTTATTGATATAATCGATTTGTGAGTTATCGTAATGGAGGGAAATCACTTTGAAGAAACGATATTTTTTTATTCCAATCATTCTGCTTATGATAGGGTTGGGTGTCTACTTATATATTTATCACGCAGCCGACGAAACCCGTAGAGAGGCCTATGCGCAAGCAGAGAAAATTGGGACAAAAGAAGCTGGTTTAACGAAATTCGATAAGTTCTACATGTTTAATGGAAGCGAATCCTGGCATGTGATAACTGGAACAGATCAAAGTGGTGAGGAAATTGGCGTTTGGATTTCACAAAAAGATGGAACCGTGCATACATATCCATTATCAAAGGGGATTTCCAGCAATCAAGCAATAGCCGAGGTGTCAAAAACCAAAACCATAAAGACAATTCAACATGCAATGCTTGGCATGGAGAAAGAAAAACCTCTATGGGAAATCACCTACCTGAATGAGAAAGATCAACTTTGTTATTCCTATATAGACTTTGTTTCAGGTGAATGGATTAAGAATTTCGACAATATTTGACGGGAGATTTGTTTAATGAAATTAGCGAAAAGAATAGAAACACTGACGCCATCTGCAACATTAGCAATTACAGCAAAAGCAAGAAAATTACGAAGTCAAGGCATTGACGTGATCGACTTTGGTGTAGGTGAGCCAGATTTCAACACACCTGAAAACATCATCGAGGCCTCCTATAAGGCAATGAAAGCTGGCTTCACAAAGTATACAGCTTCTGGTGGCGTACCTGAATTAAAGGATGCAATTATCGATAAACTTAAACGAGATCAGGACTTAACATATACTCAAGAAGAAGTAATGGTTGGACTAGGCGCAAAGCATGTGCTCTATTTGATTTTTCAAGCCTTGCTTGATGAAGGGGATGAAGTAATTATCCCTGCACCATATTGGGTGAGTTACCCTGAACAAGTGAAACTTGCTGGTGGCACACCTATTATTATTGAAGCCTCTGAGGAAAGTTCATTCAAAATTACAGCTGACCAAGTAGCTAAAGCTATCACACCTCAAACAAAAGCGATAATTCTTAACTCGCCAAATAATCCGAGCGGAATGATTTATCAAAAGGATGAATTATCTGCAATTGGAGAGGTCTGTTTGCAACATGGATTACTTATTATTTCTGATGAAATCTATGAAAAATTAATATATGACGATAATGAATTTTGTTCGATTGCTCAATTATCACCTGCCCTTAAACAGCAAACACTTGTTGTTAATGGCTTTTCAAAGTCACATGCTATGACGGGCTGGCGTCTTGGGTATATTGCTGGGAATCAGATACTTATTAAAGCTTTGGAAAACCTAGCAAGTCAGAGCACCTCTAACCCAACAACACCATCGCAATATGGGGCAATAGAGGCTTATAATGGACCTCAAGAATCTGTACAATTGATGAGGGATGCATTTGAAAAACGCCTTGAGGCCGCTTATCAGATGCTTTTAGAAATCCCGAAATTAACCTGTGTCAAATCTCAAGGTGCCTTTTATTTACTGGCAAATGCTTTGGAAACAGCAAAATTATGTGGTTATCAAAATGTCGATCAATTTGCGGAAGCACTTCTAGAGGAAGCGCATGTAGCAGTTGTTCCTGGTAAGGGCTTTGGTGTACCTGATCATATTCGTTTATCCTATGCAACTTCACAAGAGAATTTAATTGAAGGATTTCGAAGAATGAAACAATTTGTTGAGCAGAAACTGACAGCAAAAGTATAGTAATCGTTGAATATTTATTACCAAGCTGTCAAGAATATTTCTTTGACAGCTTTTTGAATAGATAAGTAAGACATTATTAGAGAAACACGAAAAAACTGCTAACGAAAATTAGGATTAGCAGTCGTTCACTGTTATAAACCTTAAAAATTCACTTGGGTGTATTCAAAAATCTTTGAGAAAAAGATAAATGTGAGTAAGAAAACAATGAATATTATCAGGAATAAATAAACCTCTTTAAAAGCGAATTTCATAATATCATTCCTCTTTTCAAAGTCATATTAAGTGGCTAAAGTTTTTTTGTCAAGCAAATATTATTCTTTATTTTTTTTTTAGAAGTTGTATAATGGTTTACATGATGTCTTGAAGCCTGACGAAGAATCTTTATTGGTTTATTCGTTAACTTCGATGAATTGTAAATTTTATTGAGTTGTTGAAGGAGATGAATTGGTTTGAAATGCACAATTAAGGAAGTAGAAAAGCATCTTGGACAAGAAGTAACTATTGGGGCATGGATCGCCAATTATCGTTCTTCAGGTAAGATTTCTTTTCTCCAATTACGAGATGGTACTGGATTTATGCAAGGAGTCGTGTTAAAAGACGAGGTCGCAGCAGAGGTGTTTGAAACTGCAAAGAAGTTGACTCAAGAATCTTCAATATATGTGACTGGCAAGATTCAAGAAGATAGTCGTTCGGACTTTGGTTTTGAAATGAATGTATCAAATATAGAAGTCATTCAAATTGCTGAAAACTATCCAATCACACCTAAGGAACATGGTGTAGATTTCTTGATGGATAATCGTCATCTCTGGTTGCGCTCTAAGAAACAGCATGCCATTATGACAGTTCGTAATGAAATGATTCGTGCTACATTTGAGTTTTATAATGACAAAGGCTTTAAAAAGATTGATCCTCCGATTCTAACTGGTAGCTCTGCCGAAGGCACTTCAGAGCTATTTCACACAAAATATTTTGATGAGGATGCTTACTTGTCACAAAGCGGTCAATTGTACGCTGAAGCTGCTGCTATTGCGCACGGAAAAGTATTTTCATTTGGCCCGACTTTTAGAGCGGAGAAATCGAAAACGAGACGTCATCTGATTGAATTCTGGATGATGGAACCGGAAATGGCCTTCTGCGATTTTGAAGAAAATTTAGTGGTTCAGGAGCAATATGTAGAGCATCTTGCAAAATCGGTGCTGAAGAACTGTCAAATGGAGCTGAAGACGCTTGGGCGCGATGTTTCCAAATTGGAAAACATAACTGGACCTTTCCCGAGAATTCGCTATACCGATGCTATTAAATTATTGCAAACTGAACTTGGTTTTCCTGAAGTAGAGTGGGGTATTGACTTTGGCGCCCCGCATGAAACTGCAATTGCGAATTATTATGATAAACCGGTTTTCATTACACATTACCCCACCAATATTAAAGCATTCTATATGAAGCCTGAAGGAAAAGAAGAGGATGTTGTCTTGGCATCCGATTTGATCGCACCAGAGGGTTATGGTGAGATCATTGGTGGCTCTGAACGGATATCAGATTATGATTTGTTAAAACAGCGTATTCTTGAGCATGGATTAGATTTAAAAGCATATGAGTGGTACCTAGAGCTTCGTAAATATGGTACCGTTCCTCATTCAGGTTTTGGACTAGGATTTGAACGCACCGTAGCATGGATTTGTGGCTTAGAGCATATTCGCGAGTCAATTCCATTCCCACGAATGCTGTATCGCTTGTATCCATAAGCATTTAATTTTCTATTAAACCTGTTGTCATCGAAGTGAATAACTTCTGTGCAGCAGGTTATTCTTTTTTTAAACATTATTAAAAAGAACCCTTTTCATCAAATTTAATTCTACGTTCACATGCTATAATATTGGAGAGGTGTTATTTTATGAAGAAATTATCTGCTTTTATACAACAGCCGCAAATTGTTTTGCCTAGTTATTTTTTAGAGAATTACACCAAAATGGGGCTGAACGATAGAAGTTTTTTGGTTTTATTACAGTTGATCCATTTAAAAAACAGTGGAAATGATTTTCCGGCACCTTCAAAAATTGCTGAAAGAATGTCTATTGATGAAAATATCTGTAAAGATACATTGTTTGAGTTGATTCAGCTTGGTTTTGTGACCATCGAAATCCATGAAACCTCTGAGGGAATGAGTAACGAGCAATTAGTAATAACCCCTTTGTATGACAAAATCGCACAAAGCTTTTCCAAGCAAATTCAAAACCAAAAGCGGGAGCAAAGTGCTGAAGATAATTTGTATCCATTGTTTGAGCAAGAATATGGGCGGGCATTGACGCCATTGGAATGTGATTTGCTGGTGCAATGGATAGATACTGACCAGTATGATCCAGCTCTAATCAAGACTGCATTGAAAGAATCAGTCATTGCATCGGTTTTTAGCTTTCGCTACATCGATCGGATTCTTATGGACTGGGCGAAAAATGGTATCAAAACTGTCGAACAAGCTCGTTTGTATAGTGAAAAATTCCATGCCAATAAGAAATCTCAACATTCGTTACAAACTGAAACAGAGCCAAAGCATTTGCCTCTTTACAATTGGGTGAAGGAGTAGTTATGTTAACAAAAAAACAGGTTGTTGAAACTCTTGAAATCATGGGTGAAATGTTTCCAAATGCAAAGTGTGAATTGAATCATAGCAATAATTTGGAGCTAGTAATTGCCGTTGTTTTATCAGCTCAATGTACTGATGTACTTGTTAATAAAGTCACACCAAGCCTGTTTGCAAAGTACCCATCTTTGAATGATTATTTGGAAGCACCACTTGAGGAAATTGAGCAAGCAATCAAGAAAATCGGCTTGTTCCATAATAAGGCGAAATTCATTAAACAGCTTACCGAAATGATCGCTACAAAATATAATGGAGTAGTGCCAAACACCATGGAAGAATTGATGGAATTACCTGGTGTCGGGCGTAAAACGGCTAATGTCGTCTTGTCTGTTGCATTTGGTAAGCCAGCAATTGCTGTAGACACCCATGTTGAAAGAGTGAGCAAACGTTTAGGATTTTGCCAAGCAGATGCAACTGTTCTTGAGGTTGAAAAGTCATTAATGAAGAAGATTCCCAAGGATCAGTGGTCTGATTCCCATCATAAACTTATTTTTTTTGGTCGATATCATTGTAAGGCGCAAAAACCTCAGTGTGATGCGTGTCAGCTAATTCTGTTTTGTCGTGATGGGAAAAAGCGTTTGAAAAAGCAGGTGCAATCTTAATTTTTATGAAGTTGAAAAATCTCTTTATTGTGCAGTATTTCCCACTAATACAGTCATTCGAAGCACTAGAAACACCTAATGTTTTCACAACCAAGACATTAGCCATGTTCCTCGAAAGTAGAAATTGCATATTATGTAGAAAACTTTTCTGCTTTTGAGGGTGTGGGGATCGTGAGTAAGCGGAAAAAACCCAAATTCCAAGTAGGTGACATTGTCGTAATGGTGCTATATGGCATTGTAGGTGAAGTCACTCAATTGAAGGAAATTGAGCATTCATATGTGTATGAGCTTGATGGGAATGATGGCTTCTATCTTGAGTCCTCATTAATGCATTTAGATGAATTTAATGGCAAAGATTTTGATTTCGAACAAATCAATATTGACTACAAGTTTTTCTTTGGCGATCTAGTGAAGGTTCCCAGCACCGGCAAGGACATTTATAAAGTTGTTGGATTCAGGACAGAGATTTGGCGCTACAAGGATGAGTCTTGGGAAGATGTCATCTATGAGTTGGCAAAAATCACTGATGGGGACTGGCTAGAATGTGCGGAAGATGAAATGACACTTGTGGCCGAAGCCAAGGATGCAGAGCGATTCATCAAGAAACAGGAAGTCGGAAATGCAGGGAAGAATACGACAAACAAAACATATAGTCGTAAGAAAAAGCCTGTAACCAAAGAAATCATTGTAAAACCACTAACTGAGGCTCAGAAAAAAGAAAAAATCGATCAATTATTAGATCTTTATTCAGATTATCGCCATTTGAAAAATCAATTTGGTGATGAAGAATTTGATAAAGTTTTAAAAATGATTGTAAAGAAATTGAAGACATTAACGGATGCAAAATCGAATTAGTGTTGTCCAACAAAACAAGCAGAGAAAATCGATTTAAGATTTTCTCTGCTTGTTTGCTCTGTTAAGTTTTGTCAACTGATGGATTGATTCCTGAAAAACCTGTGGTTTTTCCTTTTATTTTGATTATGTGTTAGAATAGAATGTCGAATTAATTGTGAAAAATTTCAAAAGCA
>JAVBKB010000215.1:0-15820 GCA_031554275.1 Caryophanales bacterium | reverse complement strand
ATAATGACAACTAATCTTCTCATTATTCCTCTGCGCTTTTTTCTTGCAATCCGCTTCCTATCTTCTTGGATAGCAACAAATTCAGATTGAATTCTTGTCACATTATCATTGGCTGATTTCTTGCTCATGGGGCTCACCTACTTGCCTATTTCTTTCTGAAAAACTTCATCAACTTCTTCCAAATCGCTCGAAGTTTTTCCTTTGATCTAATTAGAGTGGCTTCAATTTCCCACGTCCATTTTCTAGGCAATGATTCCCATATTAGATTAAGCAACCACAATAGTGGTTTTATAAAAACTCCCACTATCGATAATACCGCTTTTAATAGGTATTTGGCAAGAGCAAAAATTAATTTTAGCACTTTTACAAACAAATGGAGGAGTAAAAGGCATATTTTTTTGATGATCATGAGTAGCAAACGAATGGGATGTACAACCAATTGCTTGAAGAGATATCTGCAGAATGCAATTGCTTTTTTGGTCAGCTGAATGATTATTTCTAGTATGCGAAGATAGAATATTTTTAACAATGATTGATAAATTGCAATCCCACACAGAATTGCTAATACGATGTAGAAGCGGATTTCCCCGTAATTTGCTTGATATAAAACGAAAAAAATTACAATTGCTTGTATACACCAAAAGAGGATATCGTTGATGAAGACAAGCCATTTTCCGCGGTGCGATCTTTTCAGAAAGCGATTATATGTATCAAAGCTTGCTGCAAAGAAAGAACCCATTCCAATCATCGACATTAGTGTGATAAACTGAACCGATAATGTCATTTGAACAGCTTACTGAAGAACCCTTTTGCCTTCTCACCATTACTATAATCATCCAAGTAATTGATTTCGTAAATCTTTCCCTGTATAGAAACGATACCCTGATCAACATCTAGATTTTTCATTTGCAGGTTCTGCCCCTTGATTGCCATATAACCCATCGTTGTTTCCAATAGAAACTCTTCATTATCGAAGCTTTCAACTAACTTTACACCTGAAATTTCTAATGACTTGCGACCTCTCATCACGAGGTCATGAGCACCTTCATTTACTCTCTGTGACGAAATATTACCATTAAGATTGAACTCTGCCACTATTGAATCCCTCACTTATGCTTCTACATAGATTTTCAGTTGTACCCTCATATATTTCTGCATGAGATTGTTATTTGTACAGTCTATGAGACAGGCTTCGTATGTAGAACTGCAATCAATTGTAGAAAAAACATCAGAGCAGCTTCAGTTATTTACATGAATTCCACATCATTGATCACATTGATTTCGCGTTGTTGTTCATTCGAATTTCGCGTTGTTGTTCACTTGAATTTCGCGTTGTTGTTCACTTGAAGTTTGCATTGTTGTTCACATAATTCTGCTTCGTTATTTATATATTTTCGCTACAGCATTCACATGTATATCGATTTCAGCGTTCACACGAATTTCGCATTGTATATTTGAAAGATTTCTTCATTCGTGAATCCGGTGAGCCATTGATCATTATATTCCCATAACCCTGCTTCATTCATTTTCAACACTTGTTCGAAAGCGTTTATGTAAGGAAATAGGGAGACTCCGCATAATTCTGTTGCCAGACTTCTTGATTTAAATAAGAAATAGCGGGACATATCTAAATTTAGCTGTTGGTTATAAATCATTGCTGTCTGGTAGTAGAGTTGACTTAAGAAGTGGTATTGTCTAGTAAATAAAGAAATATGAATGGCTTCTGTTGCTTTTGACTTTGCAGCCGAAAGAAATCCTTGCCGCCGCAGCAGTCTAGACCAATTGAATAGAACATGGATTTTGAGATAGGAATGTTTCGAAGTGATCATCAATGCTTCTAGATGCGAAATACTTCTACAATAGAACTTGTTTGCTAAATCCAAATGACCTAACTCTGTTAGGCAGTTAGCAATTGCATTAAAGGTTTCCGCATCCTGCAGCTTTTCATCATGGGATTCGATTGGCTTTTGAATCGACTCTATGAAACTGTTACTGGCCTTGAAAACATTTCGATTGCAATGAAACTCCACTAGTCCTCGAAGTCGAAGCAGTATTTTGTGTGCAGAATTAGATCTAAAAAAGCCCTTATCTACTATACTGGTTAATATTGCTTTGAGATCAAAGAAACGCTGTTGCTCCAACAGTTCCTTTGCTTCCTCAATTAAATCTATATCTTTTTTGGGGTACTTAACTAGTCTGAGACTAGTTCTTAAATGTTCAATAATCCGATCGAGAAGCTCATGTTTTATTGAGGTAGTGCCTGCTTCAACACGACTAATATGGCTTTGAGAACAGCCAGATAACGCTGCTAGCGAACATTGAGAAATATTCAATTCGACCCGTTTATTTCTTATTGTTTTGTGTAGGTTAGAACCCATTGTGAATTTTCCTTTGAAGATCACGAATTATATTTACATCATTGATTGTCGGCAGGTCCGCACGATGTTTCAAATTTGGGTTCCTCATAATACAACTCCAGTATTTATATTTTATTGAAATATTATCAATAATTGAATACTGTGATTCACTTATCTATTTGAGTTTAAGTTATTTGCAGAAATCGCAAATAACTACCAAAGTGTAGTTTTTATTTTTAAAGAAATATGACTTATTTCCTCTCATAGCGCTTATAATGATGCTCTGCGCAAAAATTTATTTTGCAAAATCCGCAATAAATGTCTGCTTGAATTAACAGAATCCATTCCCCAGAGAATAATAGTTGTCAATACTTTGAACAAACTCCCCTCTTGATTACCATTTCTTATTAAATATTTCCTCCCTTTCTACGTCACTGATTAACTAATCTTTCTTAGCTTTGATTTTTTTTCGTATTCATAAGATAATACAAAAGGAATACAAGTATGTAAGTGGAATATGGAGCGCTTTGTGATGAAAATGTTTGTCGGATTAGGTAATCCAGGTAACGAGTATGCAGGAACACGCCACAATATTGGCTTTGAAGTTGTTAATTACTTGTCAAATAAGTGGGATATCCATTTAAATAAGAGTAAGTTTCAAGGAGTCTTTGGGGTTGGTACGGTGGATGGAGAATCCGTACTACTAGTTAAACCCCTTACTTATATGAATCTTTCAGGAACTTGCATCCGCCAATTGTTGGACTTCTACAAAATTGACCTGGATGACTTAGTGATTATTTATGACGAAATGGATTTTGCTCCGGGTCAAGTGAAACTTAGACAACGGGGCAGTGCCGCGGGTCATAATGGGATTCGGTCAACCATTCAGCATCTAGGTACGGATGAATTCAACCGAATAAGAATGGGTATTGGTAGACCAGTGGAGAAAGGGATCAATGCTGATTTTGTGTTATCTCCTTTTCACCCAGACGAAATTGAAATAATGAGAAAAGCGGTCATTTATTCTGTCGAGATTTGTGAATATTGGCTAAAAAACGATTTTGTTCAAACAATGAATGACTATAATCGGAAGGATGTTTAATTGTCAGCTCATATGTGGTTTCTACTAGATCAGTTGTGATTTCACCAACTCATATGTAGGCGCCCGACCGTATCAGTAGCAGTGATTTCATTTCAGTTGCGATTCCACCAGGATTTTAGTTAACATTCGCAGCTTTCCTTTTGTGTCTGATTTAGGTAAAAATTTATTTCTGATTTTATTGATTGTATAAATTTAGCTTTTTGTTTTATAATTTTAGCTCTGCATAAACTAATAAATTATTTTAGATTCAAGGAGAGTTCAATTGGATTCATTACAGAATTTTTTTATTAAACACCAAGATGTTAGCTCTGTTTTGGCTGGCGTAGATATGAATCTTCGGGAACAGCTTGTAACAGGACTTTCTGGATCTGCCCGCTCACTGTTTGTTGCGGGTATTTTTGAGTACACAGCTTTACCAACCATTGTGGTGACACCAAATCTTTTGCAGGCACAAAAAATGTATGACGACCTGCATTCACTACTACCTGAAGAACAGATCTTTCTATTCTCTGCCAATGAAATGGTTGCGGCGGAATTAAGTATTGCCAGCCCTGAGATGAGAGCACAACGGCTATCAATTATGAATCACTTTGCAAATGGTGGCAAGGGCATACTTATTGCGCCTTTAGCTGGCATTAAGAAATTGCTCCCCTCAAAACAAGACTGGATCGCAGCACAACTTGCAATTTCCATTGGCAATGAGATAGAGATTGACGACTTTGCTAGAAAACTGATTAATATCGGCTACAACAGAAATTATATGGTAGCTGCACCAGGTGAATTTGCCATCCGGGGTGGAATCGTTGATATTTACCCTCTTACAGAAGAATATCCTATTAGAATAGAATTATTTGATACAGAAATCGATTCGATCCGTTATTTCTCGATGGAAACACAACGTTCCATTAAACAGGTGCAAACGATTACGATTGGTCCTGCTACTGAAGTTATTGCGACTCCAAAACAACTACAGCAGCTTGCAACAACCTTGCAACAACACCTTAAAGTCTCTCTGGAAAAGTTGAAAGACGCTTCGACAAGTAATTTATTGATGAAAAAAATCCAAGCAGATTGTGATGAGCTTGCAAAAGGACAGCGAATTGAACATATTGCAAGATATGCCTCCATTTTGTACGACAATCCAACAACAATACTAGATTATTTCCCGGGAAATAGTGTTGTTTTTTTTGATGAGCTGAGTCGGATTCATGAATTGAATGAGCAGTTGGACAATGATGATGCTGACTACCACTTGTCATTACTTGCGCAAGGCGATATTCTTCATGATGTTCCTTTAACACATTCATTGCCCAACATCCTGCATGATACCAAGCTACCTTTTGTCTATTTGTCATTGTTTTTGCGGCATATACCAAATACAAGCCCTCAGAACATTGTCAACTTTTCTTGTAAACCGATGCAGAACTTTCATGGACAAATAAATATTTTTAAAGCGGAAGTGGAGCGTTGGCAAAAAGGGCATTACACGATTATTTTGCAAGGTGCAGATGATGTACGAATCCATAAGTTGCAGGGTATTCTAGAGGACTTTCGTTTGCCAGTAATCGTTGGCGAGAGTGGAAACATTATTCATGAAAAGCTACAAATTACAAAGGGATCTTTACATTCTGGTTTTGAGTTACCCTTGCAGAAGCTTGTTGTCGTAACTGAATCGGAGCTTTTTACTCAGAAAAAAAGAAAAAACCTTTCTAGACAAAAAATCTCTAACGCTGAACGAATTAAGAATTACTCTGAACTAGCACAAGGCGACTTTGTTGTGCATATTAATCACGGAATCGGGAAATACAAAGGCATCGAAACACTTGTTGTTGATGGAATTCACAAAGATTTCTTACATGTTCAGTATGCGAATGATGACAAACTATATGTTCCCGTTGATCAGATTGATACCATCCAAAAATATGTTGGCGCTGAAGGTAAAGTGCCGAAAATGTATAAGCTAGGTGGTTCTGATTGGAAGAAAGTGAAATCAAAGGTCAATGCTTCTGTTCAAGATATTGCAGATGAACTTATTAAGCTTTATGCAGAACGCGAAACCGCTAAAGGATTTGCTTTCTCATCTGATAACGTGATGCAACATGACTTTGAACGCTCGTTTTCCTATTCTGAAACAGAAGATCAGTTGCGATCGATTAAAGAAATCAAACTTGACATGGAGCGCTCACGTCCGATGGATCGTCTGCTTTGCGGCGATGTCGGCTACGGGAAAACTGAAGTTGCCATTCGCGCAGCTTTTAAAGCCATCCATGATAACAAACAAGTCGCATTCCTTGTACCGACAACAATTCTAGCGCAACAGCATTACGAAACAATGCGAGAGCGATTTCAAGAATTCCCTGTCAACATTGGTATGCTCAGTAGATTTCGTACCAAGAAAGAACAAACCGAAACACTGAAGAAGCTGAAAATGGGGTTGGTTGACATTGTTGTTGGCACACATCGTTTGCTTTCGGAGGATATTACTTTCAAGGATCTGGGTCTGTTGATTGTAGATGAAGAACAACGTTTTGGTGTAAAGCATAAGGAACGGATTAAGAAACTGAAAACAAATGTAGATGTGTTGACACTCACTGCTACCCCTATTCCTCGCACATTACATATGTCGATGCTTGGGGTAAGAGATTTATCCGTTATCGAAACACCACCAGAAAACCGGTTTCCGATTCAAACCTATGTGATGGAATACAACCCAGGAATTGTTCGCGAAGTGATTGAGCGTGAGCTTTCTCGAAATGGCCAGGTGTTTTTCCTTTACAACAGGGTTGAAGACATTTCAAAGAAAGCAACTGAAATTTCTGCACTTGTGCCAGAGGCTCGCGTTGCTTATGCACACGGCCAAATGTCTGAGAACGAATTGGAATCTGTAATTTACAGCTTTCTAAACGGTGAGTATGATGTCTTGGTAAGCACCACCATTATCGAAACAGGTGTAGATATTCCTAATGTCAATACATTAATTGTTCATGACGCAGACAAAATGGGACTTTCCCAGCTCTATCAGCTGCGAGGACGCGTTGGGCGCTCGAACCGGATTGCTTATGCCTATTTCACGTATAAAAAGGATAAAGTTCTCACTGAGATTGCTGAGAAACGTCTTCAAGCTATCAAAGAATTTACCGAACTTGGTTCAGGATTTAAGATTGCCATGCGTGATTTATCCATTCGGGGTGCTGGTAACTTACTAGGTGCTGAACAACACGGATTTATCGATTCTGTTGGTTTTGATATGTATTCTCATATGTTATCTAAAGCAATTGAGGAACGAAAAGGAATACATTCCGAATCCGAACCGCAAACTATTGAGATTGATATCGATTTGGATGCTTACATTCCAGAAAGTTATATACTTAATAGCAATCACAAAATTGAAATGTATAAGCATTTTAAAGCTGTGTCGTCCCTATCAGAGCTCGATGATTTGAAAGATGAGCTGATTGATCGATTCGGTGACTACCCGCCTGAGGTAGATCTTCTGATCAAGATAACTGAGCTGAAAATCCATGGGCAAGCATCTGGCTTAGAACAAGTAAAGCGTCTAAAGAAGGATGAAGTCTCGCTTATCATTTCACAAGAAATGACCGCCACAATCGATGGTGCGAAGCTTTTCGATGTGATTCAATCGTATGGCAGAATGATTGGGCTTGGTTTAGAGAATAACCGAATTAAGTTAGTCATGTATACAAAAAATATCTCCGACGCAAACTGGCTTACTATCTCAATTGAAATCATGCGAAATTTGCCAAACTGTCTTAAAATTAATACAGCTTCAAAAATAAATGCTTAATAGCAGTGAACTATGTTTCACTACAAATTTCTGATTTAAGGTTTGAAAAACGCAGAACTTAAACCAGCTTGCTGAATCTGTATTCAACTCCATATTTCGATTTAATCCTAATCGTCGTTAGAGATGCAACCTCAAACTCCCGATAAAATATTCAAAGCCGAGGCATACTTCCCTAGGATAGCGCGACTATTCTAGGGAATTATGCCTAAATATTTGGTAATTTTAGAGTTTGGAGTTGCATTTCTAATGACAATTTAGGATAGGCATCATGATCTTGACACGATTTAATTATCAAGAATATTTGATCGGTACTTTCAACTTTTGCCTCTTCATGTTATGATTATTGTATGGAAATTGTTTTCAACATTGAAAGTAATCCATTCGGAAAAAATTTATTTTACTCGCACACTTTACAGATGGTATAAATTTTCACTTTTATTAAATACTAATCTTACTAAAGGCGAGATAACGCATATTGGTTAAAGGATGGGCATCAATAGAATTAAGGCTCATCGCTTTGATATTTGGAGGCAATCTTATGAAAGCTACTGGAATTGTTCGGCGTATCGATGATCTGGGAAGAATAGTGATTCCTAAAGAAATTAGAAGGACCTTACGAATTCGTGAAGGTGATCCTCTAGAAATATTTGTTGACCGGGATGGTGAAGTCATCCTGAAGAAGTACTCACCTATCATTGAACTTGGCGATTTCGCAAAGGAATATGCTGAGGCTCTTTTCGAAAGTCTTAAGCAGCCAGTTCTCATTTGTGATCGTGATACTTACATAGCGATTGGCGGGACGTCTAAGAAAGATTTCGTAGATAAACCCATTAGCTCAATTATTGAAAAAGCGATTACGAATAGACAACCGATATTGAACACATCTCAAGGTAACACTACGTTTGTAGAGGATTCCTATGAAGAAGTTACTTCTTATGGTATTGCTCCCATTGTTTCTAGTGGTGATTCTATCGGCGCTGTTATCATTTTTTCGAAGACAGATACCTTGTCACCAATTGAGATGAAATCAATTGAAACTGCAGCAAGCTTTTTAGGTAAACAAATGGAAGCGTAATTTTAGTGATTTGCAAGGTTGGGACATACATCTGCAAAAGCGTAAGCTTTATGGATGTGTGTTCCCATTTTTCTATGCAGGCAAACCGTTATTAATATTTTCCTCTTCCACTCACTTGAAAAAACGTTTACGATAGAGGAAGACAAATTTTTGGGGAAAATCATATGAATTTTAAAAGCAAACAAGATAGAAAACGTTTACCATTTAAAGAAATACTAATAATGCTTGCATTAATTACTCTCGGAATTATTGGATACTTTGTCTATAAATATGATGGAAACGACAAAGATCAACCGTCTGCTCAGCCTGTTAAAAAGGTCGTGAATGCACAAATAGACAAGCTAGCCGAAGAGTATCACGTCAGGGGAATAGATGTATCAGGACACCAAGGTGATATTGATTGGCAACAAGTTGCTAATGAAGATATTCATTTTGCGTATATTAAAGCAACTGAAGGCACGACATTTGTTGACAAGAAATTCGCTGATAACTGGGCACAAGCATCTGAAACAGATCTCAAGATTGGTGCTTATCATTTTCTAAGTTATGAATCACCGGGCACAACTCAAGCTGATAATTTCATTAAAACAGTTCCAAGAACTGAAGGTATGATGCCACCAATGATAGATATTGAGTTTGAGATACTTACAGTCTTACCCGATACTGAGGTTGTAGTTGAACATATCCGGGATTTGATCACAAAGATTGAAGAACATTATGACCAAGTGCCGATACTTTATGTCAATATTGACTCTTACAAACGATTTATCATTGATAACTTCGAGGACTATCCAATTTGGTTTTGTGATATCAACCGCCCTCCCAATATTCCTGATGGACGTGAGTGGACGATTTGGCAGCACTCACATACAGGGCAAATCAGAGGGATTAAAGATGGCGCCGCTAACGTCGATTTAAATGTCTATAAAGGATCTTATGATGAATTTATCAATAACTATTTGAAATAAGAATAGATGCTAAAGCCAATTTTAATCAGGAAACTGTTGTCTCCTTCGACATGAATTTTGTCTGGTTTGCTATTCCAATTAATTTAAAGGTGCTTATAGCACACTGCTTTTGAACCTAAATCCTTACACAGGAGAACTTTCATGGACAAAGAAAGGAATACCTCAAAGCTGTTGCTGAAAGGTACATTCATCCTGACGCTCTCAGCTCTATTTTTGAAATTATTAAGTGCGGTATACCGGATACCCTTTCAAAATATTGTTGGAGATACGGGATTTTATATTTACCAACAGGTCTATCCACTTTACGGTATCATTATGGTGATTTCGTCTTATGGGCTACCAACTGCAGTTTCGAAGATGATTGCTGAAACAGACCAAACCAAACATATGAAGCGACAAATTCTTTCCGCTTCAATCTTTTGGACTGGTCTTTTCGCAGGCTTCTCATTCCTACTCCTCTTTTTTGGTGCTAATCAAATTGCGATTTGGATGGGTGACGTACAATTAGCATCACTTATTAAAGTTGTTTCATTTGCTATTCTCATCATTCCCATTACATCTGTCATACGAGGCTACTTCCAAGGAAAGCAGAACATGCTTCCCACTGCGCTATCTCAGACACTCGAGCAATTATTTCGTGTAGCTACCATCCTGATTTTCTCAATGTATCTTATCCATATCGGGAAGGATCTATATACTGTCGGTGCAGGTGCTATGTTTGGTGCTGTTATCGGCGGATGCGCAGCGCTACTTGTCCTCTTTATATTTGTTAGGAATTCGCACGCGACTTACCACTTACCAACCCCAGATCGAGAAACAATCTTGTTTGTAGGGAAGGTATTGCTGTTTCAAGGTGTCGCTTTTTGTCTTACCAACATGTTACTTGTGTTGTTACAACTTATGGATGCTTTCCAACTGTACAACGGGTTGCTAACATCGAGTTTGCCAGCCGAAGAAGCAAAAATATTGAAAGGCGTCTTTGATCGTGGGCAACCGCTATTGCAATTGGGTACTGTTTTGTCCACTTCAATGGGGCTTTCTGTCGTTCCACTTCTATCATTATTAGCTAAAAAACATGAGGATTCGATAAATAAAATTCGGTTATCCATGCGTTTAAGTGTTGGCATTGGACTAGGGGCTGCTCTTGGTTTGATCTTAGTGCTTAAGCCAGTAAACATCATGTTATTTGAAGACACAAAAGGTACAAGTACATTGATGGTGCTTGCTTTAACAGTTTTCTTTGCATCGATCACTATTACTGGTGCAACTATTTTGCAGACACTTGGTTCCATAAGACAAACAGTATTGATTATTCTTGCAACGGTACTTATTAAATTTATCGGAAATGCTGTTTTCATACCAAAACTAGGAATCAGCGGCGCAGCTGTTGCAACAGTACTTGCTGTGATGATTAGTGCGATTGCTATTTATGTTTTGTTGACGATAAAAATTCAGACTTCGGTCTTTCTTAAACCAGAAATCTACGCGCTTTTTGGTGCAGCACTAGTAATGACTTGCCTCCTGATTGCTCTTCGATGTATCTTTCCTTCAAGTGATGATCGCTTATTTTCTTTGCTACAAGCTACCATTATTTCCGTTTTGGGTGGTTGCATTTATGTGTTGCTACTCTTTAAATTCCGATTTTTTAAACAGGAGGAATTGGACATACTACCCTTTGGGGAGAAGCTTGCATTCATATTGAAAAAATAACAGTAATAAAGGGAATTTTGTAAACATCATGGACAATCTGACAAAAAACCAGTTGATACTTCGACTTTTTTCGACAAAATAATTAAATTTTCAAAATATTATTGAAAATCGAATGTTTTTGCCGTAGAATTATTCAAATGCTTTTTTAAAAAAAAGCTATAATTTTTTGTGAATTCTTAAGGAGGAAAAGGTTATGAGCGTTATTAATGGTGTCGATTTAAACAAATTGGCTTCTGAAGTGAAGGATCAAGTCGTAGCTTGGCGTCGACATTTTCACATGAATCCAGAAATCTCTTTTCAAGAGGTGGATACTTCGCAGTATATTTATGATACAGTATCTGCTTTCCCAAATCTTGTTGTTACTCGTCCATCTAAGACAAGCGTGATGGCTGTTTTGAAGGGTGACAAACCGGGCAAAACAATCGCGCTTCGTGCGGATATGGATGCCCTAGAAATGACTGAAGAAAACTCGCATGAGTTCGTTTCCAAAAGACCTGGTGCAATGCACGCTTGTGGTCATGATGGACATACAGCAATGTTATTAGGTGTAACAAAGATCATGTCTGAGAACAAGAACCTTATTAATGGTGAAGTTCGCTTCCTCTTCCAACACGCTGAGGAACTTTTTCCTGGCGGAGCGCAAGAAATGTGTGATAAAGGTGTTATGGATGGTGTTGATCTTGTACTTGGCTGCCATCTTTGGGCCCCTATCCCTGTTGGAAAAATCGGCGTTTGTGCTGGACCAATGATGGCATCACCAGATACTTTCTGGTTGAAGATCATTGGTAAAGGTGGCCATGCTGCACTTCCACACAATACAATTGATTCAATTGCTATTGCTTGTCAAGTTGTTACCAACTTGCAGCAAATTGTTTCTCGTAATACAGACCCATTAGATAACGCAGTTGTAACAGTTTCCGTATTCAATGGCGGTACAGCACACAATATTATTCCAGGCTTTGTTGATATTTGCGGATCAGTTCGTACATTCGACAAAAACGTTCGTGAAAGAATGCCTAAACTAATTGAACAAATCACAAAAGGCGTTACTGAAGCTCATGGTGCAACTTATGAACTCAAGTATGAATTTGGTTATGCACCTGTTATAAATGATGCTGAGGTTACCAAAGCAGTTGAAGAAGTTCTTATTGAGAACTTTGAAGAAGGAACAGTTTACACAATGCCACCAAACATGGGTGGAGAAGACTTCTCTGCTTTCCAAAAGAAAGCACCTGGAACATTCTACTATGTTGGTGCAGGTAACGAGGAAAAAGGTATTACCTATCCTCATCACCACACAAAATTTGATATTGATGAAAAATCATTAGATATTGGTGTTAAAGCAATGTTGAATGCCGCTTTTAAATTTGTTGGCTAAGCAAAAAGGAATCAATAACAAAGCAGTGGATTTCCTAATAAGGATTTCCCCTGCTGTTATAGAATCAATGTTATTTAGTTAGCAGTGAATGGACACCTTTTCAGAGGTATCTATTCACTGATAATTTAAATATAAAATTTTTAAAAGGAGGAAACATCATGAAGTTGATACACGGTCTAGCACTCATTCCATTTGTAATGATTCTTGGCGGAGTTTGTTTTGTAAACAAGGTTGAACCTTACATTTTAGGCATGCCTTTTTTGCTCGCTTGGTTAGTTTTTTGGGTAATTATGACTTCTGTTATTATGGCTATTATTTACAAAATCGACCCATCCAATAGAGAGGAGGAAGCAAATTGAACATTTCATTGATAATTATTTTTGGATTTTTAGCACTTACTATCCTCCTTGGTGTTATGGCACAGAGAGGAAAAGATGTAAACCTTGAGCAATGGTCAGTTGGTGGCCGTGGCTTTGGCACAATATTTGTTTTCTTGCTAATGGCTGGCGAAATCTACACGACTTTTACTTTCTTAGGTGGTAGTGGATGGGCTTATGGTAAAGGTGGCCCAACATTCTATATTATTGGTTACGGATGTTTGGCTTATATCCTATCTTACTGGATGTTACCTGCAATTTGGAGATACTCTTCAAAGATGAAACTTGTTTCGCAATCAGATTTCTTTGTTTCTAAATACAACAGTAAAGGGTTAGGAATTATTGTTGCCATAGTCGGTGTTGTGGCAATGTTACCATACCTAGTTCTACAATTTACAGGTCTAGGTCTTATTGTTAACCTGACTTCATATGGAAAAATTTCTCCAGCTTGGGCTGCTGTTATTGGAGTAGTCGCTGTAACAACATATGTTATGATTTCAGGAATTCATGGCTCAGCATGGACTGCAGTTCTGAAGGATATTATGATCTTAGGTATTGTGTTGTTCTTAGGAATTTATTTACCTATACATTACTACGGAGATCTTGGTTCAATGTTCCAAGCTATTGAGGTTGCTAAACCTGGATTTACAATACTACCCGAAGCTGGTAGAAGTATTCCGTGGTTCATATCCACTGTCTTATTGACCGCATTAGGTTTCTATATGTGGCCACATACTTTTGGATCAGTTTACTCAGCAAAAAATGTTAGAGTGTTTAGAAAGAATGCGATTTTCATGCCCCTTTATCAATTAATATTACTATTCGTATTCTTTGTTGGCTTTGCAGCAATTCTTCAAGTACCTGGTTTAGTAGGCTCTGAAGCTGATAAATCTTTGATCCTGTTGTCGATCCAAACTTTTGATCCTTGGCTTGTTGGTCTAATAGGAGCTGCTGGACTCTTAACAGCTATTGTTCCTGGATCAATGATTTTGATGGCGGCTTCAACTTTAATTGCAAAGAATATTGTTAAAGTTGTGGCACCAACAACTACAGACCAAAAAATTGCATTCTATGCAAAATGTATTGTTCCAATTTTCGCAGGTATTTGTTTGTTCTTTACGATTCAAGGAACGCAAACAATTGTTGACCTGCTGATTATTGGTTATGGTATCGTAACACAGCTGTTCCCACCGCTTGTAATGAGTCTTACCAAGAAAAACTTTGTTACTAAATTCGGTGCTATGGCTGGTATCATTGCTGGTTGCTCGATTTCTCTTATTCCATTTTTCGACAAAACAGTTATCAATGTTGGAGTGCTAATACCATCTCTACCTAAAGTTCTTGGAGACTTAAACCTAGGTGTAGTAGCATTGATCGTAAACTTAGTTGTAATGTTCACAGTTAGCTTTGTAACAAACGGGAACAGACAAACACAAGTAGCGAAGTAAAACAACAAATTGATTATTGTGTTTAAAAAATTGATCGGCCTCGCACTATAGGCACATTTTATGCAACAATTAAACTACGGCACTTTGTCAAACATACTTATGAACCAAATCAATGAGTAAAATCATTGGTTTGGTTTTTTTTTGTTTTCGACTAATTTGTTGAGTAGGAAAAGAAATGTCTACAGACCCTTGAAGAGCTTTTCAATCAGGGATGTCCGATCATAAGTACTTATTATAAATGGGAATCGTAGAGAGATGCGTTTCCAAGACAGAGGCACACCTTGAATTTTTCTCTAATACCATTTAACATGAACATATCAATTGAAAAGTCAGGTGTACATATATGATTAGAATAGTTGGTCTTGGCGCTGGTGATATCAATCAGTTGCCACTTGGTATCTATCGATTATTGAAGGATTCCAAAGTTGTGTATGCAAGAACGGTGCAGCATCCCGTAGTTGAAGTATTACATGCCGAGGGCGTGAATTTTGTCGGCTTTGATGCTGTCTATGAAAAGCATAAGCAGTTTGATGCTGTTTATGCTGAGATTGTTGAAATACTTCAAGAGAAGGCTGCTGAGGCTAATGAGATTGTTTATGCCGTTCCTGGGCACCCGATGATTGCAGAGAGAACTGTTCAATTGCTACTTGAGAGTGATACTGAGGTCGAGATTGTAGGTGGCCAAAGCTTTATCGACGCACTGATAACCGCTGTCAAAATCGATCCCATCGAAGGATTTCAACTGCTCGACGCCACTGCCTTGAGGAAGCATGAAATCCAAATCACACAGCATGTCATTATTGGACAGATTTACGATCAATTTGTGGCATCTGAAGTTAAGTTATCCCTTTTGGAAAAATATCCTGCTGATCATGCAATCTCCATTGTTACAAATGCCGGAATGGCGGATCAACAAGTGAATACTGTTCCCTTATATGAGCTAGATCATGATTGGCACTTGTCGAACCTGACCTCCATTTATGTACCTCCATCAACTATGCTGAGTCGTGAGTTCTGGCATCTGCGTGAAATATTCGCTACTTTAAGGGGTCCAGAAGGCTGCCCATGGGATAAGGAGCAAACGCACGCAACTCTCACTAATAAGCTATTAGAAGAGACCCAGGAGTACGTTGAGGCAGTTGAGAAGCAAGACATCGACAACATGGTAGAAGAGCTAGGTGATATTCTGCTCCATATCATGCTAAATGCACAGATTGGTGAAGACGATGGCTACTTTACAATTGATGATGTTATTCAAGCGATAACGGATAAAATGATTCGCCGCCATCCACATGTGTTTGGTGATTTGAAAGCAGAAACTGCTGAAGAAGCGCTGGCGCTGTTTCAGGAGGCGAAACGGGCTGAGAAGGACAGGGACTAAGCGGTTGCACCCAAAACGGGATTGTTGAGCTTGCACCTATTCAGTTAGCTTGGTTGGTTTCATCTAGAGTATAACAATTTTAAAAAGTGAAGAACGGGTTCGGTTTTTACATAATTCCGGAAATTCTAAGGAGATGTTAGTTATGGGAGCTTGGGGAGTTAAGTCATTAGAAAGTGATGAGGGTTTGGATTTCGAAGATGAGTTGCGCAAATTATGTGA
>JAVBKB010000074.1:0-14423 GCA_031554275.1 Caryophanales bacterium | reverse complement strand
CTATTCAATATAGAGTGAAATTTCCAATTGCTTTGTAAAAAGTGTTCAAACTATTCCGGTTTTTGGCGGATAATCAAACGGATTCGAATCAGTTGATTCAAATCCGTTTTTGTTATATAAGGTTAATCCTCATCCGTTTCGAGGTTATCAACATCTGCCTGGAGATTTGTGATTTCTAAGTAACGAATTTGATGGTCATCCATTTCAACTATTTTGAATTGGAAATTCTCAAATTCAATGATATCACCTGTGTTCGCATCGTAGTTCTCAGTTAGTATCCAACCACCAATAGTATCGACTTCATCTTCAACGATATCGGTGCCAAGAAGGTCATTAATGTCCTTAACCAATACTTTAGCGTCGACAATATAAGTATTGTCGTTTAGCTTTCGAATTTCATTGATTTCGTCACTATCAAACTCATCGCGAATTTCCCCGACAATTTCTTCAATAATGTCTTCGACAGTAACCAAACCAGATGTCCCACCGTATTCGTCCATGAGGATGGCAATATGAATGCGTTCTTTTTGCATCTTCAAAAGCAGATCGTGAATGGGTATTGAATCAATAACACGAATAATAGGACGTATAAACCGTTCTAAATTATTCACATTCTTACGAGTGCTAAGATCTGTTAGAACCTCTTTTACGTTAATCATACCTATGATATGATCCTTATCGCCATCAATTATCGGATATCTTGTAAAGTTCTGCTCTTTAAATACCTCAAGGGCCTCGCTCACAGTACCACACTGTTCAAGCGCAACAATTTCGGTTCTCGGAACCATAATCTCTTTTGCAATCCGGTTATCAAATTCAAAAATATTATTTACATACTTAAACTCAGATTGATTAATCTCACCGCTTTTGTAGCTTTCAGACACAATCATGCGCAATTCTTCTTCTGAGTGTGCTTCTTCTGGGTCAGAAGCTGACCTTAATCCGAAGAGACGCATAATCAAGAATGCCAACTTATTCAATGTCCAAGTAAATGGGTAAAGAATTTTTGTTATCAGTATCAGTGGTTTTGCTGCAAACATCGATATTTTCTCTGCTCTTTGAATGGCAATATTCTTTGGCGCCAATTCGCCAACAACTACTGTAATCAAAGTAACAAGCAGGAAGGAAATGGCAACAGTAATGGTGTGTTTGACCCCATCTGGAACTGCAATCAAAGAAAAGATTGGTTCAATAACTTTCTCAAAACTTGATTCTCCAATCCAACCTAGTGCCAGCGCACTCATGGTAATCCCTAGCTGCGCTGTTGATAAATAAACTTCGACATTAGAAATGACTTTCTTAACAGAAAGCGCTTTACGATTCCCTTCTTCGATCAATTGATCAACTCGTGTGTTTCGAATCTTAATGAAAGCAAATTCTGCTGCTACAAAAAAAGCTGTAAGCCCAATCAAAGACAACATCAATATTATTTTTCCTATGTCCAATTAAAGTCCTTGCTTCGCTTTTGAAAGCGAGAAGGAGTCACCCCCTATAGTTGTAAATCATCGTATAGTAAATATGTAAAACAAAATACTTACTTATATTATATTAGATTTCCCCGTCTTTTTGTAAAAAAAAATCAAAATAATTTAAAATACCCACTTTCAACAGGTGAAAATGGGAAAGTAAGCAATATTTCAAGTAGTAATTCTAGTCAATAACTGTCGCTGTTCTGCCAATTCCAACTGCTTCATTCATAATTTTGGTCCAAGTATCACAATTTACTACACCATCTGCTGTAATTCCTCTTGCTCGTTGAAATGCTTGTACTTGAGCAAGTGTTTTGTTCCCAAACACGCCATCTGGTCTACCGCTTACAAAACCAAGCGCATTCAAAGCATCTTGAAGAATTAATACGTAATTACCTCTTGAACCAACAGAAAGTGAAGGGTATCCACCTGTTGAACATGCTGGTTGCCCAAATCGTTTATCAAAATGGACCCAGGTAGGTGAAATGGATCTTGGTTCAACATAAGACCATTTACCAAATTGATTTGCTTTTACACGCAAATTTTCTCGTTCAGTAGATGGTAGTGCTTGACCTGTGTCAAAAGAAGTTCCTGCATAGTGTTGTGATTGCTTACCGTGACCGCCTTCCCACGGACGTTTAAAAGCAAACCCAACTGGAATAGATTTACCATAGTATGACCGAAACTGGTTCCAAGTTTCCATTGTAGTTCGATCAGTCCATAGCGTGTTCGCCTTACTGCTACCCCTAAATTCGTCCACAGATAGGGTGTTATTTAAATTATATGGCATACGCTCTTGTTCACCACGATAGTAAACTTCAAGTGCCCGAGTTGCATTGTTATAGACAATTATTCTGGCCATGACAAAACTCCTTTGTAACAGATAAGTCGATTCCTTATTATTTTATTGACTCTTTGTCAAAGTTGTTCGCCTATTTATTCTGTGAGGTTAGAGTTGTTCGCTTTGAATCAGCAGGATGATATCAATTTTGAAGGGGACATGGAATCGGGGATATCGACAATGCTGTTATCCGTGATAGAACGGTCTTTCGTAAGGAATAGTTAGGACCCTAAATCTGCAGTTATTTGGAGGAAGCAAAATGAATAGAGTTGAATTAATTGACATAATTTGTGCGAGTTTGTATGATGCAACTGCTTGTGTTCGATCGAATCAATTAACTAAAGAAAGTTGAATTTTTATGAAAAAATGGCTAGGGTTACTGATGGTTGTTATGATTTTGACGGGATGTGCTAAGACAGCGAGTGTGGAAGACATGCATCACAATGATTTGATTGATGTGCAGCTGACATGGGACCGGGAGATCATCGGAAAAGATGATAAGGTTACCTTCAGCACGGATGTACTTCAAAACGGGAGCGTGGTGCTTGATGCCGATGAGGTTGAATACGAAATTTGGTTAGAAGGCACACCAAAGGATCAAAGAGAGAAAGTCGTAGTCAAGATCAATGATGAAAAGTATCAGTTGGAAAAAACATTCACTGAAACTGGGACATACTTTGTTATCGTACATGTGACAGCTCGTGGTGTTCATAGCATGCCGAAAAAGACATTTGTAGTGGAGTAAATAATTGTCAGATAATAAAAACATCAAAAATATGACTTCTGTTTTACATAGGATTGGTGTACAATCTTATATTGAGTGGCAAAAGCTTGCCTTCAAAATTCATTCATGTGTTTAGGAGTTCGTATGGAAATTATTTCTTTTATAATTGATTTTATTATACATATCGATGTGCATTTAAAGGATATTTTTGAAGCCTTAGGTCCTTGGACATATGTGATCTTATTTCTGATTATTTTTTGCGAAACCGGATTGGTGGTCACCCCATTCCTACCTGGAGATTCGTTTCTCTTTGCAACTGGAGTCATGGCAGCGGTGGGTAACCTTGAATTGGTAATATTGATTCCGCTTCTTTTGTCAGCAGCCATTATTGGTGATACAACCAATTATTTCATTGGAAGAACGCTTGGTGACAGGGTATATGAAAAAGGGAAAATGTTGTTCATCAACAAAAAGCATTTAGAAAAAGCAAGAGATTTCTACATGAAGAATGGCTTGAAAGCAATCATTATGGCTAGATTTGTGCCTATAATTAGAACGTTTGCTCCGTTTGTAGCAGGAGTCAGCACAATGCCTTATGGTACTTTTATTCGATATAGTATTATTGGGAGTCTAATTTGGGTGCCACTATTCACATTAGCTGGATTTTTCTTTGGAGAAATTGATTTCATCGCAGAAAACATTGGTTTGATTGGGATAGGGATTATTGTAGTATCAGTGTTGCCGATTATTATTGGATTCCTTAGAAGTCGGAAGAAAACGACGGTATAGAAGTTTTTGAAGCTTTCGAAGTTCAATGAGTTGACGTGTATGAAATGATTCAGTTAGAATAACTTTAGAATATTTTCACAAGGGGTGCCTCTTAAATTGTGGCTGAGACTGAGCAGTAGCTCAAAACCCTTCGAACCTGTTTGTTAGTACAAGCGTAGGGATGTGAGCCGGTAAGCAGTGGCCATTTACTATGGTCACTGCTTATTTTGATGGCAAGCTCCTCAAAAAAGGAGATTAGACGATGAGAAATTCGAAATTATTAATGCTGATTGAGATCGCGATCTTTGCGGCAATCGCAATTATTCTTGATCTGTTTTGTAAAATTGCTTTACCACTGAAGTACTGGCCACAAGGTGGGTCAATTTCAATTGCAACAATCGCGGTTTTTATCGTTGCTTTTCGTTGGGGCGTTAAAGCTGGTGCGGCATCTGGTTTATTATTTGGAATTCTACAGCTTTTAACGGGCGAGCAATATTTTAGCGTGTTTCAGGCTTTCCTTGACTATATTTTGGCATTCTCCGTACTAGGTTTAGCGGGCTTGTTTTCTAAACAAGTAATGCTTTTCAGACATCAAAACGATCGTCGCTGGATCAGTTACGCGATCGTTGGAATTGTGTTTTCATCAATTCTAAGGTTAATTTGTCATATCGTTTCAGGATTTCTGTTCTTTAAATCGTATGTTCCAGCAGGAACACCAGTTTGGGAATACATGATTACCTACAATGTTGGATATATGGCCCCTAGTATCCTTGTAACCTGTATTGTATTTATTTTATTAGTTAAAGCTCTTCCTAAAAAACTCTACTAACACTTTAAATATCACTCTTTTCGACCAAAGCTAATTGTTTTTCCATTAATCTAAGATGAACTATAATTAAATCTATCATAAATTATCTGTTTCTTGAATGTAGAAGTGTATTCTTTGGTCATAATAGAATTAAGTTTGTCAGGTCGTAAGGGAAAAGGTGATAGAATGTTTGGACTAGGTAATAGAGATTTAGGTATTGATTTGGGAACTGCGAATACAATTGTGTATGCAAAAGGTAGAGGAATTATTGTGAGAGAACCATCCGTTGTTGCTTATAATCGTGATACCAGAGCTGTTGTTGCAGTTGGTAATGATGCAAAGTTGATGTTGGGAAGAACACCTGGAAATGTTGTCGCATCTAGACCGATGAAGGATGGTGTCATCGCAGATTTCGAGACGACTGTTCAAATGATGAAGCATTACTTATCACAAGCACAAAAAAGTGGTGGATATTTTTCTAGAAAACCAAATGTAATGGTTTGTATTCCTTCAGGTATTACAACGGTTGAGAAGAGAGCAGTGGAAGATGCAACACGACTTGCTGGCGCTGCAGCAGCGTTTACCATTGAAGAGCCATTTGCAGCAGCAATTGGTGCTGATATGCCCGTGTGGGAAGCAACTGGAAATATGGTTGTTGATATCGGCGGTGGTACAACAGAGGTAGCAGTTATTTCTTTTGGCGGTATTGTGACATCACAGTCGATAAGAGTGGCAGGAGACAAAATGGATGAAGCGATTATTTATTTCATTCGCAAGAAATATAATCTAATGATCGGTGAGCGCACTGCAGAAGCAATCAAGATGAACATTGCTGTTGCAGGAAATGGTGATCCGAACGAGAGAATGGATATCAAGGGGAGAGATCTCCTTTCAGGATTACCCAAGACTGTTGAAATCTCTTCTGAAGAAATCGGAACTGCACTTCATGAGCCAGTGCAAGCCATTATTGAAGTAGTTCGTCAAAATTTGGAGCGAACACCTCCAGAGTTGGCATCAGACATCATTAACCGTGGTATTGTATTAACAGGTGGTGGTGCACTATTAAGAAATATTGATAAAGTGATAAGCCAGGATACAAGAATCCCTGTATTTATTGCAGAAAATCCGTTAGATTGTGTGGCAATTGGTACTGGTCGAGCAATTGAAAATATGAATCAATTAAGAGCGAAGGCACAATAAATATTTTGGTAAAGATTTCATCTTGATAGAATAACGGCTTGAATAATATGGATGACTTTTGTCCCTGAAAAACTGAATTTCATTCGAAATCAGTTTTTTTTGTGAAAATTTATTTAAAAAGAAAAAAGCGATTGAAAAAAATTTTAAAAAAGGTAAAAAAAATTGCTAGTTTAGTTTACAATAAGATATGAGTAATTGAAAAACCTAATAAGATGAAACAGTTCATCTTAGGAATCGGAGTAGAGAAATGCCACAGTTTTTTTTAAATCGAAAATTAATTACGATTTTAATTGCGATTATCATTGTAGTTGGCTTAATTGGATTCACACTAAGAGATCGACTGAATATTTCATGGCCAGAGAAATTTATTAAGGATACAACAGGATTTGTAGAGAATGTTGTTGATAAACCAGTTTCTTTTGTTGCAAATATTTTTTCGAAAATCTCTGACCTCAATAATACATATGATGAAAATCAAAAGTTAAAGGCACAGCTAGAAAATAATATTGTCATGCAAACAAAGATTTATGAGTTGGAAAAGCAAGTTGAAGAGCTGAAGAAGCTAACAGGGATTGTGAATTATCGAAATGAATCCTTTGATGTGACTGTGATTGGACGATCGGCTGACTTATGGCAGGAATCGGTAACAATCGATAGAGGCTCTAACAACATGATGTTACCGAATATGGCAGTACTATCGGCAGAAGGTTTTCTTGTTGGAAAAGTGAACAAAACCTCTGAGTTCACTTCGGATGTCCAATTATTAACCAGCTCAGATAATCGGAACCGGATTTCAGTTGAAGTTAAGAGTGAAGCAGGGTCAAGCCAAATCTATGGCTATATTCAAGGCTATGATATTAAAACAAAAACCTTACAATTAAGAGGAGTTCAAATTGGTGCTGATCTTAAAGTAGGACAGTCAGTTCTTTCATCTGGTTTAGGTGGTGTATTTCCAAAGGGCTTGCCAATTGGTAAGGTGAAAAGTATTTCGCTAGATGAAGTAGGATTATCACTAGTTGCTCAAGTAGAGCCTTATTCTAACTTTAATGATTTAAACTATTTGAAAGTTGTCAAAAGAGTCGAGCCAGCCGCAAGTTTTGAAACGGAAGATAAGGACGAGTTATGAAAAACAGTATATTATTCCTTTGTGGTTATTTATGTCTAGTATGCGAAAATGTTTTCAGTAAATGGACCGATACAAATCTACAAAGCGGCTCGGGAATATTTGTGTTGCATCTTTTAATTATCTTCTTAGTTTTCCTTACAATTTATGGTGATGAAAAAATCAGCTTTTTCTATTCGATTGTATTTGGTTTAATTGTTGACATTGTGAATTCAGGTGTTATTGGTATTTACGTGATGATACTTCCAATTGCAATTTGGTTCTGTGGGAAAATCAAGTATCGCTTTGAGAACAAAACTTTATTAGTAACCATACTTGCTTTGAGTACTGTGATGGTTATTGAAATGCTGGTTTATTCCGTGTATACATTAATCGGCAAAACAGAAATGAATATGGTGCCATTTCTAGGATATCGTCTGTTACCAACGATTTTGTTAAATGCACTTGTGTTGTTGATCATGTGGCTTCCACTACGTAAATTGACAAGATTATCTGGACAAGGCATAACGAATCCTAAACTAAAACTCGGTGGCTTTTCAAGGAGGAAAAAATGAATCTTCAAAAGCTTTTTGCAATGCAATTAGAATTAGATACGCGAATTGAAAAGATTCACCAATTATCACAAGAAGAACTAGTTGCTAAGAAGTTATTAGCTTTATTGGTTGAGTTGGGTGAGTTAGCAAATGAAACAAGGTGCTTCAAGTTTTGGAGCTTGAAAGCCCCATCTACAAAAGAGCGAATTCTAGATGAGTATGCTGATGGATTACATTTCATCCTTTCTGTTGGGATTATTTACAAATGGGAAAATGTGATGAAGTTAGTTGAATTGGATGCGGAATCAGATCAAACCAATCAATTTATTGAAGTGTACAAAGCAATTCTTACTTTTGAACAGAATCCAACGATTGAAGCCTTTAATCAGGTGTTCTCACAATATTTGTGCCTTGGCAAATTGCTTGGTTTTTCAGAGGCTGACATTGAAAATGCATACATTGTGAAGAATCAAGTGAATCATGAACGGCAGAACGCTGGCTATTAGCCTGTATTTGCGAACAATTGGAGAATTTCAGACAACCAAAATAAAAGCAAAGCATAATATATTGATGCTCTACCAAAACTAACTGTACGGATAACAGTTGGGTGGTGGAGCATTTTGAATAATCAAGTGAAATGGCTTTATCGTCTAGGTTTATTTCTTTTCGTCTGTTTGCTTGCTTATTTACTCTTTTTGCTCCATCCAGTTTGGGGAAACTTCTTGCATTTGCTTTGGATTTGTACAATTCCATTTTTGATAGCAGCTTTTATCAGCTACCTACTATATCCACTGATTAGAAAGCTCCAGAAGTTAGGATTACGCAAATGGATGGCAATTGCTCTGATTTATTTAGTTTTCTTTAGTGCTGCGGGTTTTGCAATTTATAAGGGAACCCCACTATTCATGGCACAAATAAAAGAATTTTCAGAAAGCGCACCTAAGCTAGCAAAAGAGTACAATCAAGTCTTAAGGAAATTCGATAAACAAATTGAAAAACTGCCTTTTGGTATCCATGACAAAGTTGATACCCTCGTTGATCGTTTCGAGGTGAGAATCTCAAAGCAAGTGGATCGATATGGCAGTAAATTAGAGGACTTTCCAAGTTTCCTGATTATGCTATCAATCATACCCTTTGTGACCTTCTATTTCTTGCGTGATTACGACAAGATAATAGACTATTTGTTGAAGTTAGTCCCAAAGAAATGGCGTTTGGGTTCTGAAAGATTCGTTCACTCACTTGATGAATCTCTAGGTGGGTATGTCCGGGGTCAGCTATTTGTTTGTACTCTAATAGGTATACTTAGTTACATTGTGTTTCTATTGATCGATATGCAGTATCCACTTCTGTTAGGCATTTTTATTGGTTTAACAAATGTTATTCCAACCTTCGGCCCAATAATTGGTGCAATTCCAGCGTTGCTACTTGCACTAACTATTTCGAAAACGATGCTCTTGAAAGTATTCTTGACCATCTTTGTGCTACAGATTATCGAAGGTAATGTGATTTCCCCAATTATCATGGGAAAAAGCTTGCAAATTCACCCCTTATTCATTATGATTGCTTTAGTCGTTGGAGAGAGAATTGGAGGACTTGCCGGATTAATCTTTTCAGTACCAATCCTAGCAATTCTAAAAATTGCCTATCCAATTGTAAGGACTTTGTTCACAAATAAAGTTAGTGACTCATCATTGTGAGTAGGGATCACAAATTAGACATTCCAGATAAACATTATTTATAAAATTAAATTTGACGAAGTGATGATCATATGATACACTACTCATTGTGAATATTTCTTTTACAAGAAGAAGCACCCGCTTCTCACCAGATTGACACCTTAGGTCGTTGGCTGGTTCAACAGGATAGTTTTGATACTTTAATCAATTACTGCGGGTGCAACATGCATCCGTTTTTTTTGTGCCAAAATTGTAAAAGGGACAAAGCATTTTGACCAAAATTGATGATAATCAAGAGGTTTATGTGCTTAAGCACTCGGAGGTGGATGACCATTAGCAAAAATGATGTTGCTATCAATGAAAGCATTCGTGCCCGTGAATTACGGGTTATTGGTGAAAATCAAGAGCAACTAGGGATTATAAGTCGTGCTGATGCACTTGAATTTGCCTTAAAAGCGAATTTGGATCTGGTACTAATAGCTCCAACTGCAAATCCGCCAGTAGCCAAAATCATGGACTACGGGAAATACAAGTTTGAGCAACAAAAGAAAGATCGGGAATCAAGAAAGAACCAAAAGATCATTACAATGAAAGAGGTTCGCTTAAGCCCGACTATTGATGGGCATGATTTTGATACAAAGCTTCGCAACGCCATTAAGTTCCTTGAAAAGGGCGATAAGGTGAAAGCAAGTATTCGTTTCAAAGGACGTGCCATCACACACAAAGAAATCGGTCAACGTGTATTGGATCGATTTGCTCTTTTGGCAAAAGAGGTTTCAACAATTGAATCACATCCACGTATGGATGGAAGAAGTATGTTTTTGATTCTTGCACCTAAGGTCGATAAATAACTGAACGCTTGTTTCAAACCAACGTTCATATGGTGATTCGAAATCATGAAGATATTAAAGTTATGTAGGAGGATATAGTTATGCCAAAAATGAAAACGCATAGAGGCGCTGCAAAGCGTGTGAAAAGAACGGGATCAGGCGGCTTAAAGCGTGACACTGCTTATGGAAGCCACTTGTTCGCGAACAAATCAACTAAGCAAAAGCGTCATCTTCGTAAGGGACAAATGATTCACCCTAGTGATTACAAACGTGTCCGTCAAATGCTAGCAAACGTTTAAAATTGAGGCAATGTAAGCTTCGTAGCAATGAATCTAACTAGCAGTTTGGACAATTTTGAGATGGACATCGTCTTTCTTATGCAAATAGTTCATTCTTGCAATCAAATAATTAGGAGTTGAATACCATGCCACGTGTTAAAGGTGGAGTTGTCTCACGTAGACGTCGTAAAAAAGTTTTAAAATTAGCAAAAGGTTATTTTGGTTCAAAACATAGATTGTTTAAAGTTGCCAATCAACAAGTAATGAAGTCATATATGTATGCATATCGTGACCGTCGCCAAAAGAAACGTGATTTCCGCAAGCTGTGGATTGCACGTATCAATGCGGCAGCAAGATTGAATGGCATTTCTTATAGCAAATTAATGTTTGGTTTAAAGCAAGCAGGCATTGAAGTTAATCGTAAGATGCTTTCTGAGATCGCAATTGCAGATCCAGCTGGATTCACTGCACTTGTTGATAAAGCAAAGAATGCAGGAACTGTAACTGCACCTGGTAAGGCGAAAGCTGCGAAGCCAGCAGCACCAAAAGCTGTAGAAAAGCCAGTAGCACCAAAAGCTGTAGAAAAGCCAGTAGCACCTGAAGCTGTAGAAAAATCAATTGCACCAGTAGCAGAAGAGGTTTCAACTCCAAAAGCTGCGAAAAAGCCAGCAGCAGAAAAGGTAGAAGCAGCTGAAGTTACACCTGTAAAGGTTGTTGCTGAAGACACTGTTTATTACACGCCGAACGGGAAAAGCTATCACTCTACAGAAGCTTGCACTGCACTTGCGAAAAGCAAAATCATTAAATCTGCTACATTAGCAGAGGCTATTGAAACAGGTCATGCAGATCCTTGTGATTTCTGTATTGAGCAATAAATAATTATATTTTGGGCTATCCAGAAAGTCAGTTAGCTGACAAACTGGAGCCCATTTTTAATTTTTAAAAATAAACATAAAAATCGTCCAATCTTGTAAAATGAGTTGCTAGACAACCATTTCAGAATGGACGATTTTTTTTGGCAATCTTATGATTACTATTGAAAATTATAGCACGCGAACGACTAATTAGAGAAAAATCGCCGATAAATTAGAAGCGCAAGCGCAGCTTTAACGGAAGAAATCGAAAAAGAAACAAGTGCGGATGGCAAAACGTATGAGTGGCACACAATCTACTGAAAGTGGCAGGGATGCCTTGTCACTTTTCTCAACACAATTGAAAACTCAAAAGCATCTGGAAAAATACGTTTCGTATTTCTCCGGATGCTTTATTTCTGAGACATTTCAGACAACCTTTTTGGAATTTGTTATTTAATTACATTTAATGTGCGTTGAACGGTTGTCGTATTCCCAGCCGCGTCAGTAGCTGAAAAAGTAATTACGTAAGTACCTACCGTGTTTAGGCTGAAATTAGCTGGATAGGTTACGACTAGTTTATCCGTAATATTACCATCTACATTATCGGATACGGTAACACCTGCTTTTGGATCATAGGCAGAGCCAACTTTCACACTCTTATTGGCTGTTCCTGAAATAGTAGGTCTTACGGTATCAATAACTGTTATCTCACGTTCAACGGTAGTTGACAATCCGAATGAATTTGTTACTGTATAGGTGATTTTGTAAATACCTGGTTTTGATTGGTCAAGTGTATTAACCATGACAATTTTGTCAGTAATCGCACCATCATTCGTATCGGTTGCAGAAATATTAAACATTGGATCAAACGCAACGACTGTTGAAATTGTTCTTGCGCCATGACCAGTAATAACTGGAGCATTCGCTACTCGGATATTTCGTGTTACCGTTGTGACGTTATCTGCTTTGTCCGTTACACTGTAATTGACTGGATATAAACCAGGGATATTCGTGTTAACAGTGCCGCTATAGCTAATGGAAGAAGTTAAGTCACCATCTTCTAAATCAGTCGCTGTCACGCCTTGTAGATAGTCGAATGTTGAATTGGTCTTGATAGTGATAGCATCGGCACCTGTTAATGTCGGTGCTTTATCTGGACCATAGATTTCTTCTAGCATCATTGAACCATTTGGATTAGAACTACCCATTTCTTTAACCGTACCATCTTTCATAACAAATAAGATTGCAAGGTTAGTATCATACTTTAATGGGGCAACTAATTGAGCAATTTCAGTTGCAGAAAGACCAGGTAATTTAACAAATGAGTGTATTCTATATTGTCCATCGTCATCTTCAACTTGCGGTAAACCAAGCGTCCCATAGGAATTATCACCAGTTCCCATAAATGAGCCATCTTTCATTTGAGCGATTGTGGCCCGTCCACATTGGATAATATTCTCAACTTGATTTGTTCCCAACGAAGGGACAGCAATTGGTTTAAATTGGGGAGAATAAATTCCATCACTATTTCCTACTCCTAATTGACCATAAGAGCGATTTCCCCAAGCCACAAATGTACCATCAATCATTTCAGCAAATGCTGGTTTTGCGGATTTTCTCGTAGATCCAGGAATGGCTTCAGGGAAATATAATTTCTTAACTTGATTCACGCCTAAATCTGTCACAGTTGTTGGCGATTCAATATAAGAAGTATAACCATCAAATTCATATCCTAGGAGCCGAAGATGAGTTGTGCCCCATGACTTAAACGTACCATCCTTCATTGTAGCAAATGCTACTTGAAAGGGGTTCGTGGTTTCAACTCTTAATTCCGCTACTTCATTATATCCAAGAGCAGTAATCGTTTCTGGAATCAACTGGTAGATATGTTCACCACCATTTCCATAATGATTTCCCCATGACTTAAACGAGCCGTCTTTCATCTTCGCAATAACTACTGAACTATCATTATTGTATATATGGTCTACTTGATTCACTCCTAACGCTGGGACCTCTCTTGGTGTTATTTGATATCTATATGGAGTTGCATCATAACCTAGGCTATCCGATCCCCATGAAAGAATACGCCCATCTTTCATTTTTGCGAAAGTAGCAAAGAAACCTGGATAGAGTGTTTCAACTTGATTACCTAGAGTTTGAATTGTTTTTGGTGTCGCTTGACTTTGATAACCAGTGTCATAACCAAGGTTACTGTTTCCCCATGACATAATCGAGCCATCAATCATTTCAGCATAGTTAGGTCCGTCTTTTATAAAATGTAATTTTTTGACTTGATTCACACCTAATTGAGGAACAGTTGCAGGTACTTCAAATTCAGATTCACGTCCAGCACCAGTGTACCCCCACGACTTATATGTTCCATCTAACATTTCAGCAAAGATTACTTGATCACTACAATGCAAATCTTTAACGCCAGTTAATCCTGGGATTAAAGTTGGAATCCCGCTATCCTCTTCTGTCAAGGGACGACCCAATAAATCAGATTGCCCCCAAGATAATACGGTTCCATCCTCTCGTAGAATAAAAAAAGCACTGTCTTGGCCTCCAATATAGGCCTTCACTGCCTTATTAAAAACTGCTGCTGAAGCTGGAGCTGGATTTAAAAATCCAGCAAATGTTGAAAAAACAACTACACATGCTAATACTACGAATAAACTTTTCTTCATAATTTTTTGTTTCATAATGATTCATTCTCCTATCTTTTTTTCTTTTTTATTTACATTTTCACTGCTAATTGCCATTAATCAATATGTAATAAGACGATCCCCTCCTTTAAATCTTGCAATATCTAACAAGTTGAGATTGGTTAGAAACTTAAAAATCTGCAAATTTTTTGATCTCATGAGTTTCCAAGATAAACATTTGCTGAAATTATGCTTTTTAGTCAATTCAACAAGCTTGTAACTAAAAATAACAGTTAAAAAGCATGAATTCATCTATATTGTAGAAGAAGCCAAAAAAGCATTCACTAACATTTTCATAATAATCCATTTTTATAAAAGTAATTGTTCGTATTAATATGTATAAATTAAGAAATGAGGCTCTTCGCCAATCACGGTAAAACAGTTGAAAAAAATATAGAATTGAATAAAAGATTCAAAGGCGGACAAGGGAATAAATTCAATTGCACGCAAAATATTCTCTGCCTGTTACATGATTTAAAACTCGTAAAACGGACAAACTATAACTGGACAAGGGAATGGGTTCAGTTGTGTTAGCGAAAGCTCTAAACTGTTACGCATTCTTTTTTTGTATTGTAAACAAAATTTAGTTTCCCATGGAGCAAGTAAATCATGGC
>JAVBKB010000184.1:0-9516 GCA_031554275.1 Caryophanales bacterium | reverse complement strand
CATACTTCTCCTTTTTCTGTCAAATTTTCTACTTATATAATGAGTTCTTGATAGAATTACTTCGGCTTTATTACCTTAAAATTGCTTTTGCTTTTGGCTTCGGCTTTGACTTTGACTTTGATTTTGACTTTGACTTTGACTTTGACTTTGACTTTGATTTTGACTTTGACTTTGATTTTGACTTTGATTTCGATTTCGATTTTGATTTTGACTTTGGCTTTGACTTTGATTTTGACTTTGGCTTTGACTTTGATTTTGACTTTGACTTTGACTTTGATTTTGATGTCGCTTTTGACTTTGATTTTGATTTTGACTTTGATTTTGACTTTGATTTCGATTTCGATTTTGACTTTGATTTTGATTTCGACTTTGACTTCGATTTTGACTTTGATTTTTACTTTGACTTCGAATTTGATTTTGATTTTGATTTTGACTTTGACTTTGATTTCGATTTCGATTTCGATTTTGATTTTGACTTTGATTTTGACTTTGATTTTGACTTCGATTTTGATTTTGATTTTGACTTTGATTTCGTTTTCGTTTTTGTTTTTGACTTTGCTTTCGTTTCCGATTTCAACTTTGTTTTTGCTTTTGTTTTATTCACTTTGCTTCAGCTTCGATTTTGTTCGACAAATTTCTTGCTTATCTTTTACAATATATTTCATTTATGGTTGTGTCAATCGTTTTACCATTTACGCAGAAAAAAATCGCAAATCCTTCATTTATGCAAATTTTTCTTCGATTTCCTTTGCCCATTTTGGCTTTAGCTGTGTTTAGGTTCATGTAACAGTTTGCTTCTGACTATCCTTTGGCTTTTTTCCTACTCACAAAAAAAAGAGGCTGAGAAATTCGGATTTTGTTCAAATCCTTTTTCCCAACCTCTATAATTCAACTTTGATTTCATATACTATCGCACCGCAAATTTCTCCACTTCGTCTACTAACCCATATAGTAGTGTTAGTAAATCGGCACGTGTATTCACCTCATTAATGGCATTGCGAACTTTGGCATTGCCGCGGATTCCCTTCAAATACCATGCAGCGTGCTTGCGCATTTCACGAACTGCAATGTACTCGTTTTTCAGATGGATTAATCGGTCCAAGTGCACCACACATACATCGATCTTCTCACGGGGTGTTGGTTCAGAAATCAATTCGCCTGTATCCAAGTAGTGAACGGTTTGATACATCATCCAAGGGTTTCCAAGGGCGGCGCGTCCAATCATAACTGCATCACAGCCCGTTTCGTCCAGCATCCTTTTGGCATCAATTGGTGTTGTGACATCTCCATTGCCAATCACAGGAAACGAAACTGCTTGTTTGACGTCTCGAATAATATCCCAATTAGCAACCCCTTCATACATCTGCACACGAGTTCGACCATGCAGGGCAATTGCCTTACCGCCAGCCTTTTCAACGGCTTGTGCATTCTCGATCGCCAGAATATGTTCAGAATCCCAACCCATTCGCATTTTCACTGTGATGGGTAGATTGACAGATTTCGTGACCGCTGAAACGATATCATAGATCTTATCTGGATCTAGCAGTAGCCGCGCACCCGCTTCAGACTTCGTAATCTTAGGAACTGGGCAACCCATATTAATATCGATAATGTCGGCATTGGTATGCTTTTCAACAATTTTCGCTGCTTCTACGAGTGAATTCTTTTCTCCACCGAATATTTGTAGGCTAAGTGGTTTCTCACGCTCATCCATATAAAGCATATCGAAGGTCTTCTCATTGCCGTATTGCAGGCCTTTATCGCTCACCATTTCCGCACAAACTAACCCAGCACCGAACTCCTTAACAGTGAGTCGAAATGCTGAGTTACAAACACCTGCCATTGGGGCAAGGACAACTTGATTTGGAATGGTCACATTCCCAATATGAAATGCTTTAGACATTGCCTTGCTCCTACTTTATTTGACTTTCTCTACAATTTAAATCAGCAATTCCTGTAAGTTATTGTATCCCAATAATTCTATTTTTAAAATTATTACTCAGTCTATTTATAATTATTGCTTAGACCATTTCCGAATTGTTTCTCGATCTGGGAGTTCTGCTGCAATTTCCCTAGCAGTTTGCTGTTGCATTGGGATTTCAATGTCTGGGTTTATTTCTGCGAGTGGTGCCATCACAAATGAACGCTCATGCATTCGTGGGTGAGGAACAGTCAATTCATCTGTCTGAATAGATCTCGAATCGAATAACAAAATGTCGACATCAATAATTCTTGGACCCCAACGAATTGTTCTTTTCCGACCTAATTTCTGCTCAATACTTTGACAATGTGAAAGCAGTTGCATTGGTGAAAGTGCTGTTTTGATCTCCACAACAACATTCAGAAATGAGTCTTGTTCAGTATATCCAATCGGTTCCGTTTCATAGAAAGATGACTGATTTGTCAATCGAATATCTGGTTGAGTGCTGATGAGAAAAATAGCCGCAGCCAAATTCTCTTCACGTTCTCCAATATTTGTACCAACAGACAAGTAGCATACATGATGTAGTTGGTTTCTAGTAATTTCAACTGCGGCAACCCCAGTGTAGCCAGGAATTGGAGGATTTTCTTTCACAACCTGAACCGTACAGGCTTCAATCAATTCGCTATGAGAAAGGATCGCTGAAGCAATTTTTTCTGCTAGCATTTCTATTAGCTTACAGGACTCACCCTCAACAATATTCTTGCACAAATCAAATATATCCACATAACTAACTGATTTTGTTAAGTCATCTGTCCTACCAGCTGCGGCAACATTTAAGTTTAGCGTTGCAGCAATCCGAAACTTTTGTCCTAACTTTGTTTCTTCGGGTAACACCCCATGATAACCGTAAAATATCATATCAGGAAGCATTATTTTATCCACTAGTTTCACTCTTCTCTCATTGTTAAATAGTTTTTTGTTTAAAATCGTTGTCTATTTTAAATCAATTTCCGCTTAAAACTGTTTTCCTATGTCGAAACAATTTTTAAATTAAACTGACTTACCTATCATAGCATCCATCATTCTTGCCATGCGAGCGATAGGCTTAACGTCATGGACACGCATAATTTGGCAACCCTGAGCAATTCCATAACAAATCGTTGCCCCAGTGCCTTCTACACGTTCATCAACAGGTAAATCACCTAATACTTTTCCTATCGTTGATTTGCGAGAGGTGCCTAACAATACTGGATAGCCTAACGCTACAATGCGATCAAGGTTGCGCATCACTTCAAGATTATCAGCAACTGTTTTCCCAAAACCAAACCCAGGATCTAATATAATTTGGTTTGGAACAACTCCCGCTTGTTTCACAATTCCAATACTCTCATACAAATCGCTTATCACATCGCGCATAAATCGTTCATACTTCGCCTCGTGCCGATTATGCATCAAAATAATCGGAACTGCGGACTGAGCTGCCACTTGAGCCATTAAAGGATCGGCCTTCGCACCCCAGACATCATTAATTATATCAGCACCAGCGTTCACCGCTTCTCTTGCCACCGTTGACTTGTATGTATCAATGGATATCGGCACATCAAGTTCTTTTGAGATTCGTTCTATAATCGGCAATACTCGTTCAAGCTCTTCCTCAACTGAAACAAACGCAGCACCCGGTCGTGTTGATTCACCACCAATATCTAAGATGTCAGCACCATCGCGAACCAACTGCTCAGCATGACGCAATGCATGATCTACAAGCGTAAACCGCCCTCCATCTGAAAATGAATCGGGTGTTACATTCACAATCCCCATTATGTAGGTTTTCTTTTGGAAATCTAGTTGATACTTACCAACCTGCATGTAACTCGCCTCCATCAAATGCTTTATTATTTTATCAAAAAAAGTCGCTTTATAGCAAAGAAATAATCACCATTTTGAAAATGTTTTCATTGATAAGCATTGTAACGGTTCACTTGGCTTCGGGTTGAAATGTTTTGCAAAATGAATTGAAATATCGAATTTTGAATTATAGTTACAAGTGGGTACTCAAAACAACTCGGGTAAGGTCAGAACGATTAAGGGGAAGAAAATCACATTGTTGTTAGGATTCGTGGAATAATAATCATTAGGTGATAAGAAGGATTTTGTTGAATTGCTTTTGTTACTGAAGATGCTTTCGATGAGAGAATTCGAGGAACTTAAATGTATAACTTCCGCTTTCACAGGCACTCATAGGTCATAATGTAGCATTTATTTAACAGCATGAAGCTGACTATTTTTCAACAAACTAGCCAGCTTTCCTGCAAATAATTTCTGAAGTGCTTTCAATGTGTAACATAGTTAACTTTTATGTCAGCTACATTTTGCAAGGTTTTTTCAAGTTTTTCGATAATGTCTTTAATGAATTTTGAACTTGTACATTTTCTTAACAAGCTCACCTGCATCGTTGTGTCACTACTCAGATTGAGCTGCTAGTTCCCACTTGACGCCGAACTTATCAATGACAGAACCATAACACGGACTAAAGAAAGCCTCTTGAAGAGGTGCACTCACTTTACCGCCTTCTGAAAGCACTGTAAAGGCATGCTTCGTTAGCTCAACTGATCCTTCTACAGCAATCGAAACAAGCTCTGAAGGTTGGGCATTGATTTCGCCAAAAGTATCTGAGCAGCGGATATAGTTGTCACCCATTTGAATAGTTGCTTGTAATACACAATTCTTCATATGATCCGGAATTGGCATTGGGTTGGCAGGATCTTGTGGCATTTGCCCGAAAGTCATTATTTCATTAACATCTGTCTTGAACGCCTTTTTATAAAGCTCTAGTGCTTCTTGACAATTTCCTTGAAAAGTTAAGTATGGTCTAATGTTCATTGTAATTGCTCCCTTTTAGAATTTGGTTCAGGTTTCATTTTTACATAAAAGCTGCACATCGTAAACTATTGTTTACTCCTTTGCCGGTTCTTCTTTTTGAAAATGTACCCATTCAATCTTAGAATTGAAATTCGAATTATATTTATTGGCATACGGATGCAAAAATATCACTCTTTTGATACCAGCTTGAATTAGAAATTTCGTGCAGCTTTCACAGGGTTCATGCGTAACATAGGCAATGGCGCCCTCAGTAGGGATGCCGTGTCTTGCACACTGCAGTAATGCATTTTGCTCTGCATGAACAGTTCGAATGCATCTCCCCTCTGCTGACAAAAGATGTCCGACATCATCACAATGTGGCAAACCACTGACACTGCCATTAAAACCCGTTGCAATCACTCGCTTATCTCTGACAATCACACAACCGACATAGAGTCGGTCGCAAGTCCCCATGTCTGCGACTTTTTCTGCCATATCCATAAAATACTGATCCCACGATGGTCGTGGCTGTTTTCTTGTCATGTCGAACAATCCTTTACTTGAGTTAATTTCTTAATTCCTTAATTCTGCTTCATAGTTAGTTCCTTATAATCCACATGTCCATGATCCCATCAGACCTGATTTTCTCTAGGTGTCTCCAATTATTCCAAGTTGTCCGTTTTTATTGGGTCTTCACCAAATGCTCTTGAATCAGGAAGTTGACTTACTAATTGTTTGATTAATCGATAAGATCCAAAGCATTTCTCACCATTCATCATGTGGATTAATTTCTTTTTCAAATCAATCTCTTTGATGCTCTTTACATTGACAATAAAAGATTTGTGGCATCGGAAGAAATTTTCGTCTAATGATTCAACATCCTGTAGTTTACCATAGAATTCGATAATACCATTTTCTAAATGTAAGTGAACTTTGTGCAATCGTTGTGGAGAAGATTCAAAGAACATGATTTCCTCATGAGAGACATTAATAAACTTATCTTGGACTTTCATTTGAAAACGTTTCTTACCTTCACGAGTATCAATTGAAAACCTTTCGTTTGCTGCACGGATGCATTCTACCATTCTCGACCGAATATCATTAATGTTATCTTTAATAATGAAGTCCATCGCTTCAACCTTGTACATAAAAGTCAGGTAGGTCATCTCTGAATGACTTGTAATAAAAATTATGATACCTCGTGGATCACATTTGCGGATTTCTGCTGCTAATTGAATACCATTCATTTCATGCTGCAAATCAACATCAAGAAAATAAATGCCAGTTTCCTTAGCATCCTCAATATTTTCAAGTAACTCAATTGGATTACCTGTTGCATAACGAAGGTCCATATCTAAGTTTTCCATCAACAAGAAATCCGATACATATGTTACCATCTGATCTCTTTGCACATTTGAATCCTCACAAATATAAATATGTATCATAAATATCGATCCTATTCCCCTTTGTATATTTCAATTTCTTGGATAAAAATGTCTTCTCCGATCTTTGTATCTAATCGAGTAAACGGCTCTTCATCAACAAGCTTCCGCAAATTACTTAACCCAATGCCTCGTCCTCTACCTTTGGTCGAAAACCCTGACAAAAATAATTCGTGGAGTCTTTTTTCCTTATTTCTACTAGAGTTCTTTACAACAATTAATACTGAATCACCACGATTCAACAAACCAACATCAATGTTCCCGCCTTCTACCTCTAAACATTCTTCGATAGCGTTATCCATGATGATACCGATAATCCGACAAAGTGTAATCGAATCGATATTTAAGGTCTCTACTACATCTGATTCGAAATGCACCTTCACACCTAGACTTTGCGCTCGGATTAATTTAGTTGAGAGCACGCCCTTTAATTCTAGTAACTTCACATTACTTAACTTTTCAAAAACGACATTAGTCTTGTAAAAGGATTGACCTAGGTTCATTACTTTATTATTGAAATAATCTGTCAGTCCCGACATATTTTTTAGCTGAATATACGCTGAAAGGGCAGCGAGAACATTCACATAATCATGTTTGAAACCTTTTATCTCTGAGTTCATATCTTCTACACTATATGCATATTCCATGAGATTATCATAGGCTTCTTGCTGCGCCTTCAACTTGATTTCCTTTGCAATATTCGCCATGAATAGTCCTACGACCACAAGGAAAACGACAAAATATCCTAAGATGAAGACTGTATTAAACCAGATGACTTCATCTGATCCTTCATTAGCTCCAATGTAAATATTAGAATAGTACAATAACAAAGTTGCAATTGAAAGACTAATAATAAATAAAACTGTTTGTTTTGTGATAATTATTTTCGTGAAATACCGATTAAACGTTCGCTTAATCGTGACAATGATAAGAGTACTTGTAATCGCAAGGATAACACCGTAAAGAATTGCAGAATGTAATGCAACAATTCGTGTACCTAGCATATCATTTAGGAATGTAATGTCAATCAGTGCGATAAAGTGATCGATCAAAACAGATACAATCATCACAACGGTTGGATACAGTAAACTGACAAACCATTCCCTTGTATAAAATAAGTTAAATAAGGAAATGAAAACGACTAACAAAATTCCTGCAACCGAGCTAAATAACATGCAACAAATATACATAAAAACTGTAACAGTAGTGATCTGTAATACAATTTGTTGCTTCGTAAATCTCCAGTCCATTAAATAGTTATTGAGAAATCCCATTAACATTAACTGACTGGCAATGACAAAGTAAAACACTAAATCAATGGGTACGACTAGATTAACCAAACCGACAAGTACTAACTGAATGAGGGCAATAAAAAAATATACCAATGTTATGTCTCCTTAATAAGAATAATTCTTCCTATATAGTAACACAAAATTGGTATATTTTCTTACTTTATTAAATTTGTCTTAATAATAATCAATCTCTAATTGTTTTTTAAGCCCTTTGAAGATTTTAAAGCACCCTGGGTTATTTCTTTAGTAATTCTTGTGGAACTTTTGGTTCATGATAAACGCCTTGACAGCGTCCTTTGACACCCTTTTCACCAACTCGTTCCAAGTATGATGCGACAGACTTTGAAAGCTTCTTGAATTTATTCATGTAGCCACCTCCATTCTAAAAACTTTATACGTTATTGGTAATACAAAGCTCGCAGCAGTGAAAACACCAAGAATAATGAGAGATCCAAAATGATTGGATAACAGAAGTGAAAGAAGAATCAAGCCACATGTTACCATGAGACATCGTTTCCTTTGAAGCTTCGCTTCGCTCTCGGTTAGTTTTAAACTGCCAAGGTTCGTTCTTGGCGCATACTTAGCCAAAAAGTAGAGGCACGGGAATGCTAGAAGTAATTTCGACCAAAGAGGCATGTTGTATAACCCTACAAGGTACGGAACTCCAACTACTATAATTATGCTTAGTACTGTACAAACAAAGTTATTCTTTGCATGAACACCACTAGCGAACTTCCTAACAAGATATGTTGTGAAATGAAAAACACAAGATTCTGCAAAAACTCCTAGAAATAGGGCTACAATATATAGAGGTATTAATGTAATGACATAATTTAAAATAATTTCAATACCCAATTTTGTTTTTAAATAAGCGATTCGATCCATAGAGTTGTCTTTGTTAAACAAATCCATAATTTGTATGGCGCGTTTTTCCACAAAGGTTTGTTTTTCAACTGTATGTGACATATTCCACCTCTACAACTATTATAATATCCAAAAATCCTAAAAACCCTTTTTAGCACCAAACGTCGATTTTTAGTCACGAACGCAAAAAAAATCTTCAATTTTTGCGTTGGTGACTAAAATCGATACGTTCATTACAAGTAATATTTGGATAATCATCAAAAACACATCTTCTAAATTGCAATTTTTGCAATAAAAATTTTAAGTAGAATGGGAGAAATAAAGAAAATATTTCCGTTAAATGATTAGATCCCGCTTCTTAAATACAATTTTTTGCCAGAAAAAAGATGCATTCCTGTTCATCACTTTGTAAATATTTTGACATTAAGTATTTTAAAACCTCAACAAAAAACTCGCTATTATTCATCGGACAATTATTTTCGATTTGACACTTAACATAATTTTTCAATTTTTTTTTAATACTAGACACTGATTTCTTTTTTCATCTTTGAATGTTCCAATATCTGAAAAGATTTTGTTGTTTTTCAAAATATCGTCCCTTATTATTAATTATCATATTACTGAAAGGATGTTGACAATGAGTTCGTCTGAAAATAACATATATCCCTTTCTCACTTTTACAGGGAAAGCAGAGGAAGCAATGAAGTTCTATATTTCTTTCTTTCCAAATGCGGAAATTCAATCAGTATCTTATATTCGTGAGGGGGACAGGGGTGAAGTTGGTAAAGTATTAAATGGGAGGCTTCGTTTGAAAGATCAACTGTTTATGGTCATGGATATGGAGGAGAATATTTGTCCTAACTTCTCTTGGGCAACCTCCTTCTTAATTGATTGCAAAAGTGAAGAAGAATTTGATTGTCTATTTGAAAACCTTGCAAATGGAGGATTTGTGGCGATGGGTCCAGAGCCACTACAAACTTCGCAATCAATTTTCCGGAAGTGTGCTTGGGTCACAGACAAATTCGGGGTTACTTGGCAACTAATATGGTGATCGACTTTGGTGATCGACGAAAAGTTGAAGTTCAAATCCTCGAATATGAACGGGGAAAACACTAAATCGTTAATTCTATAAACT
>JAVBKB010000089.1:0-4886 GCA_031554275.1 Caryophanales bacterium | reverse complement strand
AGTTCCAGGATCAACGAGAATGCCTCTATCTGGAGCTGCAGCTAATGCATATCCCACATCAAACGTAGTTGTATAATCGGTAGTGTCAGATACTGAAACCCGAAACCACTCTGTTGGCTCGATTGTGCCTACATCACTAGTTGTCACGGCAGAAATGCTTACATTTCCAAAGATCGGTGTCACTGGTGTCTTGCTTAGCGTTAAATCTGCAAAACTTATGCGATAGAAGAGCGCATCTGCTCCACCAACGTTACCCCAAACAGGATTTGTATTGACACCCATAGAATACCCTACTGCTGCTAGTTGGCCATTTGGTTGAGTGGTTCCTCCATAAATATAATCTGAAACGGGACTACCGAAATTCTTGGCCCAAATAATATCTCCTACTGAATTGCATTGTATAATTACACCATCATATGAACCATTGCTCCCCCAATCAGCGGTTGTTCCAGCAGATGAACCGCTAACTACAAATCCTTCATCAGTCAAAGCAACACCTCGGAAAACATCGTCGACCGTACTACCATAATTCTTAATCCATTCAAGACTACCATCAGCTTTTGTTTTGATAATGATGCCATCTGAACCACCATTGTTTCCCCAGGCAGCCGTTGTATCCATTGAAGTTCCTACTGAAATATTACCACCATCCAGTGTAGCAATTGTTTCACTTATCGACTCGCTTGAAGTTACTGTGGTTGTCGATCCTCCGTAATTTTTGGTCCATAAGGCATTCCCACTCGCATCAAATTTAACAAGTAAATAATCATAACCACCATTATTTCCCCATGTATGACCTTGGACAGAGCCAGCTACTGAAGACGTTCCACCCACTGTAATCGTACCATCACTATTTTTACTTATTCCATCAAAGGAGGTCGCACCACTGCTCGCACCAGCATTGTTTGCCCATGCAACTGTCCCGTCTAAATGGTATTTGACAATAATTCCATCTGCGCCACTACCACCGTTACTGCCCCAAGGAGCTGTACTTACTGCTGCATAGGAAGAATTCCCTACTACGATATAGCCATCTGACACTTCAATAATATCCTTATATGAATCCCCTCCTGCACTACCAGAACCTGCATTTCCTTCTGAGCGAGACCACTCAACTGATCCATCCGCACGATACTTAACAATGATTGCATCCCTTCCATTACCGCCTGTAAATCCCCAATCTGGTGCTGTACTTGCTGCATAAGTATACCCAACAGCAATGCTGCCACCATCACTCGTACCGATCACATTATAATATGTTTCGTTACCAGTACCACCAGCGTTTTTTGCCCAATCTATCGAACCATCAGGTTTGTATTTAACAATCAATGCATCCAGACCACCATTGTTTCCCCAAACAGCATTTGTAGATGGAGATTGCCCTGCCGCTACATACCCACCATCAGTGGTAGGAGAAATATTATAATAGCGATCTGCTCCACTTCCACCAATCGTTGATCCAAAATCAAAGCTTACTTGAGCATTGGCTCTCTGTATTGCTACCGATATTGAAAGAATCATCGTCAAAACAAGCGTTAACGTAAGTGTTTTTTTCATCCTACCTATTTTCATGCTGAAACCTCATTAATTTTCTACTAATTGTCTATTGAATATAGTATTCGTATTATTCAATAAATTATTTCGAGGAAAAACATTGCTTGAAAGAATTTAGAATTTAAAATTACACGCAAAAATTTATCGTGAAATTTATTGAAAACTTACGTTGAAAAATTTATTAATGATTTTTATAAAAAGTTGCTTTTCTATGGCAAGTCGCCAAGTTCTGATTCCCGAAAAATCTTTGGGCTTCCAAAATTTTGACTCGACAAAAATAGATTGATTAAATAAATAGAAATCTAGTACTCATCACTAAAAAGTGAGTAGAAAAGAGTTTATTTATTTACACAATCTACATGCTACAAGCGCTTATTTATTCAATTCGAATTACCTAGTGTCTTTCCTCAAGGATTTCACACTACATGACATTTTGTATATAGTGAAGGCAAGATTTTGTGTATCAATTCCATTTTGTAAATAAATCCCTACCATTCCATCTTGTCAATCTGTAGTAACTCTATTTCGTTACCCTGATATCGAATAAGTCCCTCCTCTTGCATCTTCGATAGTTCTCTTGACATAGAGGGTCTTGAAACATTTAAATAATCAGCAAGCGCATTTCGGTTAAAGGGAATCGTGAATGTATTGCCATTCTTTTTTGCTACATCTAGAAGATAGGCACAAATCTTCCCACGCATACTTTTGATGATTAAATAATCTATTTTTTTATTCAAAACGAATGCTTTATTCGCCATTAATTTAATTGTATTGCTAACAAACTTTGAATAACCACTACATTGAATTGTATCCGAGCTTGTCAATTTCCGAGGTGCGAAGAATAGGACTTCGCTAGCGATTTCTGCTGTAACAGTTGCAGGTGCTTGTTTCGACTCTGATAAAGCGGCGACCTCTCCGAAAGTATCTGACGGATACAACTGTCCAATAATCGTCCTGTCTCCACTAGCTGTTACTTTGGAGATTACCAATTTTCCAGTAAGTACAATCCCAATTCCAGGTAATGGGTCACCCGCTTGTAGCACGACCTTATTCTTCAAATAACAAGTGACCTGAGGTTCTAAGCAAGATATTATTTCAGCCAATTCTTCCCTTGAAATCCCCTTAAAAAAAGTATTCTTCTGTAGGGTTTCGCGATATTGCAACAAATCCAACATACTTTCACCTCAATCTGTATCCTCAGCTACCGATTTCTTATTCTTATTCTACTACAATTAGTGAGCAAATGAGAAAAATTATAAATAAGGAGTTTTTATTATGTCAAACGAAATGTTTTGTTTTCAATGTGAGCAAACTGCTAAAGGGAATGCTTGTACAACAATTGGTGTATGTGGAAAAACACCTGAAGTAGCCAATTTACAAGATGAGTTAACCGCTGCTTTAGTTGGTCTGGCTCGAGCTGTAAGAATGACAAAACGCACACCAGAATTAGATCTTCTTATGATGGACGGAATGTTTACTTGTGTAACAAATGTGAACTTTGATGAGAAGAGTTGTAAAGATCTCATCGCCAAAGTAGAACAAAAAACACGCGCATTAGGCGATCCTACTTCATACTCTGCTAAAGGTCTTTTCATCGATGACAATGCAGATATCGCTTCACTACGTTCATTGCTGATACTTGGACTTCGCGGAATGGCTGCCTATGCACACCACGCGTATGTACTAGGTTATTCAAGCGACGAAGTGCTTGATTGGTTGTACAAAGGATTAGCATTAGCTACTGAGGATCATTCAGTTGCTGAATGGTTAGAAATTCTAATGGAATTTGGTCAAGCGAATTTCAAGTGTATGGAGTTATTAGACAAGGCAAACACTGAAACTTATGGTCACCCAGTTCCTACTGAGGTCACTACTTTTATCGAAAAAGGTCCATTTATCGTTGTTACTGGTCATGATTTGTATGATCTTCAACAACTTTTGGAGCAAACCGAAGGAAAAGGCATTAACATCTATACACATGGTGAAATGCTTCCATCACATAGCTATCCTGGTTTGAAAAAGTATTCACATTTGAAAGGAAACTTTGGAACTGCTTGGCAAAGCCAACAAAAAGAGTTCCATGAGGTGCCTGGTGCATTTCTTTTCACAACAAATTGCCTTATGCCACCTAAAGATTCTTATGCTGATCGTGTTTTCACAACATCTTTGGTACAATTCCCTGGAATCTCACATATCGAGGGTCAAAATGGGAAAAAGGACTTTTCACCAGTCATTGAAAAAGCACTTGCACTAGGTGGATACAAAGAAGAAGTAAAGCTAACTGGTATCAATGGTGGTTCTAAGCTTCTAACTGGATTCGGTCATAACACTGTACTTTCAGTGGCTGATACTGTGATTAATGCTGTGAAAGCTGGCGATCTTAAACATATCTTCCTTGTTGGCGGATGTGATGGCGCAAAATCTGGTCGTAACTACTTCACCGATTTCGTCAATCAAACACCTGCAAACACAGTCGTACTGACACTAGGTTGTGGGAAATATCGTTTGAATGATTTACAGATTGGTGAACTGGGCGGACTACCTCGCATCATGGATATGGGACAATGTAATGATGCCTATTCTGCTATTAAAGTAGCGGTCGCTCTTGCAGAAGCATTTGAGTGTGGCGTCAATGATTTACCGTTATCACTTGTGCTGTCATGGTATGAGCAAAAGGCAGTCTGTATCCTATTGACACTACTATCTCTTGGCATTAAGAATATTCACCTTGGACCAACACTACCTGCTTTCGTTTCGCCTAATGTGCTAAATGTCCTTGTAGAAAACTTCGCAGTATCACCAATTTCTACACCTGAGCAAGATATTGCGAAATTGATGAATAAGTAATCTACTAGATAATAAGTTATTAAATTATAATTAAAAGATGAAGAATCCAGATAGCCCCTATCTAATCAAAGGGACAATCAGCGCGAGTGATTCTTCATCTTTTTTTTGTGGCTGTTGCTAGATAACATTTCATTACATGATGAAGTTAAAAGATTAAAAGGATTTTCATGGTTTTAGAATTGGAAATCGCTCCTTGCTCTCCGCTTAAATTAATTTTGACCTATGTTATAATTATTTAGACTTACAGAGAATATTGAAAATAGCATACTGAAAATCTTGCCTGGAGAAAAACATGCTGGTTATGTAATCCAAAGTGAAAAGCTCTATACTTACAGAAAACCGTTTTTATCTTGATATTACGAGAGTAAAAATGAAATATTTTTCAGTGAATAATTTAGAAAACTGACAGATAGGTGATTCCAATGAAATTAGATCAAATCCTCCCTTTTGCAAGAAATCTTCTTGAAAAAGCCATAAGCACTGGT
>JAVBKB010000123.1:0-5966 GCA_031554275.1 Caryophanales bacterium | reverse complement strand
GAAGTAGAAAGTGACCAATTCAATTTTGAAATGATGAACTTTCCAAAGGGTCACCCTGCTCGAGATATGCAAGATTCATTCTATATTACAGAGGAAACATTACTCCGAACGCATACGTCACCTGTTCAAGCGCGCACAATGCTAGCGAAAAAAGGTGTCGGGCCAGTGAAGATTATTTGCCCAGGCAAGGTGTTTCGAAGTGACGATGATGATGCTACTCATTCTCATCAATTTATGCAAGTTGAGGGATTGGTTGTTGATGAAAACATTTCACTAAGTGATCTTAAAGGGACGCTTGATCTGTTTGCAAAGAAAATGTTTGGTGAAAATCGAGAAATCCGCTTCAGACCAAGTTTTTTCCCATTTACTGAGCCTTCAGTGGAAGTAGATGTGTCATGCAATTTCTGTAATGGTAAAGGTTGCAGCACCTGTAAACAGACAGGCTGGATTGAAATACTTGGTGCAGGAATGGTGCATCCAAATGTACTTGAACTTGCTGGATTTGATTCAAAGAAATATACGGGCTTTGCATTTGGCATGGGAGTTGAGCGAATTACCATGCTGAAATACGGCGTTAATGATATTAGAGCTTTTTATACTAACGACCTGCGCTTTTTGGCACAGTTTAAGTGAGTACAACCTATAAAATTACCATCTTTACGGTTTTATAAAAGTAACTTGGAGGAAATAGTATGTTTGTATCATATAAATGGCTACAAGAATTTGTGGATTTAACAGGTGAAACGCCTGGCGAATTAGCAGAGAAAATAACGAGAAGTGGTATTGAGGTAGAAAGTGTCAACACTACTGGCATGAATATTGAAAATGTTGTTGTTGGCCATGTGCTAACCTGTGAACAACATCCAGATGCAGATAAGTTACATGTCTGCACTGTAAATGTTGGTGCTGAAACGCCTTTGCAAATCGTTTGTGGTGCTCCGAATGTCGCTTCAGGACAAAAGGTACCCGTTGCATTGGTTGGGGCAGTACTACCAGGCGGGTTCAAGATTAAGAAGGGGAACCTTCGTGGGCAGGAATCTAATGGAATGATCTGCTCATTGGCGGAACTTGGTGTTGATCCAAGAGTCACCCCAAAGGAATATGCAACAGGTATTTATGTTTTTCCTACTGACACAATCGTTGGAATTGATGCTGTCAAAGCTTTGTGCCTTGACGACGCTGTAATTGAACTTGGACTAACACCGAATCGATCTGATTGTATGAGCATGATCGGAGTTGCTTATGAAGTTGCAGCCATCTTAGGTAAAGATGTGAAAATACCTGAGATTGAATATCCGTCTTCACCCGAGAAGGCAAGCGAGCTCCTAACGTTACAAGTAGAAACAGAAAACAATCCACTGTATATTGCCAAAATCATTAAGAATGTTAAGATCGCGCCATCACCCCTTTGGATGCAGGCATATTTGATTGCTTCAGGTGTGCGACCTCATAACAATGTTGTTGATATTACCAATTATGTTCTAATGGAGTTTGGAACTCCTTTACATGCCTTCGATTTAGATTTGCTTGGATCGAAGGAAATCGTTGTCCGTCAGGCAAAATCAGGTGAGAAAATCACAACCATTGATGAAATAGAGCGTACATTGACACCTGAAATGATGGTTGTTACGAATGGGGTAGATCCTGTTGCCATTGCTGGTGTGATGGGTGGTGCTGAATCAGCTGTTACTGATGATACTAAGAATATTATCATCGAAGCGGCCTGGTTTAAAGGGCAATCAGTACGTAAGACATCTCGTGAACTTGGACTTCGTTCTGAGGCAAGTGCACGTTTTGAGAAAGAAATCGATCCAAACCGAGTAAAGGCTGCAGCGGAACGAGCTGCTCAGCTTCTTAGTCAATTTGCTGGAGGACAAGTATCAGCAGGAATTGTTGCTGTAGATAATTATCAAGTTACAGAGACAGTTGTTACTGTCACCATTGACAAAATAAATGCAGTACTCGGAACTCAGTTGTCAGCAGAATTAGTACTATCAATTCTGTCACGATTACAATTTGAGACGAAATTAGATGGGCAGACACTCCATATTGAAGTGCCTTCACGTCGTGGTGATATTTCGATACCTGAAGACATTATCGAAGAGGTTGGCCGAATCTATGGCTATGATAATATTCCGAAGACATTACCTGTTGCTCAGGCCAATGAGGTGGGGTTAACAGATTACCAACTCAAGCGCCGTTTAGTGCGGACGTATCTTGAAAGTGCTGGACTAAGTCAGACCGTGACATATTCATTAACTTCGCCAATAAAGTCACAGCAATTTGCAATGAATCAAGCACAAGTCGTCGCTTTAGCGATGCCATTGTCTGAAGAAAAAAGTATATTACGGCAGAGTTTAGTGCCGAGTCTATTAGATGTTATGAAATACAATAGTGCTCGTCAAATGGATAATATCGCCCTTTATGAGGTCGGTTCTACATTTCTAAATGATGAAACGACTGAATTACCAAATGAATGTGAACATCTATCAGGAGCAGTAACTGGCACTTGGTATGCCCAGCCGTGGCAGGGAGAAAAGAAACAAGTTGATTTTTTTGTGGTTAAAGGCATATTGGAAGGGCTTTTCGCCAAACTACGAATTGACAAAATGATTACATGGAAGCAAACAGCTTTGGACGGATTACATCCCGGGAGAGCTGCAGAAATTCTTTTGCAGAGTGGTGAACAAATCGGATACCTGGGACAATTGCACCCATCAATCGCAAAGAAAGAGGATTTGAAGGAGACTTATGTTTTCGAATTATCGTTAGACAAATTGCTGAATATTGCAGTGCGACCAGCCAAGTTCACAGAGATCCCTAAGTTTCCATCAATCTCACGGGACATTGCACTCGTTGTGAACCGAGACGTTACAGCTGAAGAAATCAAGAAAACGATTATTAAAGCTGGCGGTAGAATGTTGAAAGAAATCAACGTGTTTGATGTCTATGAAGGTTCGCATATAGAAGAAGGGAAGAAATCAATGGCATTCTCATTGAAATATTTCGATCCTTCCAAAACATTAACTGATGAGGAAGTCACTAGCGTTCATGAAAAGGTGCTTGAACAGGTTAAAGAAAAATGCGGCGCTGTTTTAAGGGGATGAACCGCACTATCATCATTTTGAAAAAAATAGCTCGGAGTGACATTCAGTCATTCTGAGCTATATTTAGGTTACATCAAATCCAAAGTTGTTTTGCTGCTTCAGCATCAGTTTCCAGCGTTACTAGATCGCTAGGAGTCATATATCAAGCCCATGTCGCATATATTCTTGTATCAACCACAAGGAGTAACATATGCACACAACTTGTCCAAGCTGTCATGAAAAAATTAAATTTACTTACAAAGAACGTCTTTATAGAAATAATTTCAAAACTGTTTGCAAAAACTGTGGAGCTATCCTCGTTGTAAAAAAATGGTCTTCATATCTCTATTTGATGAGTCTCGTCCTGCCAGTTATCCTTTTCAATATTGCATTTAGAGACATTGACCCAATGCTTTCAATTGTGATTATTCTCCTTTTCGCAATTTCTTTCACATGGTTCATTTCTCCTGCAATTATTAGGTATCGAGTGAAAAAGACAAATGAAATCATTTAGTGGGGAAGCTATTTGCTAGCAGGGAGCACTTGTCGTAACAAGAAGCGGGAAAATTATCGCTTCTCTGATTTGTTACGAATTTGCTAAATTGGACCACTTGTCGCACCAGTTTCTCTGTTTTTTTTCTAATCGATCCAAGGACTAACTTATTCAAATAAATTCAAAAAAGCACATGATTTAAGCGTTCACGCTCATTTCATGTGCTTTTGATCTGTGGACAGATGCCCACTGTAAGGCGAATTCGAAATTGTACCATTTAAAGGTCAGTTTCTGCTAATTCTCTGTATGACTTGAAAGCTGTTGTTCTGCAAATGACGCATATAGTGGGTGTTTTGCAACAAGTTCGGTATGGGTACCTAGACCTGTGACTTCACCATGTTCGATGAACAATATTTGGTTTGCGTTAACAATCGTGGATAAACGATGTGCGATCACAAACGTTGTTCTACCTTCCATTAAATTTGCCAATGCCTGCTGGACAATTTGTTCAGATTGGCTGTCGAGACTTGCAGTGGCTTCATCTAACATCAAAATTTTCGGGTCACGTAGGAAAGCTCTTGCAATTGCAATCCGCTGCCGCTGTCCCCCAGAAAGTTTGATCCCTCTTTCACCAACTTCAGTATCCAATTGTTCTGGTAATTCGGCTATAAAAGTATTTGCGTAAGCTAGTTTGGCAACTGCCCATAGCTCCTCGTCAGTAAATTCTTTTTCGAGACCATAACACAAATTATCTCGGATAGTTCCAGATAACATGGCGCTTTCTTGTGATACATAACCGATTTGACTGCGCCAACTATGTATTGAAATATCTGTTAGTCGTTGTCTGTCAACATAAATTTCACCAGATTCTGGCGTGTAGAAACGTTCGATAATGGCGAACAGTGTGGATTTACCGCCACCGCTTGGACCTGCAAATGCAATAACCTCTCCTGGGTTTGTTTCAAAAGAAATATTCTTTAGGATAGGGTTATCGTCATAGGAAAAACAAACATTTTCAAGGGTGATCTTTTTCCCAGTAACATCAACCGCTGCACCATCATAAATGTTTTCCTCGTCTTGATTTAGAATTTCTGCAACCCGTTCAGTTGCTCCTTTTGTTTTTTGTAAGCGAGTGAAGAATTCTACAAAAGTGACTACTGGCACGATAATTTGAAACAAATAAAGTAGGAAAGCAATCAAAGTTCCTGTTGATAGTGACCCCTCTGCGACACGAATACCGCCGTAGCTGATAATTCCAAAAATCACACCCATGATGACAAACATCGTCAGTGGTCCAATGATGGCACCGATCTTAGCTTCCTTAATGCCGAAACCAAGTAGTCGGTTAATACCTGCAACCCCCGAGTTTGTTTCTTTGTTCTCAGCATTAGATGCTTTCACAAGTCTTATTTCCGAAAGCGTTTGATTGATTTCACCTGTGAATGAGGCTGTTTCCTTCTGCAATCCACGAGCAATTTTGAACATTCTTTGACCTAGGGGAGCAACGATAGCAGTTGTCACTGGTACCGCAACAATCAACAGCAATGTTAATTTCCAGTCCATAAGAAACAGAATGATAATAGAGCCAATGACAGAAATGATCCCAGTAACGAATTGTGCAAGTCTGTCAGCTATCAATTCGCGTATTACGTTAGTATCGCTGATCATTCGGCTGACCGATTCTCCTGTTTTCGTATTGTCGAAATAGGAAACACGCAAGTGCAAGATCTTCTGCCAAAGTCTTGTACGCATATTGGCAACCATTTTCTGTCCCATATAATTCAGTAGGAAGATGGAGATACCATTTGTAATGGCCTGCACAATAAAGACTACGACAATAATGATGATGAGCTTCGTACTTAACTTCGAGAGCGAAAAATCGTCAATCAAGTTTTTTGTGTACAGTGGTACGATCAACCCTGCGACTGTTGTCACAATACTGGCAAAGAATCCTCCAATAATGATGGGTAGTGCAGGTCTTGTGGACACGAGTAGCTTCAAAAATTTCTTCCAGCTATAATTTGGTTTTTCTTTGCTCATATATGTATCCTCTCAAATGATCTTACTTATTATTTTTCCCTATAGCGTTTAGGATGTCTAACACTTTATTATTTTACATCATTCTTTCGAAAAAAAATGCTTTTTGAAAAAAGTTTTACAGTTTTTGCGCATTCTAAGTCATGAAATCAGGTTCATGAGTTCATCGATCTTATCCTAATAGTCGTTGGAAATGCAACTTCAAACTCGCTAAGATTCCCAAATACTTCGTCATAATTTCCTAGGATAGTCCCGCTATCCTCTTCTTTGAAAATTTTATCGGGAGTTTCTAACCACAATTAGGATTTAGTATTCAGGTTGCGAAAATCCATTTAAGAAAAAAGCATTAA
>JAVBKB010000143.1:0-15256 GCA_031554275.1 Caryophanales bacterium | reverse complement strand
AAATAATGTCGCTTCCTCCATATGTATGTATGGTTTAATTTCTGAAAGTGCTTGTTTATATTGATTCTAGATTAAAATAGCAAAGATATTATCGTAAGTCGTAAGTCGTTAGCAGTAAAAAGTGCTTACACATCAAGCAATTGTAAAACAATTAATAGTGCCCACAAAAAAAGATTGGCTGGGAGTATAGAGATACTCCCAGTCAATCTTTTAAATTTTTCTTTGGGACAAAGCAGTCAATTGGTAAAGTAGTCGACCAAGGATTGATCTGCCTCTTGATCAGTGATGTGTTGGTAGCTGACCCTAGTTAAGTCACAGAAATTCCTAAGCGCAACTTCTCAGCAATCTCATCAATTTTACTAAATCGGTGGTTCAATCCGGATTTACTGATTTTCTCTGATTGCATCAGGTCACATAGTTCTTTCAAAGGAGTTTCAGGATTCTCCAAACGAATTCTTGCTACTTCACGAAGTCTTTCAGGTAACGCTGCGATCCCGATTTTTTCATCAATTAATCTGATGTTATCCACTTGCCGTCCAGCAGCGGAAACGATCTTATTAATATTTGCATTATCACAATTCGCAAGTCGGTTTGCAGAGTTACGCAGATCACGAATGATTCTGACATCCTCAAAGTGAAGTAATGCGTGGTATGCTTCAACTACCGTCAGGAATTCAGAAACCTTCTCTGCTTCCTTAATGTAGCAGATAAATCCCTTCTTCCGCTCAAGCGGCTTGCTCTTCAAATCGAAGTGCTCCATTAATTGGTGAAGCGAGTTATTATGTTCTTCGTATAGAGAAAACACTTCCAAATGATACGCTGAAGTCTCCGGGTTATTCACTGATCCCCCAGCCAAAAAAGCACCTCTTAAATAGGCTCGCTTACAGCATTCTTTCTTCACTAGCTTCTTGTCAATCGCATGTTGAAATTGAAATCCATCAATCATAATTCGCAGCTTCTCTAGCACTTCTTTTGCTTGCTCAATAATTCTGACGATGTAGACATTATTTTTTTTCAATTTCATTTTCTTGCGAACGAGAAGATTTACTTGAATGACGAAGTGACTTTTCAGAAGCGTATAGATCCTTCTCGCAATTGCAGCATTTTCTGTTTGGACATCCACAACAACACTTTTATTCGAGAAAGAAACCGACCCATTCATGCGAATCAGGGCAGATAGCTCTGCTAGTTGGCAACATTGATTAGATTCTAATGAGGTTAATTCTTTCTTTGTTTGTGATGCAAATGACATAGCTTCCAACCTTTTTGCAATTTCATTTATTTCGAGTGCAATTTAACCAACTTACTTAATCAATTCGATCAAGATTTTCGAAATTCGGATTGCGTCATGGCGAACGGTGCTGTTCTTAACAAGAACGATATCCTCTTGAATGACTTCCAAATTCATACGTTTCAATTCTTCGATATCGACATAAACTGGGGTCGCATGTTCTTCTTGATATTTATATTTAACCGGATTCGGAAGTTCTTTATTGTTCACCAGGATCGTATCAATACAACGTTCGTTGACATGGTCATAAATCGCTTGCACATGATCACTTGCCTTATAGTCCAACGTTTCACCTGACTGTGTCATGATATTACAAATGTATACTTTCTTCGCTGCAGAGCGACAAAGGTATTCACTTAGTGTTGGCACAATCAGATTCGGCATGATACTGGTGTACAAACTACCTGGTCCAATTACAATTAAATCCGCTTCTAGGATCGCTTCCAAAGTGCGAGGCAATGGGCGCGTATCGTGCGGAGTGAGAAAAACCTTTTTGATTTTGTTCATAGCAATCGGAATTTTGGATTCACCAGAAACAATTGTGCCATCCATCATTTCTGCATGTAAAGTAATGCTGTGATTCGCAGATGGGAGAACACGTCCCTCGACATTCAAAACTTTGCTCAATTCTCGAACACCAGTTGCAAAATCACCTGTAATATCCGACATTGCAGCAATGATTAGGTTTCCCAGAGAATGCCCCGATAGATTGCTCGGCAAGTTATTGGTAAATCGATACTGAAAAAGCTGTTCTAACAATGGCTCGACATTCGATAAAGCAACAACTACATTCCGAATATCTCCAGGTGCAGGAATCCCTAATTCTTCACGAATTCGCCCAGTACTGCCGCCATCATCCGCAACCGTAACGATGGCAGTAATATCGACATCGTGCCTTTTCAGTCCACGGAGAAGCACAGAAAGACCTGTTCCGCCACCAAGTACTACTATTTTCTTCTTATTTGTTTTCATTGTATACCTTCTTTAGACTTCAACAATCCTTGTGGATCCTGTTTCCTGTTAAAAATACAAAGTAGAAATAAGAGAAAATTTCCCTGTGTGCGAAATGAAAGCCGAAGCAAAACAGTGGTTTGTTACTAAGTTCTTTCAGAACTTAGACAAGCTGTTCTCTCCCTTTTGGTCGCTAACCTTTGGTTAGACCAAAACGGGAAACGGTGCTGTTCCCTTCTGCTTTCTAAGCTAAAGCTTAGAGCGGAACGGCACTGGACGTATGCAAGACTTGACCGACAAAACAGATTGGAATTTTCGCCAATTTCGATTCGATATTTTTAACAGGAAACAGGATAAGTTTATTCGTGCAAGGATAGCTTCTTTTTTTGAATATCACGATGGGATACATGGCAAGTGTAGTTAGGTGTGAAATGTTTCTGAAGCTCTTCAGCAATTGTTACCGATCTGTGCTGACCACCTGTGCAGCCAATTGCAATCACTAGTTGCGCTTTTCCCTCATTTTGATATTGTGGAACGATAAAATCAAGCAAACTCACAAATTTGTCAATAAATTGATCATATTCTGACCATTTCTTCACATAAGTCGACACAGGTTCATCCAACCCAGTTTGCGACCGCAATTCTTCATCATAAAATGGGTTTGGAAGAAACCGCACATCAAATACCAAATCTGAATCAATCGGAATACCATGCTTATAACCAAATGAGATGATGAGCACTTGGAATCGCTGTTGATCACCAGTTGCAAATTGTAAAGAAATCTTCTCACGTAGTTCTTTTGGTTTCAACTGTGTTGTTGTAAACACATATTTTGCCATATTTTTTAAATGGGATAAGAGCTTTCGTTCTTGCATGATTCCCTTCATTGGTAAATCATTTGGTGCAAGTGGATGGGCTCTTCTTGTTTCCTTGTATCGCTTCACCAATGCTTCATCATCCGCATCGAGAAAAAGGATCTGTAGCGCTACTCTTTCTGAAGCTTTCAAATCTTCGATCACATTTAGTAGTTGCTCAAAAAAATCGCGACCTCGCAAATCCATTACAACTGCTACTTTATTATAGATACTAGTCGAAGTCTCCATAATATCAAGGAATTTCGGCAGTAATGTAGGTGGCAAGTTATCCACGCAAAAGTAGCCTAAATCTTCAAAGCTCTGAATCGCCACCGTTTTTCCAGCACCAGACATTCCCGTGATAATCACCAATTGTCCCTTTTCAACTTGCTTCACCATTTTCATTCACCTGCCATCCAGTTATTATTTATTCCTTGCAGATATCAAGTCGAAGGTTTTCACCTCGGCTTAATGTTCAGAAGAGTAATGAATATCAATTAAGTCATAGTCTTCTGTATATGTAACCTTCCCAATTAGCACACCTGATCCATGTAAGATATGATCAAGAATGATCTTATCCCCTTCTGCCATCAGCAGCTCATTGATTTCACTTAGCTTAATCCAACGAAGTTTCCCTTCATGATTTTCTGATAATTCTTCACCTGTTGCATCAGAAATGGTAAAGGAATACAGCATCCACTCTTCAACGACTTGATCAGCCTGTTTGATGACAACAGTGAATACGCTTGATAATGTAGGCTTCGTTATCGTCAACCCGGTTTCCTCAAGAAATTCGCGACAACACGCATCTGATATCGATTCGCCATCCTCCATTTTGCCACCCGGTGCAAACCACCAACCTCGTCGTGGTTTATTCAACATGAGTACTTGATTTCCTTGAGTGTAAAAACAATTCGTTACTTGTAACATTTGAAACACTTCCTTCTTTGTGAAAAGCTGACGTCAATGTTCAAATGCAAACGTCAGCACCACTTGTTTAACCTTCTACTTGTTTTGAGCTACTTGTTTTGAGCTACTTGTTTTGAACTACTTCTCATTTGACCAATATTGCGCAAGAAACAGGCTCGTTTTTCGAATAATATGGAACGAAGAGCTCACAAATCATTCGATTTTTTTCAACTGAAAAACGTATTTACTTCACTTTTGCTTCTGACATCGTTTCCACATAGTGTTGAGCGAACTGGGCAGCAATACTGCCATCACCTGTTGCTGTAACCACTTGTCGTAACGATTTCTCTCGGACGTCTCCTGCCGCAAAAATACCTGGAAGCTTCGTTTTCATATTCTCATCTGTTTCAATATATTTATTCTCGTTCAGAATGCCTAAAGACTCAAACGGTGCTGTCAATGGGTCCATTCCAACAAATACGAAAAGACCTCCTGCTGGAAAATCATAAGTAGTTTCATCCAATAAATTTTTAATTGTTACTGAACTCACTTTTCCTTCTGGTCCGTTAATATTGGTAATCACTGCATTCCAAATAAATTCGATCTTTTCATTTGCAAAAGCGCGTTGTTGAATGATCTTCTGCGCACGCAATTGGTCACGTCGATGAACGATGGTTACTTTTGATGCAAACTTTGTGAGAAAAATAGCTTCTTCAACCGCTGAATCCCCACCACCAACTACAACTAGCTCTTTATTTTTAAAGAAGGCACCATCACAAACCGCACAATAGGATACACCTCTACCACTAAGTTCGTCTTCACCAGGTGCACCAAGCTTACGATGCTCAGCACCTGTTGCAATGATAATCGCTTTAGTCTTGAATTGCTTAGAACCTGACACAATGGTCTTGTATTCTTTACCATCAATTACTTCGCTCACATCTCCGTACGCATATTCTGCGCCAAAAACTTTTGCATGTTCAAACATCTTATTTGATAAGTCTGGTCCTAAGATACTCTCGTAACCAGGATAGTTTTCTATTTCCTCAGTGTTAGCCATTTGTCCACCCGGAATACCTCTTTCAAGCATGAGGGTTGCTAAATTCGCACGCGAAGCATACACAGCTGCAGTCATCCCAGCGGGACCTGCACCAATAATTGTAATGTCATAAATTTTTTCTGTTGTCATTCTCTACACTCCTTAAGTCAGTAATATTTATTAGGAAATACAATCTCATATCTTTTATTCTACCTAAATTCGCTTGGTAAAATCAAAGTATTTTTCAAGTTGCTCATTCAAGAGTTCAGGTGCTACCTCATGCAAATTTGCGACCTGCTTTCTTGACATAGGCAAATTATTTTGTTTGTGGAAAAGATAATCTGCTACAGCAGCCCAAACAGTGACGTCAGGTAATTCGCAAATTTGCTCATCGTACTGAACAAATATTTCAAACCACTCCATGATAACTTGAGTACCCTTTTCAAAATTGTTTTCATAAACTACTTCGATTCGATACGCTACTTCAGATACAAATAGTGGTTCGCAAGGCATATTCTCAAGCTGATCTAGTAGCTTTTGCTCATATTTTGAAATCGGAAAACTATTGGTGCGATAGAACTGGATAATCTCTTGTTTATCAGCTTCTGTCCCCTTTAAAGTAAAATACAAAGTCGCAAGTCTAATGGAGAGCTCGTAATCAGACGACTTGATCGGAACCAATTCCTCGTGTTCAAAAGGAAGCGCCTGCTCCCAAGGTGGTGCGATTGTTTTGTTTGGAAACTTGCTCAGCATTTTCTCGAAAAGCTTTTCAGCCTCTGCATGATGATCCGTGAAATAAGCAGCCTTTGCAAACCAAAAGTAAAATTTGTAATCCTCGAATCTGGACTGGTGATCAAAGTACTTAAACCATTTATAAGAGGTTCTATATTCACCTGCTAGCGCTAATGTTGCAGCCAGAGTCACTGCTTGATCAGCGTTAAGCGGTTTAACCTGCCACAACATCTCTAAGGTTTTGTATGTTTTAAACACATTGCCTATACGTTTAAGAATGGAGAAGAAAATACAAATTGCATTCAGGTTTGTAGGCTCAATCCGAAGTATTTTTTCCAAATAGATCAATGCTTCTTCTTCTTGCCCTAAATACAAATAGCAAAGTGCCAAATTATTATGCGCAGGTAATACATCTCCATACAACTCGATGATTTCTTTGAAGATAAGGATTGCTTTGTCAATTTCATTTTGATGGAGCAACTGCAAACCCATATCAAGATGCAAGATCAATTCATCGTCATCTTCATCTTCAAGGTAGATATCTTCAGATTCAACCAACTCCTGTTGAATGATACTCACCAGTTCTTCGGCTTCAACAAGCAACTCATTATCCTCATCACAATTCTCAATGAACTGGATAAGATTATCAACAGATTGCTCGAATTCAGCAAGCAGTAGATAATTTTTTCCCAGATAAAAATAACACTCTACCCATCCTGGTTCTGTCATGCTCAGTATTTGGTGAAGCATTTCATTCGACTGCTCATATTGGCTCAACTCTGTTAGAACCATAGCAAGATGAAAGAGAATATCTGTATTCTTCCGTTCCAATTGATTCGCTCTTGCTAAATATTCTCTTGCGTTTTTCAAGTCCCCTGCGTCAAGAGATTTCTTTCCTTTTTCAAAATAATACTCAGCAGGCTGGACGAATGGTACTACTTTCAAATCTGTTTTTTTCATTGATAACTCCACACTATAGAATGATTATAGTATAGCATAGAAAACTTGAATGTTAATAAAACGAACTGGTATATGTATGAGAGCAGTCTTCAAAAATACTGCAAGCGTTTCAGCATAAACGTCTAATCCTAATTGTCGTTAGAACTGCAACTTAATACTCCCGACAAAATTTTTCAAAGACGAGGAATTATTTATGAAGGTTAGCGGGACTATCCTAGGAAATTATGGCGAAGGATTTGGGAATCTTAGCGAGTCTGAAGTTGCAGTTCTAACGACAAGTAGGATATTTGCAACAATAAAGAAATCAAACGATTTTTCCACAATAAAGAATGTGCACAGTATAGAGTTTCATCCCTCACTACTGAGCACATTCCTTTGTTCGCTAATTTCCTGTGACTTCACAGCTAGCTATTCAATTTAGTCTCATGAAATTTCTTAGCAAGGAACTATAGGATTCAATCCTCCATTGTTGACAGATCTCCAGTTGGTAGTCCCAATTCCCATGCCCGCAACACACGTCGCATGATTTTGCCACTCCGAGTTTTCGGTAGTTTCGCAATAAATTCAATTTCTCTTGGATAAGCATGTGCAGCCAATTTCTGCTTAACAAATGTTACCAGCTCATCCTTCAGTTCATCGGAAGGCACATATCCCTGCCGCAATGCCACGAATGCTTTGATAATTTCCCCACGCATTGCATCGGGTTTACCGATAACTCCTGCTTCAGCAATAGCTGGGTGCTCAATCAATGTGCTTTCCACTTCAAAAGGTCCGACCCGTTCACCAGCAGTCATGATGACATCATCCACTCGCCCTTGGAACCAATAGTATCCATCCTCATCCTTGTAAGCACTGTCTCCAGATACATACCAATCGTGCAAGAAATAGGATTTGTACTTCTCCTCATTCCCCCAAATAGCCTTCATCATCGACGGCCAGCCTTGCTTTATGGCAAGGTTGCCCATTATGTAAGGTGCTAGCTCAATGCCTGCATCATCAATGATTGCTGCTTTTACACCGGGAATTGGTTTGCCCATTGAGCCAGGCCGTATCTCCATAGAGGGATAATTGCAAATGAGGTGTGCGCCTGTTTCTGTCATCCACCAAGTATCATGGATTCTATGTCCGAATGCACCCATACCCCATTTAATCACTTCCGGATTAAGTGGTTCACCAACACTCAAGACATGACGCAGTGTGCTGAAATTATATTTCTGCAAAACCTCACTCCCTGCACTCATCAACATACGTAGTGCGGTTGGCGCACTATACCAAATCGTTACTTGATGATCCTCTATTGCCTTGTACCATGTGTCAGGGCTGAAGCGGCCACCTATGATGAGTGAGGTAGCACCATTTAGCCATGGTGCAAACATCCCATACGATGTACCCGTCACCCAACCAGGATCTGCAGTGCACCAATAAACATCCTCGTCACTTAAATCCAGCACCCATTTACCTGTTTGATAGTGTTGCAGCATAGCATTGTGTACATGCAATACGCCTTTCGATTTTCCCGTCGATCCAGATGTATAGTGAATAATCATCCCATCCTGACGATCTACCCAAACAGTTTCAAAAGTATCACTGGCTGTTTTCATTTCTGCTAAAAAATCGATATAATTTTCATTGATGCCACCCGATTGACTAACCACAAAAACATGCTGTAAATACGGTAGTTTATCAAATGGAATTCTTTCTAGTAAATCCGGTGTCGTGATAATAACAGAAGCTTCGCTATTTTCCAAACGATCATAGACTGCCGCTTCCATAAACGCCTCAAAAAGCGGTCCGATAATCGCCCCAAGTTTCAATGCGCCAAACGCTGCAAAATATAACTCAGGAATTCGTGGCATGAACAAAAAGACACGATCACCTTTCTCTATTTCAGCGTGTTTCTTTAGCACATTCGCTGCTTGATTAGATAAGCGCATAAACTGGTCATAGGAATAGCTTTCTGATCTGACATCATCTTGGTAGATCAGAGCGGTTTTATGCTTGCGATCAGAACTTGCATGACGATCAATGCATTCATGAGCAATATTCACTTTACCAGTAGTCGCCCAAGTAAATTCATTCTCTACTTCTTCCCAAGTGAAATTTCGTGCTACCTCTTCATAGTTTTCTAGCTGATAGTTTCCTGGAACAGCACTCAAATACTCGCTATGCAAAAAAATCCCTCCAAATAGTTTCTATTAAGAAATCTATTAAGAGAGAATAGAATTTATGAGTGAATGAATGATAAATTAATCTTCGCCTATATCAAATTCATTCGTATTTCTTCAATATTTGTACGAGATCGGTCAACTCGTCAATGATATAATCTGGTCGATAATGGCGAAGATAATCCTTGCCTTGTAGTGACCAGCCAACGCCAACAGTCAACGTGCCAGTATTTTGACCAGCAAGAATATCGTGGTGCCGATCCCCGATCATCATTGCCTCTTCTGGTTTAGAACCAATAATATTTAGTGCTTTCAATAATGGCTCTGGATCGGGTTTATGCTTGACCACATCATCACAACCAATCAAGCAATCGAAATATTGATCCATTCCTAACAATTTGATACTTTTCTCTGCGCTGTAATGGATTTTCGAAGTAACTATACCCATTCGAACACCAGTGTTTTTCAAGGCAGCTAAGCCTTCATTCACACCTGGGAATTCCTTCATCATGTCATCATGCTTTGTGAAATTGAATTCGCGATAATCATGTAGCATTTCCTCAGATCTATCTATATCAATCGTATTAAATGTATCCTTTAGCGTTGGCCCAATAAACGGAATGACATCCTCACGTTTGTATTTGCCAGGAAAATACTTTCCTAAAGTGTATAAAAATGATTCGATAATCAATTCATTTGAATCAATCAACGTTCCATCTAAATCAAATAGCAATGTTTTTATTTTCTTCACTCGTCTTATTCCTTCCCATCATAACTGTCACAAAAAGCGTCAGCACAATCGCTGTAATTATTCGAATAATTAAAAGCGGCAGAATGGCAACACCGACAGGTATAAATAATAATGTATCTTCAAAAACCGCATGTGCTGCAATCAATATGGTAACAATCTTCATTATCTCCAGCTTGCTAAACTCATCTTCCTCAGCTGCTTGCAGGATGATACCAGCACCATACACAAATCCAAGACAAATCCCTGCGACTAATGCCAAAGAGTGCTTTTCCTTTAATCCGAAGATCCTTGTTAATGGCGCTAGCCATTTCGAAATCTTTTCAAGCCAGTTTAATTCTTTTAGAAATTGCACGACAATCATCAGTGGAATGACAATGGTCGCTATTTGTAGTACACCAGACAGTGCCACTTGAACGGAATGAACCGTTATCTGCCAAGCACCCTCAACTACTGGTGCTTCCAAATGAACTAACCCATATTCAGCGATTTCGTTTCCACCTGACCAAAACAAATTAATGAGTACAGCTGCAACAACCGCAACGCCAATTCTGAGGCTGACAATGATCCATGCACGTACACCGAGCTTCACGCCTACACCTGTTTCCACAAACAAATTATGAGCAAACGAAGTCATTACAGCAATGATGAAAAGCTCCTTGACAGTCAGCGCAAGATTTAACGCTGCACCAACTGCTGCATAGATATTAACAGTCATACCAAGCACAAGTGGAATCGTGGCATTACCGGACAATCCCATCCATGCAGTAACTGGGCTGATTAACTCAATAATCCACCCCAGTACAGGTGTGAATGAGAGCAAAGTCATGATGAATGAAATTGGCAAAACAATCTTTGCAAGCTTCCACGTTAATTTCAGCCCTACAACTAAGCCTCTTTGAAAAATCTCGATAAACCTTTTTCCATTCATGACTCTAAATATCTGGTTTCAGATAGTTTCAGTTTTCTTCGAATAATAATTCCTGCTACACAAAGTACAATCAGTCCAATTGAAGTCACTTGAGCCGTGCGCAGACCACCAATCATTAGTGAATCAGTACGTAGTGCTTCGATAAAAAAGCGTCCAACAGAGTACCAGATGAGATAAGCAAAGAAGGCTTCTCCCAAGCGTGGATTGGTCTTTCTAAACAAAATGATGACGACAATTCCAATAATATTCCAAATGCTTTCGTATAAAAATGTTGGGTGATGATATGCGCCATTCACGTACATTTGATTAATGATGAAGTCTGGAAGTTGTAGATTCTCTAAGAATTTCCTTGAAACTTCACCACCAAATGCTTCTTGGTTAAAGAAATTTCCCCATCTGCCCATTGCTTGCCCCAACAAAATACTTGGTGCAGCAATATCGACTAACTTCCAAAAAGAAATCTTACGAGCTTTAGTGAAAAAGTAAGCAGCCAAAACCGATCCAACTAATGCGCCATGGATGGCTAAGCCGCCCTCCCAAATTTTGAAAATCCGTACTGGATCGTCCGAGTAGTCTGACCATTTGAAAATCACATACCAAAGCCGCGCACCAATAATGGCAGCTGGGATTGCAATTACGAGCACATCAGTGAAGGTATCGGGTGCTATACCACGTTTTTTTCCCTCATAGATAGCCAAAAACAACGCCAGAACTATTCCTGACGCAATAATGAATCCGTACCAGGAAACAGTAAATGGTCCTATTTCAAAAATAACTCGATTGATTGGTTCAATTGTTGTTTCCATTATGTAATCCCCTCCTAAACTATTATCTGAAATCTGCGTCCTTCATCAACAAATTCATCTCTTGAATTTGCTGTCGTTTATAATCCTCAATCCAATTGAGCTTTTCACTCATCAATTCTGCAACTGCTTCCAGATGGGTTATGACCCATGACATATTGAAATAGAAAGCACCAGTTCGACGAATAAAAAAATCTGTCAATGTCATTGCCATCTCATGCTCAATTGCATAACAAACTTGTCCATACACGAATAGTGGTATTATACATGATTCTTCCTTATACGTCTTGCAGAATTGAAAAAATTGATCAATATTAGTTCCGTATCTTTTTGTGAGGAAATTTGCTTCTTCAGATGAAAAACCATATTGCATTACCTCAATCTGCTTCATTTCACAATAAGCCGCCATTTGTGCAGAACCACCAAAATGCCCTCCAGAAATGGGTGCTTTTTTTGTAGTGCAGGGTAAATAGGATCTAGTTGTGAAACTCAATTGGTCATCATCAGGTGATATCCGATTGGATTGTTCATTCCGATCACCAATTTCAGCACCATGCGAAGCTGAGTCCGAATTAGATCGCTCTTCCTGCTCACCAATTTCAGCACCAAGCGAAGCTGAATCCGAATTTAATCGCTCTTCCTGCTCACCAATTTCAGCACAAACTGAATCCGTTGCAGTATGCTCATGGCGAAGTTCTGTATGTTCATGACGAAGTTCTGTATGTTCATGGCGAAGTTCTGTATGCGCAATAACTGCTAGTTCTAGCACTAGCCTGTCTACTACTTTTTCTGCCATTAACCTGTAGCCAGTTAGCTTTCCGCCTGCAATTGTAATCAACCCTGAATCTGCTACCCATATCTCATCTTTTCGTGAAATCTCCGAAGGACTCCTACCTGATTGATAAATAAGAGGGCGCACCCCTGCCCAACTGGATTCAAGCATGGGCACATCAATTTTTACCGTTGGAAACATCTCTTGAACTGCATTCAACAAGTAGTGCATATCATCTTCGGTAACATGTGGTGAAGAAATGTTACCTTCAAAGGGGGTATCGGTCGTGCCAATGTATATCTTTCCTTCTCGTGGAATCGCGAAAATCATTCGTTTATCTGATGTGTCAAAATAGATTGCCTGTTCTAAAGGTAGGTTGCTGTGATCAATCACAAGATGGACACCTTTTGATAGCTGAAGCTGCTTATTTGAACTTGTATGATGATCCAGTTTGCGAACCTGATCAACCCAAGGTCCTGCTGCATTAATGACTTTTCTTGCTTGAATATTATGTTGCTGACCAGTTATGCTATCGACAACTCGTACACCGCTGACTTGTTGTTGCGCATCATAAAGCAATTCGACCACTTTAACATAATTGATTAGTTTAGCGCTTTGGCTTACTGCTTCTTTCGCTACTTCAATGGTTAACCTCGCATCATCTGTGCGGTACTCTACATAATACCCAGCACCCTTAAGCCCATCTTTCTTAATCAAAGGGACTTTCTCAAGCACTTCCTTTGCCTTCAGCATTCTTCTGCGTTCACTAGGCTTTACTCCAGCAAGGAAATCATACAAACGAAGCCCTACTGCAGTCGACCAATAACCAAAACTACCTTCTTTATAAATGGGCAGTAGCATCCAAATTGGTGTTGTAACATGCGGTCCGTTCTCATATACAATTGCCCGCTCCTTACCCACTTCAGCAACTACTCCAATTTGCAACTGTTTTAAGTATCGTAATCCCCCATGCACTAGCTTTGTGGAACGACTTGACGTACCTGCAGAAAAATCCTGCATCTCAACAAGTGCTGTCTTCATCCCTCGCAAACTGGCATCTAGTGCTATCCCACAACCAGTAATACCACCACCAATCACGATAACATCAAACACCGTTTCGCTCATGAGTGCAAGAATCTTATCCCTTTGTAAACTAGAAAACATGAATCACCACACCTTTGTTAAACACTATTATTTGAAGAAACTTCAAGATCAGTCGCAGTCTTTTAAAAACGCAGTCGGAAAACGTAAATCTAGTTGACAAAACATCAAGATCAATCGAAGTCCTTTATAATGATTTCAGTCTGAAGACTTCAAATTAAATCAATACCTTAAAATATTCAAATATACTATTCAAATTATAGCAAAAGCAGAAAAATCTTGTAATGATTCGAACTTAGTACGAACTTCATTTCAAAATAATTGCCGCAGACATACATGTAGTTGTTTATCTGAAACAAGATGAATCTTATCATCTTTTGATGGTGTCTTTCATACAGATTTAAGATAATAAATGCTCAAGGAGAATAAATAATGACTGCTACAAAACATCATTTCCAACTTATCCGTGCTCGAAACTATAATGAAATCAGTACCATTGCCGCACGCATTGTGATTGGCGCTGTTAAGAAGAATCCCAACATTGTCATCGGTTTTGCAACCGGTAGTACCCCGCTAGGCTTGTATCAGCAATTAATTCTTGATTACCAAGCAAACAGGACAAGCTACAATCAAGTTCGTGCCTTTAATTTGGATGAGTATATTGGGTTCAGTCAAACAAATAAGAATAGTTACAACTTCTACATGCAACAGAATTTATTTCATCATATTGATATTCCATCGCAGCACACTTTTATCCCAAATGGTGTAGCCAAACAGGATGAGGAATGTCAACATTATGAAGAGTTGATTGCACTTGCTGGTGGCATTGATTTGCAAATTCTCGGATTAGGGGCAAATGGGCATATTGGATTTAATGAGCCGGGCACTTCATTCGCAAGTATGACACATGTTGTCGAATTAGCGGAAGCAACGAGAAAGGCAAATGCTAAATTTTTTCCGGATTTTAATGACGTACCAACACATGCAATCACTGCTGGAATTGCAACCATCATGAAAAGCAAGCGCATTATTTTGTTGGTGAGTGGAAAGGGAAAAGCAAATGCACTTCAGGGACTCATTGAAGGAGATGTCACAGAGTTATTACCCGGATCAGTCTTACGACGCCATCAACATGTGACGATTATTGCCGATGATGAAGCGCTATCCCTTATAACTTGCTGACTTAATTCACGATAAAATTAGTTTGAAATTGCACTGTGAAAATTCACATTAACTCTTGTCAGATTTCTGCTATAATAGCATTGGTAATATGTAGTGGTGGAGGCTGTATGAACAAGAAAACAATCGTATTCACTGGGGGCGGATCTGCTGGTCACGTCACACCAAATTTGGCAATCATAGATGAGTTAGATCGTGATGAATGGAACATTCATTATATTGGCTCGAAATCTGGAATAGAGCGAGAAATGATTGAGGGCATTAACATTCCTTACCATCCCATTTCAAGCGGAAAGCTCCGACGGTATTTTGATTTTGAAAATATGAAGGATGCACTGCGGGTAATTAAAGGAGTATTTGGTGCTAGATCTGCATTGCGCAAGATTAAGCCTAAACTGATTTTTTCTAAAGGGGGCTTCGTCTCTGTTCCCGTCATCCTAGCAGCAAAGTCATTGGGGATTCCTAGCTTTATTCACGAAAGTGATTTGACGCCTGGCCTTGCTAACCGCATTGCGCAACGCTTTGCCACGAAAATATTCACATCATTTAGTGAAGCAGCCAAGCATTTCCCCGCGAGCAAAACAGAAGCTATTGGATCGCCAATTCGTAAAGACATCCTTGCTGGTTCAAAAGCTGATGGTCTTGCGCTTCTAGGGTTTACAACTGCAAAACCAGTGATGCTTGTGATGGGTGGCAGTCTTGGTGCTAAGAAAATAAACGAAGTGGTACGTAAAGCATTACCGAATTTGACAGCACAGTATCAAGTGGTTCACCTTTGTGGAAAAGGAAATAAAGATGAACAATTAGCAAATAGTTCGGGC
>JAVBKB010000035.1:0-6506 GCA_031554275.1 Caryophanales bacterium | reverse complement strand
TTTCTTTTAAACTATCGAATGGAATTGAGGATACTAAACGATAGTGCGGTAGGGGATTTTTACCAAAAATCTGTGTCCACTTTCTTGACGTAGTATCAAATTAACAGCAACAGAACTTCTAGAAAAGATTCAGTAATACCTAAAAAAAATTTTATCAGGAGTTTTAAGCAGCATTTCTAACGACAATCAGGCTAACGTATAGAAAAGCGACCGATTTGTTTAGGTAATCCTACAAATCAGTCGCTATTTTGAAAAGGAATCAGGAGTGCTCCACTTCCAAATTAATTATTTCTTATCCATCATTTCATTACGTGAGATGATTTTGTCAACGAGTCCATATTCAAGTGCCTGTTCTGCTGACATGAAGTTGTCACGGTCTGTATCTTTTGAAATAACGTCCATTGGTTGACCAGTTTGCTCGGACATCATTCTGTTGAGCTTTTCACGAAGGTAAAGAATTCTTCGTGCTGCAATTTCAATATCAGTCGCTTGCCCTTGTGCACCACCAAGCGGTTGATGAATCATGATTTCTGAGTTCGGCAAGGTGAACCGTTTTCCTTTTTCTCCAGATGATAATAGGAATGCGCCCATTGAAGCAGCCATACCAATACAAATTGTTGACACTGGCGCCTTAATATACTGCATGGTGTCATAAATAGCCATTCCAGATGAAATGCTACCACCAGGGCTGTTAATGTAGAAGAAGATGTCCTTCTCAGGATTTTCTGCTTCCAAAAACAACAATTGCGCAACAATCGAGTTGGCAACTTGGTCATCAATGCCACTGCCTAACATGATTACTCTATCCTTCAAAAGACGTGAATAAATATCATAAGCCCGTTCTCCACGATTTGTTTGCTCAATAACTGTAGGTATTAAATTCATATGTATTTCCTCCATATTTCAGCTAGTTCACATGGATCCAATTGCAGGATTTCACGGTTATCTAGCATGTTGATTTTGTATCACAGCCTTATCATACACCTTTGGTCAAAATTGGTCAAATCATTTGGTTAAATATTTTCCTTGTTGACTTTCCAAACAAATTACCAGATTTTTCGCATTCTAATTCTAGTTCTAAACGGACAAAAACATTCATTTCAATTCGAATTATTTTAAAAATTGAATGAAAATTTCTTTTCGTTTATCCTCGTTACGCTTGACCCTGCAGGCACCGAGTATTTCAGGCTAGACAATGCGAAAGTGTTAAATCTTCTTTTCATCATAACCAATCTTATTCATGATAAAACAAAAAAACTATCATTGTACAACTCTTTTTTATACAAATAGGACAAGATTCTGCTAGAATATAAACATCAAACAATCGATTGAGGTTTATATGATCAAGAAATATTTTTTTATTTTAAATCCAAATGCTCGCAATTCAGGTAGCCTTAAAGAATGGGAAACGATTAGAACCATTCTTGAGGAAAAAGGGGTTGACTATCAATTACTTACTACTGAACGACCTGCGCATGCGACAGAACTCGCTCGGGGCGTACTCCAAGAAGATCCAGAGGCAACGATTATTGCTGTGGGAGGGGATGGCACACTCCACGAGGTTGTGAATGGTATTATAGGCTTTCCAAGGGCAACGCTCGGCTTTATCGGCGCCGGTTCAGGTAATGATTATTGCCGTGGTGCAAGGATTCCAATGAACTCGGTCGAAGCTATAAACAACATACTCTCAAGCGCTCCCGAAATTCACCAGTTGGATTGTGGAACATTTGAAACAACTAGGCAAGGTTTTTTTGCTGGTAGTATGGGTTTAGGGATAGATGCTGATGTTACTGAGGAAGTTAATGACTCGACTTTAAAAATGAAATTTAACAAAATGAGGCTTGGGAAATTGGCCTATCTTTATACTTTTTTCAAAAGTCTGTGGACGTTCAAACATCCTAATGTAGAAGTCACCATTGATGGTGTTTCTGAAACATACAAAAAAGTTTGGATGGTGAACATTGCCAACAGTCCTTACTTTGGCGGTGGTATTCTGATTTCACCTGACGCGAAAATGAACGATGGATTATTCCATATATTCATTGTCCATTCCTACTCGAGATTAAAAATTATGTTTATGTTCTTCTCAATTATTTGGGGCGGACAAACAAAGTTGAGAAATACGGTGTATAAGACTGGGAAAAAGATCTCACTTAAACCAGACATTAATTCAGTTATCCACGCAGATGGTGAAATAGTTGGTTATGGTGAATTGCAGGTTGACATCCTTTCCCAGTCCTTAAATGTTACTTGTCAATATAGCGACCAAGTTAGTACAGAAAACGGATAATGGGGTTGCAAATTAAGTCGTAGCAACGAAATTGCCGTAGTCATTGGTCACGGTTTCAAATCAAGTCGCAGCAACAAAACTTCCACAGTCGTTGGTTGCATGTCAATTCGTAGCAACGAAATTGCCGTAGTCATTGGTCACGGTTTCAAATCAATTCGTAGCAACAAAACTGCCGCAGTCGTTGGTTGCAAATCAATTCGTAGCAATAAACCTAATTTAGTAATTTGGAATGGAGAGAGAAAAATGTCGGTTGAGGTTTTTATAAATTTTAATGGGAATTGTCGTAAAGCGGTTGAGTTCTATGCAGAGGTATTTGGTTTATGCATGCCAACGTGTATGACGTTTGGAGAAGCGCCAGGAATGCAGGCAACTGATGAGGAGAAAGACCTTGTTTTGTATGCTGAGTTACCAATCATGGGAAGTAACATGATGTTTTCAGATTGTTCCCCAAAAAGGGACTTCAATGCTGGAAACAATATTAGTGTGACCATAAGCAGTAAAGATATGAATGAGGTTCAAACACTTTTCAATAAAATGAAAATGGGTGGCGAAGTGGAGATGGCGCTTCAAGAAACCTTTTGGAGCAAATGCTTTGGTACACTTGTTGATAAATTTGGCGTTCACTGGCAGTTTAGTCATGATGGTACAGAGTAGAACGTTCAAATTCCTAATTCAGAGCAGTCAATTGGACTGGAAACGGAAATCAATTAAGAACCTTAAGATTCTATCAGTGACTTAGTTTTGATTCATAGCACCCTTTTGAAGTCGTGACCCTGATTCCAGCTCGCATAAACCACGGATTTTGGCATAAATTAATCATCATGAAAAGCGCCTAATGATTCCTGTTTTGCTTTTTTTCGACTTTAGATGCTGATTTTCAAATTCACCAAACGTAAATTGATTTTCATTCCTGCAGTCAAATACGTTTGAAACTGGAATTAGGACACGGTCATTCTACATTGGGTGAGTGATCTCATCTAAATGACTAACCCACTCGGTTAACGACTCTTGATGCTCATTGATGTGCGTTTCATGAGTAGCAAGTGTGGCACCATTTCTACAATAAGTCTCGATTTCTTGTAGTACAGAAACCGAGTGCGCATCCAACTGATGTTCTGCCAGAAGGTTGTTAATAATTCGAGATGCTTGTTCGTATTCAGAGGTTGAACCGCAGCAATCTTGGTGGTGATTCGCTAAGATATCCCGCAATAGTGCAAGATGGTTTTCTTTTGAAATGGGCATATTTTATTGCTCCTTATCGAAAATATTCATCTCACATATAATTGGAATCAGCAAATAAATTTATTCGTTTTTGTAAAAATTTTTTAGGAGTTTGTATTATGAGACAAAGAAATAAACCTTGGGCAGAGGAGAGAATTGCAGAAAATCCACAATGGTTGATCCCAGAACCAGCACAACATAAAGGTATGTGGCACCATGAATTTGGTAATAACCATCCAATTCACATTGAAGTAGGCACTGGCAAAGGACAGTTTATTATTGGAATGGCACAGCAAAACCCAGATGTGAATTATATTGGGATCGAGTTATCAACCAAAGTAATTATTTCTGCTTTAGATAAATGTATTGCCGCCAACTTTCCAAACCTGCGATTACTGAGAGTAAATGCTAGTGACCTGCTGGACTTTTTTGCAAAAGGCGAGGTAGCACGAATTTACTTGAATTTCTCTGATCCATGGCCAAAAGTTCGTCATGAAAAAAGAAGATTAACGAGTAAGCAGTTTCTTGATGTATACAAGGAAATTCTGCCTGAAGTCGGGGAGATTCATTTCAAAACAGATAACAGAGGATTATTTGAATACTCGTTGATGAGCTTCAATCATTATGGATTACAATTGCAAGCAGTATTTCTGGATTTACATAACAGCGAGTTTGAGGGAAATATTATGACGGAATACGAGGCGAAATTCTCTGCAAAAGGGAATCCGATTTATCGTTGTGAAGTGTCTTATTGTTGAATATTCTTTTGCGATTTTCTAAATGAGGAGTATCGATGAAAACGTGGAAGAAAATCGCAATTCTCATAGTTTGCGTTATCATATTTGGATACATTACAAAAACGGTTTATATTTATCGCCAAAATGATTTTTATAGATTACACAAAAATAACGAAAACTTAGTTGCTCAGACAGAAGCATTATATAATAATTTTGCTAGTCCTGATAAAAAGATCTGTAGAATTCTTGATGACAACAATATTACTTACTCAAGACATGATAGATCCTGGAGAATAGCTGGTATATCTGTAGTAAAAGGCACAAGAACATATTGGTACTCTTATCAAGATGAATCAGAAAGTTTGTCCCAAGAGGAAAATGTTGACCTTCTATGTGTTCATATTGGCAGCGTTGAAGGACGTGCAGATATAAACTTCGATAAGAATATGAATATCGTAACCAAAAGAATCTCAGGAGATTACCTCAAGATATAGTTGACTCCTACTATCAAGAAGATGCCATTAAAGAATACCGGAAAATTTCGGATATTTCCTATCGGAATTGGAATAAATATTGATTTTGATGAATGAATTTTTATAACATTAGCCGGAATAAAAGATTTTACTTGAACCAAATCATGACTACCACTACAAATGATAGTCATGATTATTTTTTTTGGAATTACGTGAAATCTGACTTTTCGTTACAATGAATACGTGCCTTCAGTTACTGAGAGGACAGCACCTGTCTTTGCATCTGCAATAAATTCATACACAATCGAGCTCTTGTCATTGACAACTGTGATACCACCTTGATAGACATCATAATCAAGGATATCATCATGATATTTTTCAGGTGTCATCAAAATCCATGTGCCTTCTACTTGACCTAGTGAACTAAATTTCTTCTTAATCTCTGATAGCACTTTTTCAGGGTCTGATAACGTAGATTCATTGACATAATTTGCAATTCCATACCCTGCCGCAAATCCTCCGGCGACACCAGCAACAACTTTCCAATTCATTCGAATACCTCACTTTAATAGCTTTCATGCATCTTAATCATATTTTTTTACTTGATCAATTATTCCTTGAAAATTGATTATACATGGAACAGCAGAAAATTTCACTTATTATAATTTAATAGTCTTAATTTTTAAAAATTGAAGTTAAATCAATTAATGCTTTCAGCCAAATGATAGTGTAAATCTTAGCTAATTCGTTTAGAATAAAATAATATAAGTGATAAATTGTTCTTGGCAACACGGAAGGAGAAATCATCATGAATCAGGAAACCATGCTAATGTTCAAAACTCTTACTGAATTACCGGGAGCACCGGGTTTTGAGCATCAAGTGCGTAACTACATGCGAGCGGAACTCGAGAAATATGCTGATGAGGTGATTCAAGACAACCTTGGTGGTGTTTTTGGCATCAAAAAAGGTCATGCACAAGATCCACGCATTATGGTGGCAGGGCATATGGATGAAGTTGCTTTCATGGTTACGAAAATTACAGACAACGGGCTACTGCACTTTGAGCCATTAGGTGGCTGGTGGGAACAAGTGCTTCTGGCACAGCGGGTTGAAGTGATCACTAAAGAAGGACCTGTGGTCGGGGTGATAGCTTCAATTCCGCCGCACTTGCTAAACGAATCTATCCGATCAAAACCTACAGCAATGAGCAATATGCTGATTGACATTGGAGCTGATTCAAGAGAAGATGTCGTGCAAATGGGTATTCGACCTGGGTTACCAGTAGTTCCAATCTGTCCTTTTACACCAATGAAGAACCCGAAAAAGATTATGGCAAAAGCATGGGATAATCGTTATGGCTGTGGCCTGGCAATAGAACTACTGAAAGAATTACAAGGGCAAACCTTACCGAACACGCTTTACGCTGGGGCAACTGTCCAAGAAGAAGCTGGGTTAAGAGGGGCAAAAGTTTCTGCTAACATGATTAAACCGGATATTTTCTTTGCACTGGATTCAAGTCCTGCGAATGATGCTTCAGGTAACAAGAGTGAGTTTGGCCAGCTTGGGCAGGGGCCATTGCTTCGTATCCTAGATCGTACGATGATCACGAGTAAAAGCATGGTTGATTTTATCCTGGATACAGCCGAAACAAACAAAATCCCTTATCAATACTTCATTTCTATGGGGGGAACTGATGCGGGTAGCGTACATATGTCTAACTCTGGCGTCCCAAGCTCTGTGAGTGGTATTTGTTCGCGTTACATACACACACATGCCTCCATTAT
>JAVBKB010000218.1:0-3021 GCA_031554275.1 Caryophanales bacterium | reverse complement strand
GGAGGCTTTGCTGCCCTATATTCAAATTTAAGAAATTAACTTAAATGTAAAAGGACAAACTACTACGAGCGCTGATGCACTCAAAGCAGTTTGTCCTAAACATATACAATAATCTTGGCTAGGTTTGCCTCAGCCGCCAGATCCTTAAGAAGTTCTTGAAAATAATTCTCGAAACTGCATATGTCGGAACAGCAAGCACCATCCCAAGAACACCAGCTAGATTTCCTGCTACTAGCAAGACTACCATGATCGTTAGCGGATGAACTTCCAATTTGTTTCCGATCACTAGTGGTGAGATTAGATTGCCATCAATTTGCTGCACAATTACTACGACAACAATGACAAGTAATGCTTTTGTTGGGGAATCCAGAAATGCAATAAAAACCGCTGGCGTTGCTCCCAGCCACGGTCCAACATACGGAATGATGTTTAACACTCCAATAATTAATGCAAATAGCAACGCATAATCCAAGCCAATAATGAGGTAACCAATCATATTCCCCAAAGCAACAAATAGACAAACAATGATTTGGCCTTGAATGTAATCAGCAAGTGTCTTTGAAGTCTCACGAAGAATTCTGTGACCTTCGTTTCGATATTCACCTGGAACAAACTTGACCAATTGATTTGGTAACCTATCTCCATCCTTGAGCATGTAAAATAATATAAAAGGTACAATTGCAATGATCAAAGTCAGATTTGCAATAAATGAGAACAACCCAGAAACACTATTAAAAAGATTACTCGTAAAAAGTGTGGAGTACTCAATAAGTTTCTTCTCTATACCCGCAATATTAATAAATTCTTGATTCTGTAACCACTCAAAGTAAGAAGAATTGGATAAATCACTGATAGTGTTTCTAACACTATCAATAATTTGTGGTGTATTCTTCGCTAAGGAAGTCACTTGATCCAGTATTGGCGGTCCAATTGTTGCACCAAACAAGAATATAATTCCTGCACCAGCCAAGTATAAACCAAGTATCGCTAGCGTTCTTGGTACTTTCCTCTTAACTAAAGTATCTACAATTGGATCAAGAATAAAAAACAGGAAACCTGAAATCAATATTGGAAAGAAGAGCGTGGAAACAAAGACTCCTATAGGATGAAATAGAAAAGAAATCTTCGTGCTAATAAAGACAATTAGAAGAATAAACAGTACCTCTAACGTCCAATAGTGTAATCTACCTTTCATCTTTCCACCTCCCTCTATTTATTCTATGTCCAAGAATTATAACATTACTTATTTTAAAAAGAAATGTTGCAAGGGGAAATGCCAACCAAACAGTAAATCCTGATTTATCCTAATTGTTGTTAGAAATGAAACTTAAAACTCCCGATAAAATTTTCAAAGACGAAGAATCATTTACGAGGGATTGCGGGACTATCCTAGGAAATTATGACGAAGTATTTGGGAATCTTAGCGAGTTTGAAGTTGCATTTCTATCGACAATTAGGGTTACATTTAACAAAAAGTATTGATAGCTGTAAATTCCGATCTGTGGTTTCACGACCTACTTCAAGACCATTTCCTGGCATTGTGAAAAACATTGAATCGAAAAGGCTGCCGAATTTTGCTTTTCGGCAGCCTTTTTGTTTTTGCAAATCTTTGTTAATGTCAAAGAATAGTTGCTTCCCTACATCTAATTTCGCATGAAATTTTACAATTTTTCAGAATACGTATCTGTTTTTCAGAATGCCCAATTCCCATTTCTGAAAATCGGTTCGCTTGTGCCGTCTTCAAGTATCCCATCAATGTCCATATCGGCTGAGCCTACCATAAAGTCTACATGCACAATACTTTCATTAACCTCAACTGCTGCAAGCTCGGCTTTAGACATTTCCTTACCACCTTCAACTGAGAAAGCGTATCCATTTCCAATCGCGAAATGATTAGAGGCGTTTTCATCAAATAGTGTATTGTAGAAAAGAATATTGGTGTTAGAGATTGGTGAATCGAAAGGAACAAGCGCAACTTCACCAAGGTAATGAGAGCCCTCATCGGTTGCCACCAAATTCTTCAATACTTCCTCACCCTGTACTGCAGCTACATCAACGATTCGCCCGTTCTCAAATGTAAGCGAGAAGTTATCAATGATATTTCCTGCATAACTCAATGGTTTTGTGCTCAGCACAGTACCATTGATATCGTTTCTAGCAGGCGCTGTGAAAACCTCTTCAGTAGGCATATTTGCCATAAATTCCGTTCCAAAACGATTTGTGCTGGCTGCCCCTGCCCAAAGATGTGTAGGGTGAAGACCTACGACGAGATCAGTACCATTTGATTTGTAGTGCAGTTTACGATACTTCTTATTGTTGAGATAATCAACTTTTGTATGTAAATTTTCATTATGTTTCTTCCATGCAACAACTGGATTATCTTGGTCAATTCTACATGCTGAAAAAATCGCATCCCATAGCTTCTCAACACATTTATTGTCATCAGGAAATACTTTGGCTGCCCATTCTGGACTTGGAATGGCAACGATAGACCAACTATTTTTGTCGGCTTGTAAATACTCGCGCCACTTAATAAGTGCCTTGCCAGACGCCTTTTGACTATTTGCGATTCGAGAAGGCTCAATTCCATTCAACAAATCAGGATTTTGTGAAATAATGGATAGAAAAGCAGCATCTTGTTCGCACAACATTTCTCGTTTGATTCTTTCCCATTCTGGGTATTCATTAAACACTTCATCAGGTGCCAATTCGTATTTCATGCGACTGTTGGCATCATCATAGTAATCAACAACCACATTCTTTGCACCTGCTAAGTAAGCTTCCTTCACAACAATCCGAGTGAATTGTGCAGTATTAATTTCGGCCGAAACATACAAAATTTGACCAGGCTGAATGTTAACCCCAACTTGTACTGCAAGCTTTGCATAGCTCACTAATTTATCTTCAAATGACTTCAAGAATACCCCTCCAACTTCACAATTAAAGATTTCAAACTGAAACCCTTTTAAATAGTTTAGCACACGATACTTTTGACATCAAAATGTGCAAATCAGGAACTTA
>JAVBKB010000220.1:0-8978 GCA_031554275.1 Caryophanales bacterium | reverse complement strand
TTTCTGTTACTATCTAGCGATTGGACTAGCGAACATTGGTACTACACTCAATCCAGACGTGATTGTCATTGGTGGTGGTGTTTCCAAAGCTGGCGATCAATTACTCGGACAGACGCTCAAGTACTTTCAAGAAATTGCTTTCTCACCCGTGAAGAATTCGACGGTGATTGCACTTGCGGAATTAGGGAATGATGCCGGTGTGATTGGTGCAGCGGCTATGGTTAGTAGGCATTTCTTAGATTAATTGTATATGGCGCAATTATTGATGGTGGCAATTATACTAAGCATACGTGCATTCTTGCTGAATAGCGCGTGTGATCGCTACAAGAGCAGTCATCTCTATTTCTAGTTACGGATGAACAATTGCACTAGTGGGTATGAAGAACCTCGTAGTGACTAATACTTCAATAAAAAAGTGAGATGGCCAGAGAAACGCCATTTCACTTTTTAATTAAGTACAATTGTTACTGACAACGTAAGCAGAATAGTGAAAAAATAGCTTAGTCATTAAACATGTCAATAGCCAATGTCAACGACTTTGCTTTTTCCCCTCAATAACAACCAACTGAGTCGGCGGCCATTCCTCTGGCCGGCGTGGTAATGTGCTTTTTGTGTAAACCGTTAGCCCTAATTTCTTTGCTTTACGCATTGCCTTACTTTTCTTTTTGCGATGCTGATTTCTAGTCAACTTTATTTTTCTAAATACGAACACAACCGTGATGATGGCTGCTGTGAAAATGGCTCCCTGCATAAAGGGGTTGAACCCATTTCTAAACGCACTGGCTACGCCTAGAATAGCGAGGAATCCGATGGTAGCTAGGAAAATGGTTGATGAAATCTGTCTCACGAAAATCCCCCTGATACTCAAGTAGTCTTTCTATCCGCATTACTATTCCTTCAGTATAGACAGATTATAAAATGATTATTCAATATATACGAGTATTTTGCTTCGATATTTAGCGAATCATGACTGGTTTGGCGAACCTGTTTCTTTGGGTGAGAACCTGTGTGCTTTTTTAGCATTGGAATTCGGTTCAACTCTGGTGATCCTGTCCCGAGGCGTTTCTTTCTGATTCGACTCTAAGTAACTCATTAAAGGAGGCAATCGCAACTTCGATTTGGCTTGGCGTTGGTTCTTTAGTCGTTAGTCTTTGCAAGCATAGGCCAGGCATGCCTAACAGACGTAAAACAGGTGTATGTCGAAACTGGTTGGTTAGCCTCAGCAGTTCAAAGGAAAGCCCGATGACGAGCGGTAGTAACAATAGGCGTATCATGACCCGGAGCCAGAGGGGATCAGTAGGGAACCAAACATAGACAAACACACCAACAAATATTGTGAAGAGAATAAAGCTACTGCCACAACGAAAATGAAGACGAGAATGTTTTTGTACATTTTCAACCGTTAATGGTTGCTGGTTCTCATAAGTATTGATTAACTTGTGTTCAGCACCATGATATTGAAAGACACGTTTAATCAGCGGTGTTTGAGAGATGGCAAGTAAGTAACCGATGAGTAAAATAAATTTAAATAAGCCTTCGAGTAAATTTTGTTGAAACTGTCCGGGGAAAGGGCTACTAAGCAAATGCGCCGCAAAGACAGGCAGTAAAGTGAAAAGGAATTTGCCAAATAGAAAGGAAAGGATTCCGACAATCGCAACACCAAATAGCAAAGTCAGTTTACTTGTTTTCCGAGCAGCTTCCATTTCCGCGTCCTCTTCTGGTAAAATGCCAAACCGGTTGGTGGAGAATTGTAAATGCTCAGAACCAGCAGCACTTGCTTCGATAATCGCAACTACACCACGTAGCAAAGGGATTTTTTTTAATCGCGTGACGAAGGGGTTCAGAGGTCTTGGAATCGTTAAAAATTCAATTTCTCCATTGATGCGTCTAATTGCTGTCACTTGATACGCTTTACCGCCAAACATGACACCTTCAACAACTGCCTGTCCACCATATTCATTACTAGCCATTGGTCATCCTCGCTTTATTTCTGTTTACATATAATTTAAATCTATGGTAGATAATTTAGAATATGCAGTGTAGCAGAAATGAAACCTCGCAGGATTCTAACTGGTTCAGTACGTTGCATATGAATGATTGTAAAATTGGTGGAATATTCGCCAATTAAATCGTCGATATGGTAAAATGTGATTATCATCTAATGGGAGGGAAACGCATGGCAAAAATTTTGGTTGTGAATGGCCCTAATCTAAACTATTTAGGTAAGAGGGAGCCAGCCATTTATGGCTGTGTCACCCTTTCAGAATTAGAGGAGAATATCATTGCATTTGGTCATTCAATTGGTGCAAGTGTGACATGCTTTCAGTCCAATAGTGAGGGCGCATTGATTGATCGTATTTATGAGGCAGTCGATGAAAATATTGCGGGAATTATTATGAACCCTGGGGCTTTTACGCACACCAGTATTGCTATTCGCGATTGTATCGCGGCAATTGATATTCCAGTAATTGAGGTTCATCTTTCCAATGTTCATGCTAGGGAGACGTTTAGGCATCACTCGTATATTGCAGCAGTTACAATTGGTCAAGTGATCGGCTTTGGGGTATATGGGTATGAAATGGCGCTATCTGCCATCAATCAAAGAATAGGGGAGCAATGAAAATGAGACTAGCGAAACTTCGCACCGAACTTGAAGCGCAACATGTTGACGGGATACTCGTAACAAACGCGTATAATCGCAAGTATATGACTGGATTTACAGGATCAACTGGTGTGGCAATGATTACGAAGTCTGCTGCGATATTTATCACTGATTTTCGTTATATCCAGCAAGCGACAGCCCAGTGCCAAGGTTTTGAAATTGTCCAAATAGAAAAAGCCACTTATCCAGAAATTGTCCAGCGTGAATGTGAAAAATTGGGTGTTTCGCGCCTTGCTTTTGAACAAGAAAATCTAACATATGCAATTTTCCAACAGTATCAACAAAAAATGAGCTGTGAACTTGTGCCAGTTAGTGGTGTGATTGAGTCGATTCGGACAATCAAAACACCTGAGGAAATCAGATGCATTCAGACTGCAGCTGACATTGCGGATGCAACTTTTAAGCATATTCTTGAATTCATTCGCCCGGGACTAACGGAGATTGAAGTAGCCAATGAAATGGAATTCTTTATGCGCAAGGCAGGTGCTAGTGGCTCATCATTTGATATGATTGTTGCTTCTGGAGCGCGTTCAGCCCTCCCGCATGGTGTGGCATCTGAAAAAGTAATTGAAAAGGGCGATATGCTAACGCTAGACTTTGGTGCAGTTTATCATCACTATATTTCTGATATGACACGGACGATTGCTGTTGGTGACCCAGGTGAAAAATTGAAAGCAATTTACGCCATTGTTCTAGAGGCACAAATGTATGGTAATGAGCATATTCGCCCCGGGATTTCTGGGAAAGAAGCAGATGCAATGGTTCGTGATATCATTGCTGCAAAGGGATATGGGGACTACTTTGGACATTCACTAGGTCATGGCATTGGCCTTGAAGTACATGAAGGTCCAAATCTAAATGCCTCAAACGAAGTGAAGCTCATGCCAGGTAATATTGTCACGAATGAACCAGGCATTTACATACCAGAACTTGGTGGTGTCCGGATTGAGGATGATTTAGTGATTACCGAAGATGGCAATTACTCATTGACGATATCGCCAAAAGACCTTATTATTTTGTAGACGTGAATAAATTTGGCAACGATTGTTTGCTAGGATAAAGGGAGTATAAACAATATGATTTCAGTAAATGACTTTAAAACAGGCGTAACCATTGAAGTAGATAATGGTATCTGGCAAGTAATTGAGTTTCAACATGTGAAACCAGGTAAAGGTGCAGCCTTTGTCCGTTCAAAACTCCGTAATATGAGAACGGGATCCATTCAGGAAAAAACATTTCGTGCCGGTGAAAAAGTACAAAAAGCGCGGATAGAAAATAAACGAATGGCCTATCTCTATGCGACTGGTGATAACTATGTGTTCATGGACAATGCAACATATGAGCAAATTGAGTTGCCAGAAGTTCAAATTTCGCACGAACTGAAGTTCCTTAAAGAAAACATGGAAGTTCAAATCATGATGTTTGGTCATGAAATTATTGGTGTTGAACTACCAACGACTGTTGTCTTAGAAGTAACAGCAACGGATCCTGGTGTTAAAGGGGATACCGCTCAAGGTGGTTCTAAACCAGCTACTCTAGAAACCGGGCTCATTGTGCAAGTGCCTTTATTTATCAATGAGGGAGATCATTTGATTATCAATACAATTGATGGTTCGTATTCCTCTAGGGCATAATCGATCAGATGATAACGCTTAGTTGGTATGTTTTATGAAAAAATCAATTTCATTTGTTAAAATTGGATTTTTTTAACTTGATAAAGTTGGAAGTTACAGCTATAATACGCTATGAAGGAAATTGATTCCTACATTTTCCGGAAACGGTAGGTTTAAAGACTTCCAGTCTTGAAGAGTGCGGAAACACTTTAACTGACTGAATGTACATTACAGAACCATACGAACAATGGGGTTTGCTAAAGCTAGTGGCCAATTGTCTTTAGAATTTTTTGATCGTGAGATCAAGAAAATGTTTAAGAAATGCCACTTTACTACAGGTAGTGTGTAGGTTGTTGATTCGGAAAAGTGTTTATAACTACAAAATAAAGTAATTATGCTATTTACAGTCTTTTTTACTTTAAACACTTTATGGATTGTCTGCTGTATGCTAGCTGATGTAGTAAGGTGGTTTTCTGTATGTTGCAATATTAGTGTGATATTTTATTGATATATATGCTATATCTTTACAGAAGAAATATCAAATTAAAGCAATAAGGCTAGCGCATAGAAATGCGCTAGCCTTATTGCTTTAATTATATCCAAGTATGATTGGTTCACGGGTAAAGTCCACTGATAGAAGGTGGGCTTATTAGTCATGTAAATTATTCAGAGCAGTAGACCGGTTTAAATTTTATCGTCTTTTAGGCTATGAAAAACAACCTTTGTGAAATAGTTCAATCCATTCATACGGCATTGAAGGTGTGTTAATTAGTGCTATAGTTCCTTTAATTTGCAATCTTTTCTAAGTATTATTAACTAAGGTGAATGCAAATGGTGAATGTAGATATGGATTTTTACAAGGAAGTGGGACAGAACATTTTTTTTCTGAGAAAGAAAAAGGGAATGACACGAGAGCAGTTTTCCGAAGCACTTGATATTTCTCCTAAATATCTTTATGAAATTGAAAAAGGGAAAAAAAGATTTTCGGCGGAGTTGCTTGTAAAAGTAGCGGAAATTAGCAGTATCTCCTGTGATTATGTTGTGTATATGGGTAGCAGTAGCAACACTCAAAATCATCAAGACAGAATTTGTTAATGGGCAGGCTTTTGGGACCCTTGATGACCTATACTTTAAATTGTAATATTATGTAAATCAGTTCAATGGTTTTTGAATTCATTCTTCACTAGGATATCTTACAACGCATCAATTTAAACTAGACCAACTTGATACTCCTAAAAAAGTTGTTTGAAAAAAAGTTGACATCCCAGTAATGGAAATAGAGCTAGTCCAGATGGAGAAAGTAAAACGAGTTAAAATCCAATCAACAACGCCTTGACAGTTTTTGTTAAAAGGGTTGAAAAGAAACAGTCAACGAAGTTATTGAGAAAGCACTATAAGAATTGTAGAGTCAAAACGATCTGCGAAACCATAGGCAAATCAACGTTCAGATATTATGAATAAAGCACCCAGTTTGATTCGATTTTTGAAAAGAAAAATTATTTCATTTCAAGTATCATCCAGTTGGTTGGGAAGGGCTTCGATGGTTATTTGGTGCATCTAAAAGTCAGTGAACTTTGAAACAATACCAAAAATCGATATCTTAGGAACCCGTTGGAAATTTGTTGAGAAAACAAAATCAGGAAGATCCTCAAAACAGAAGTTGAGTTCAGTAGTTGGTAATTACTCGCACTATAGTTATATTTGTGCCCTGAACATAGCGAAAGGAAGTGGCTATAAAGATGAAATTAAATTCATTTGTAAATAAACAATCAGTTAGAAAAATGTTTAAGAAAAAAGTCGATACAAAAGCTTTCACAATTAATAAAAAGCATGATGATAAAATTAAACGATGTGGAACCATCCTATTTACAGACACGAAGATTGCACTTCATTATCTGCCTTGGTTTGCTGGGAAAAATGTGATTCTTGAGCTGGAAGACACCAAACACTTTAAGGAATTAGAGATCATTATTGTCCATATGCACAGAGGGAAGATTATCAGTAACGTACAGGCTATTATTGATATGGTAGAAACATACGATATTCGTATTGGTGAGGAATTTGTAAAAAAACACAATGATTTTAAATTAAAATTACGCACGACTATGATCGGTAATGATTTGGTGTATAAATTAACAGATTTTAATTACGATTTGGATTCACTAGTGATAGAAGGAGGGGATATGGATAGTCATGCATTAACTATTTATCCGCGTACTGCTGGACAATTAGATGATGTACGTGTTTTTTATCATGGAGTCGAAGCAAAGTATATCGAATTGAAAAGTGATTATATTGACCTGTATCATGTTGAGGATGTATATATATTTATTAATGACCTGTCAAAGGGTGGGATTATATCTTGGATTAAAAATCAAATTTATTACCTAAGATTAAGTTCAAAGCATTATAACATATTTTTAGTTTATGAGTCATTAGAACTGCTTTATGATGATCAAAAATTTGATTGTCGTGATTTAAATTGCGATGGGATATGTAGTTTAGCGCAACTAAACATAGACAACCTCAATGGAAAATTATTAATTTTCACACAATTAAGGATTGCTAATGAATGCAAATCATTCTTTAAGGATAATCATGTGATCATTCAATGCCATAGAAATATACATTTGATCAGCAAAGATAATATGGCTATTCTAAGATCACTTGGCAAATTAATTGAATGTGGGTATATTGAATTATTAGAACCGCAAGTAAATATTGACAAAATTTTCTCTAATAATGACCTATACAGAGAATTTAAAAACTATAGCCCATGTTCAAATTATCCTATCAGTAAACGTGTCGTATCTAAGATAAAAAAGGTTGCTTATGTTGGACGCCTGACTGATAGTGATCATGCGAAAAATATGGATGGTTTAAAACGAATCATCAATAGTTGCAAAGAGATTACATTTTACGTTTATGGTTCGGGAGATGTAGAGGGAGATTTTAAGAAAATTAATAACGTCGAATTTAAAGGGTTTGAGTATAATAAGGAGCTCATTTATAAAGATATAGATTTGCTAATATTACCCTCAATTCAAGAAGCATTTCCACTTGTGATTTTGGAAGCAGCCTCGTACGGTGTTAAATCTTTGACCTATAATAATTCAAATATGGTTCAAAAATATATAACGCCTGAAATTGGAGATGTCGTTGAGCTAAATAATGAGAAAGAATTTATAGAGCGTTTAAGGAATTTTAAGCAGTATGAAAAATATGAGGTTCAACAATATTTTGAGAAATATTATGCGATTGAAAGGCAGCCCTCACCTCGTTCATATGTCATCAAAAGGGAGGTTGATTCCGTTACTCCTAGAGGCTTTATTTACTTTCAACAAATGGATGAAGAATATGTTGAGTTAAGAATTTTTGTTTTGGGATATCTCAAACTAGTTGGTGAGATAATGATAAATTCAACATTTGAATATCGTCTGGATCAGAATAAAGATTATGAATATTATTCGAGAATCTCATCTGTTTTTCCCGAAAATTTTATCACAATTAAAATTAAGAAATCAGAAATCAGGGCATACGATTTTCTGGAAATTATCTGTTTTGGGAAAAAAATAAACTTAACATTGGTAAGAAATGCTGCTCGAGCTATTGAAATAGATGATGTATATACACTTACTGTAGGAACTGACTCTGTAGAAATTACTGAAACTTGTAACGAAAATTTTAAGGATATCGCTAGGAAATATGAAGCGAGAAAGTGTACATACTTGTTCCAAGATCGCGTATTTAAAGCTGATGACAATGCTGAACATTTATACAGATATACGATGAAGCAGGGGTATAAGAATATTTATTACACGATAAATGAGGATAGTTCAGATTTTCTTCGCCTTTTAAAAGAAGGATTCAAACTAATTAAACCAAACTCTAAGATTCATTACTTACTGTTACTAAAATCAGAAGCGATTATCAGTTCTCATTTAAAGAAAGATATTCTGTATCAAAATTTATCAAATGAATTATTATTTCTGAGAACTGCTAAAGTTGTGTTTTTACAACATGGAATAACTTTTTCAAGATCTGATTATAAATATTTCCTTAATTCTCTTCAAAATCCTTGTGACTTAATGATTGTCACTAATAGGGCAGAACAGTGTTTGGTTGAAGCGTTTTCAAATTATAAAAATATTAAGAATACAGGATTAGCACGTTATGATAACCTCCATTGCGGAAAGAATAACATGACAAATCGTATTCTTTATTTTCCTACATGGAATAGAAATCTAAATTCTGTGGTCTTTAATGAAACAAAATACTACAAAGGGATTATGAGTCTTTTGACCTGTGAAGAACTTGAAGGATTTTTGCAAAAGAGCGGATTAATCCTTGATTTTCTTTTGCATCCCGAAGTAGAAAAATACGGTGGCGATTTTAAGGTCAACTCAGAAAATATTAATATGATTTCAAATACTGATGCACTTTTCAGTGAAATGGTTTTATCACATAGGTTGCTAATCACCGATGTATCTTCATTAAAGTTCGATTTTCTTTTTCAAGAAAAAGCAGTAATCAGTTATGTACCCTACAATGTCCATAGCCACAATGATATACAGGATGCTGAGAAACTCGTATACGATGCGAGATCACCGAGTGAGGTTTGCATGATCTTGGAGAACTTAAGGAAAATGAATTATAAAATGGATTTAGAAAAACAGCAGTTGGCTAATACTTTTTTTACTTTT
>JAVBKB010000202.1:0-4873 GCA_031554275.1 Caryophanales bacterium | reverse complement strand
TTTCTGTTTTCTCCGTGCTTAACTCTTTGTCAATCTTAATTTTCCGATAGTCAGCATACACTTTCTGCTCAATCAATTTCAATTCCTCTTGCTTTTCTGGGCTATCAAACTCACTTGCTTTTTCAGAAATCGAGAGTTTGACAACCTGCCAATCATCTGGAATTTGGCTTATCTGGACAACATAATAATCCGTCAATTGAATTGTTTTAATAGGCAGTTCTTTTTCAAGGTTGTTTTTCTCGACTGCTTTAAATTCTAATTCTCTAACCAGGTTGTTTGTACCTATCTCAGTTTTTATTTTTACTTCCATCAAATTCTCAAGAGGATTATACTCCCAATCCGTCACAATTACGGATTGGCTATCTAGCAATAACTTTTGATTTAACTTCGAGTTTTGCACCTCTGAATCATCAGGAAGGAACCTTCCTGCGAACATGAAAAACAGAAAAAAGAGTATCCCTCCAAAAAAAATAATGTAATAAATGAGTGATTTTTTATATTTCATTTATTAAGCATCCCTTCTGGTCTTTTATTACGCTTCAAAATAAGACCTCCTTTTGCTGGTAGATTTTTTTCGTACAAAAAAACAGCAATCTCTTAACAGAAAGCTGTTTCATTCTTTTTTAAAATTTTAAGCTTAGTTACCACTCATGTTTTTTCAAAATGTATAACAAAAGGATTGGGGGGCAACTTTTATGCTTTGATCAAAATCATTTATAGACATGGGTTCAGGAAATAACCTTGCATTTTCAATCTGAATAGCATATCCTTTTGCTTTCTTTGAAAAATAATCTGAAAAAAATTCGTAACTGATACCTGAATGTTTCTTCGTTTTATTCCATAGAACCTCAGGAGAAGCTTCGATTATAGAGCCTATATCAAATTCGCCTACAACCTTCCCAACTGGCATCGTAGCATATACTACTACCGACGATATATTTTGATTCTTAAAAATAATCTTCCGATACTCGTACTTTTTACTCCCACCAAATATTTCATTAACAAACTCTGGCTTAATTGATAATAAAACCTTCATTTACTTCACCCAATTCTAAGATTCTATTCTCTTTGATAATGAAAATTCCTCAAAAGGAGTCTGGGTATTTTGTGTATACTCTCCCAGTTCATGAGTACTAAAACAAAATAACAACCATAACTACGCATCTGATCTGCAATTTTCAAAAACTTTAGTTGATCATACTCAGATCTACAATATTGAGAGAAGTCTTCAATTATAATAAACGTCGAAGTGGAACTACTTAGGCTACCTGCTTGATTATAAATGTCACTTAATTTATCAAAAAAAGAGCCTTTATCTCTTTCCCTTACCAATTCAATTGCCTCATTCTTTGAAAACATCCCATATTCAGAATATCTGTCAAACACAAATAGTCTGTTTTGGTTAGAAATCAGTTCAGGAATTTTTGTGTTCTTTAAAAAATGACTTTTACCGGACCCGGTAGGTCCCACTATTACATCAATATTTTCAAACAATCCTTTCTCTTTAACCTGATCCATAACTGTTTACTTCTCCTTTAAAATTAATATCCCAGTTTCTAACTCGGCGGAAACTGAATGTAGTCCCTTGGATTTTTCGCACTGGCCGCATGATTGTAATCATTTGCTGTTCTCATTTCAAAATGGAGATGAGAACCAGTAGAGTCACCTGTATTTCCTTGCACACCAATCACTTGTCCCTGAGTAACTTCTTGCCCTACGGCTACATCTTTTCGATCAAGATGAGCATAACGACTAAACACACCATTCCTGTGATCTATCGTTACAACGTTCCCATATGAATCTGAATAACGTGAGTCAACTACTACTCCAGCTGCAACCGATGATACTGGTGCTCCTTGATAGGCAACTAGATCAATTCCATAATGAAATACTCCCCATCTTGGGCCGTACTCAGAAGTAACAACATAACTTGTAGCCGGAAATGGCGTTTGAAATTCTCCTGTAGCTCCTGATCCAGGCGGTGCTAAATACCGTAAAACATGAGGCACATAATCAACATCTCCATAACTATCCCAGCCGTTTTGTGTAGCCCAGTAGGTGGAGTACTCTTCTGCCAGTTCATGCGTCCACACGCCCCCGTTTTCGTTGATAAAACTAATCCATGCACTGCCAAAGTTGTAGCCCTGTACGATAGCGTTTAAGTCCTTACTTTCTATCCCTTCATAGATCTGTTTGAAATGAAGAACGCCATAGTGGATGGATTGAATAGGATTGGTTATCTCACCAGGTTCCAGTCCAGCCGATTCCGATGATTGCATTGGATCCCCGCCTTTTCCTCCTGATTCCTGCATCATAATCGCTAAAAGCACGTCGACATATTCTACTGGTACACCATTCGCAATACATTCTTGTTCAACAATTGGGCGATATGCTTCCACCTCTGGAGAAACATTTAACGTCCCTGTTACAGCGCTGCCAGAATTAGAAGAACTATTTTCCCCTGAAATTAGGAATATAGGGATAAAGATCACTAGCAAAAATAAAAGCATTGGCAGAGTAGATACCAATACTTTTTTTAGGATTGATTTTGCAATCTTATTTTCCATGTCATTACGCACCACCAGTAAACAGTGCTTCTTCCCTCTTACTAATCTCCACCCTGAAAGAAATATTCTGATCTCCAGTAATTGATAGAATGCACTCACCTTGCTTTAAGTGAGGCACCCTTGCAATCTCGCTTTCATTTAGCTGCCCTTGAAAAATTTCTTTCATTGCAGCAATCGCATTCGAATCTTGCTTCATGATAAATTTGTATTGTGCAAGTTCAAACAGCACTTTTATCTTATTAACTAATTCGCTACTGCTACCCTCTGGTACAAAATCCCGAACACTTTGAGAAGCGAGAAGTAACCCTCCGAAATATTTTCTTGCCTCCCTCGAAAAGTTAATTAAAAAGTCAACGGCTTGTAGGTTGTCACCGTTGACTAATCTATGTGCCTCATCAATAATCACCATGTATCTAGTGATATCCTGCCATGACGTTTCCCCCTTTTCAAATGCTTCTTTCTGGACTGATCCTTTCTGCAACATATTGTCCCAAAGAAGAGCCAATATATTGAACATCTGTGCATTGAATATTTCCTTCTTTTGTCCAGTTAAGCTTCGAATCGAGAAAAACACGAGCTGCTCGTTTTGCACATCTTCTATAGATGAATAACCGTCAAAAATCGCACCGTAAGTATCTACCACATTCTCAATTGACAATTCAATCCGTTCTAACCTTTCAGATTTTAGCCGTGATAGCTCATCTCTAAATTGCTTCGAAGCGAAATCACGATATAATTTTTCTCTTGTATAGTGTAAGAAATCAGAAAACGTAGGATATTCATTAGCACCCCTACCAACAGCTTTCTTATCTAAACCCCATTCGATATACAGACCTCGTAGAATTTTCTCAAACTCCTGTATTTCTGTCGTATCAGCAGCTGGTGAAATATATCGGTAGAACATACTCATTTTTGAAATGTGATCACGGAGTGATAAAGAATCTTCCTCATTAGTCTTCAGTACATGTAGTGGGTTAATAATACCATCAGAACCATCTAGCTTAATCATTTTTCCACCAAGTGCTTTTACCAATGTTTCAAATTCCCCGGTGACGTCAATACCTCGGACGAAATTCCCACGAATCACATTATCAAGCATCATTTTTTTTAGAAGTGTTGACTTCCCTGCCCCCATCACCCCGAAGCAGAGGGCATTATAAGATAACCGCTTTGCTGTTTTGCAAAAGTTATCAAACATTACATTTCCGCCTGTAAAAGTTGTTCCTAGAAAACTTCCATTAGGATCCTCTAATTTAGTATAGTGATACGGTAATCCCGCAGACAAAGTTAAAGCAGACATAGGCTTCCCTTGCCTATGGTTAATCCACTTCTGTTGCTCATCATATGGAGAAAACAAGGATCTCCAATCAAATTCCATCTCATTTAAATAGATAGAACCCCGAAAGCCGAGCGCTTCGAGGTTCGCTATTGTTAGTTTTGTTGTTGCTTCAAGATCTTTAATTGTTTTCCCGCATAAATGCAACCGAAGGATAATTGTCTTAATCACTTCACCACCTTGAGAAACTTTATTATAGGTTCTCTCTAAAATCTGTGCTGCCTTTCTGGCATCTAATGAATGTATTGGATCCTTCTCAGTGTAAATCCTATCCCTTTGTTCTTTTAGGCTTCTGTTCAATACATGAACTGTTTCCACCCGGTCAACTGTTGCAATGTCTAGCTGACAGATAGAAACAGTTGGCATATTCATTAGTTTATCTAACCAGAACAAATTCACATTAGTAGGGTACTCATAGACATTAATAACCGTCTCATAACCATCACCTTTCCGGATATAGGCTTCGTGAAAACTTAGCCCGCCTTGGGGCTGAATCTTCGATAGAAAAACGGGGTTATATCCTTTTTTCGCCTTCACTACATTAATATCAACAGGCTTCTTTTTAAACATTGTTAATACCTTTTTAAACATTGCTAACATATCTCTAATCACCCCTCTCTATACCTTTGAGTTCATATTATTTAACTTGTACAGTATCTGTTCTTTCTTTTGTATGGGAATAGGCATTGGTGTAAAAGTACCTGATAGAATCCTCATCACACTTTCCCTAACCTCGTCTAGGGATGATATGTTTTTAGAAAAAATCATCACATAGAATTCTCGATTAAATCTTGTCTTTTCAAGAAATTCCAATTCGTTTAATTTGTCATCCAGAAAACTTTTGTGTAGAGGGTTAGTACATTTTTCTAACTTGTGTTCAAAATAGCTTCGCTGAGAAGCTGCGTTTACTGGAAAGTTCATGCCAATAATCTTAATATTTTTCTGATGCGACCGAAATAATTTGTTTTGC
>JAVBKB010000017.1:0-16528 GCA_031554275.1 Caryophanales bacterium | reverse complement strand
GATTAATTCGGGATTATTTCGGATTTTTTGCTTGTGCAATCTATCTCTTGCTTTGATCCTTTCTGCGCGGCAAGAAGGACAATACCACGCTCGTGGGCCTCCTTGGAAACTAGCTCCGCATTCTTTGCATTTGCGTTGCTGTAACATTACGCAACCATCAGTAACTTTACTTCTTCGTAAAACGCCTTCAAGCATATTGAAAATTGAGCGCGGTAATCAATAGAAGGATTTGCGATTTTGATTTGATTAACCCATGCATGTATGTTTTTGAAAATTTCGCTTTTTGATAACCCTTGAACTTGTTGCTTGAATGTTTCTTTTTTAGCACTAACTGATTGCACTTCTTCAGTTTCGCTTTTTTCGACATAAACTTTGATTGTTTTTGGCTTGCTGTCATAGCTACCAGCAACAGTCTTGTTATTCGCGAAATTTCTTTTGTATTCCCCGTAATGCATTTCTACTACATCGAATTTTGCCGCCATCTTTTCAGCTTGTGCATCTTGTTTGCATTTAGAACATTCACAGTTGTTCTCGAACCATGAAATTTTGCGTTCTCTGTCTGAATGTTTGCCTACCAATTGAACTTCCTCTTCGTGTCCGCACTTGAATGTTACTGTATATTTTGCCATTTTGATGACCTCATTTCGTATAAGTTATTCTTTCTATACTTATACTATACAACGTATCACGACGTATGTCAACACTTTTCTTCAAATTCTTTTAGTTTATCTATAATTTCTTTTTCGCCAAGACCTAAAGCTGTTAGTTTAATAATTGTACCTACTTGGATCCTGTCTATTGGCGATTTGTTTTGGATCATTGTCGTCAATGTGGATTCAGCAATGCCGCATTTTTTGGCTAGAGAGTATCTGGTTAGCCCATATTCTTCGCATAATTTTTCAATGGGGTGCATGTTTTATTTTCCTCCAGGAATTAAAAATTGCGGTTTAAGGATCACCGCAAACCAGTTTTTATTGATTGAAAGCTTCATCGAGTTCCTTGTTTATTGCAGATGCAGATCCTTCTAAATCAACTTGACCTGCTAGTTGGATAACCTTATCAACAGCCTCGCATCCGTGAATTTCCTTCAACTCTTCAATTCTGGACTCTAGTTGCTCATGGTCCGCAAAAACTTTTTCCCACCAATCGTAAGTTTCTTTCTCGCAAAGATATACATCTTTCTCGCTGTCATAGGCAAACTGCCCATCGGCAAACGCTCCGTGATTACCAATAAAATCTTTTGCCCAATCGATACCGTTTGTTACATAACTTAATACTTTTTCGACACCTGATTCTTTGATGATTGTTTTCATTTTTATTTCCTCCATTTTGGTTTTTATTTTAAGATAGTGACTGCCAAAATAACAATTGTAATTCCGATAATGATGCATGTTAGTTTTTGTATCCTCGTTAGACTTTTAAACATTTCCAAGACCCCTTTACTGTAGTATAATTAGGGTAGAGAGTGGTAGTAGTAGCTACCACCCTCGCTTAATCACTTTCTCACGAAGTTCATGAGAGCAATGATTAAGTTAACAATTGCTGTAACAAGTGCAAAGATACTAGCGGTATCTATTGGCTTGTTACTTTTTTTCTTTCGCCTTCGTTTTTTCATATCATCCGTTCCTCCTTTCTATTTGATACTCTTATCATACATCGTAGTGCGGTGTATGTCAACACATTAATTATTTGTTCACAAATCGTTTGCAAATAGGGCTTCTGGTAGAGAATTGCCCCCGATTTGCCCCCAGAAGATATGAATTATATTGAATTATTTCTAAGAAGGCGGAGCCGAAAGGACGATAATTTGAGGGGTTTGTACTCGTTTCGAAGCATTTTAATAACAGGCTCCTTACGGGTTCAAATCCTGTCGGGTGCGCTTTAGTTCTTTATTCATAAGGGTTTAAGGGTGACGAGGAAGGTGTTTGCCCACTGATTGCCCACCAAAAGAGGGAAAAAAATATTGCTCTTTGGTCCAGCGAGCCATCATCTGGTTAACCTTTTCATTATTGAGTTGTTCGGAGTATCTTGACTTGTGACCGTATGTGTTGAGCAAGATGCTCTTATCTTTATCTCCAAGACGATCACCAATGAAGTTAATATCGGAAATACCACTTTCCCACATAATTGTTTCATGTGTGTGTCTAAACATATGTGGCGTTGTATGGCGCAAGCCATTTCGTAAACATATTTTTCTAAGGTTGCTGCCATAGTTGACGGTTTTCACAAATTCACCTAACTCAGTGATGAATAGAAAACTGTTCTTACATTTTGTCCGCAAAGCAATTTGTTTTCTCAGTCTCAACCACTCCTGCATTTTGGAAAAGAAGAGATCATCTAATCCAATAACTCGTTCTCTACTTTCTCTAGTCTTCGTAGTTGGTTTGACCTTCCATGTTTTATCTTCGTCCCTGATGTGCGTCTTATTGATATTGAGTGTTTTGTTGATTTCGTCAATATCTCTGAAATTTAGTGCACAAATCTCCTCAATTCTTGCACCAGTTCCAAGGGCAATGAGTGTGATGTACTTGTAATGTACATAAGCTTCTGTCCATTCTTTTTCAACAGCTTCAACTAGTTTTGCCTTCAGGCTGTTCCACCATTGACGACAGTCTGTTATTTCTGCCCAAAACCATTTTTATGAAAAATGTTTGAATTCTTCCTTTTTTAAAATTACAAAAGGAAAAAAATATAAAATGGTTCGAGGATGAAAAAATGTGGAATGAGTTGGTGTGTGCAGGAATAAGTGCTTAACAACACTGGAAAGATAGCTTGAAGAAAAAGCCTTCAACTCGTTAAATATGGAGCGCTTGAGCTTTATAAGTTAAGCATAAAGAGAGGATTTTTCGTCAAAAAAGCAAATTTTCAATTTGTAAATGCTATAATTGTTTGTGGAGAAAATTTATATTTTGGAGAGTGCATGATGATAAATTATGCTGATCTGAGCATAAATGCAAGAATCGCTTTATGTCTAATATACGCTGAGAAAATGGTCCCCAAGATAGAAACTCTGATCAACTGCTGTAATAAAGCCGAAGAGTATTCACAAGGTAAACAGCAAATAAACGACATACTGGATTTGGCGTGGAGCCATCTTCAAGATAGAAATCGTGTAGATTGGTCAGAAATGTATGCTCTTTGTAATGAAGGTCACGGTTGTACTGATGATATGAAATATAACGGGCATGGCTATTTTGATTTTGTTTTGGAATTGAATTGCAAAGATGATGAAAATTCTATTACCATCTCGAATATGATGATTTTTTGCTTTTATTATGCGATGTATCATTTTGCCAAACGGCAAAATGATATGCACTTGCCTGAAGATATGGAATGGTTTGATATGAAAGAGAGTGAGTCAGAAGCATTTTCGCAAATTGATAAAGCAGTTAATCTGCTTTTGTCGTTTGGCGAATTACAAAAGGTTAGCGAATTGACAAAAAATTTATATAAGCTATTTCCATTCAATCAAACTGATCCCTACGGTCACTATATTAGCAAAGAAAAAGTATTCAGACGTTAGGGAGATAATAAACATTTTCTAAGTGCATTATCCGTGCTAAGGTAACAGTCCATTCTTTGGAATTTGTTAGCTGTCCGCTTTATGCGGACTCTTGCTAGGAGGCTGGGACAAAACTAGATGAAAATCTAGTTTCGTCCTGCTTCTTTTTTTGTCTTGAAAAGCACAAAAAAATGACAAAAAAATAACACCCTTTGGTATAATTTAATTACGACAAAAAACCAACCACGGGGTGTTATTATGTATTCAGATTATAACATGAATCAACTGAGTTTACCAATGGATTTAGAAATGCTGATCCCAATAAATCATCTGTCAAGAGTGGTGAACGAACAAGTCGAGCGGATACCAAATAGAGTAATAAACGAAGTATTTCAAGAAGAAGGTCGACCATCTTACCACCCTAAAATGATGTTAAAAATCATCCTTTTTGCATACACCCGTGGAATGATGTCAGGTAGAAAAATAGAAATAATGTTACAAGAAAACGTCCCAATGATGTGGTTATCAGGTAGGCAAGTACCAAGCTACCGAACCATTAATCGTGCAAGAGTCATGCCTTGGTTTGACGCACTACTAAAAGAGATGTTTATCTCGTTACACATGCATCTGCTCGAGCAGAAGATCATCAAAGGTGATCGGATTTTCATAGATGGAACAAAGATTGAAGCCGATGCCAACAAATACAGTTTTGTATGGGAAAAATCCACAAAAAATCATAGTGAGCGACTTCAAAAAAAGATTGGTTTGATGTACGAGGAACTGAAATCGAAAGTGGATCATTTAATTGAAAAGGAAGAAGATGCGCCATTTGATGAAAATGATCTGATAACAATGGAGGATGCAGTTTCAGAGATCATGGCCAATAACCTAAAGAAATTAGCCCTTTTAGGCTAACCTTCCCCTACCAAAAAGAAGCGCCAGAGAAAAAATCAGTTTTTATGATTTTTCTTTGACGCTTTCTGCTGTTTTAGATGGGTTTTGTCCCAGCCTCTGATTTATATTCTAATCATTGCATTGTTGTTTTATGCTTGCAATAAATTTTGTTTGAAATGCTGTTCGTCAGAGATATGTCACCCTAAAATTATTTGTGAAAAGGCTGGAATCTCATGACTGAAATTTGACCAATAACCATTCGGATTTGTTCACAAGTTTTGTCCCAATCCATGAAAATTTCTGCCAACTTGGACTGGCTATTTTCACAAATTTTAGAAAAATCAATGTACATATACCCTGATTCTAGAGGCTTCCGATGAATAATGACCAATTACATTTTATTAGAGAATACTTTTCAAAGTTTATGATAAAATATAACAAAGAAGCCTTGTTTGGCTCGAGAACACTCTGTTACTTTGGCGGTGCAGGGGTGTTCTTTTTTTGTGCGCACATAACTTACTTTGCAAAATCCTTTGGTAACTTTGTGAGTTCGGTTAATAATTCGCTGTTTTTACTCATGATAGACATCCACAGATCATACCCTTCCCAACTTGACAGGTTGCTGTGTTTGTTCATTGCCTCTGATAGTTCTCCAAAATCGGTGACAATGTCAGAGTAGTCTGTCATAAATGCGGTATGGTTTTTCATTGTGTATGTTTCTGGTTTACTGGAAAACCCTTTTATTTGTGAAATCATAGCGTCGTACTTCTTGTTTATTTCCTCAACTTTTGCAAGTGTTTCTTTCGGGACGCCAGAAGAGTCTATTTTCGACTCTTCTTTTTTTGAGTTTTCTTCTTTTTGGGTTTCCGTCTTAGGTGTTTCTGATTTTCCTTCGGTCGTGGTTTCCTCTTTCTTTTCACCACATTTCTTTTCACCACATGCTGCCAATGAAAAAACTAAAGCTAGCATTGTGAGTAATACCATAAACTTTTTCATATGTAACCTCCGAAAATAAGATTAACTTGCGTTTTGAAGTCGTTCTTTCTTAATTTTTGATGACAACTTAAAAACCAAAATAAGAAAAGCGATAATTGTCACTAGGTATAAGTAACCCAAAATAGTCGGGAAAATCTGAATTACACTGCTGGAACTTGCTTTGTCTTTTAAGTAAAAAAAGTAAATCATCGTGATACCACCAAATATTATGAAAGAATAAATGCTCCATACCTTTGGAAGGATCAATAGTTTGGTAGAAATCTTTTTTGTTAGGAATGTAATAACCAAGCAAGCTAGAGCAATGACTGCAATCGCTAGTCCGATTAAAAAAATAGTTCTACCAGTACCTACTGCATCACCCCACATGATCCTTCCTTTTTCTGAGTTCATAAATATTTCTTGAACAGCTACAGTCTCTGTGTCTGCGACTTTATTTGTTAATGTATTTACTGCTTCTAATTTGATCACTGGAAGAAAGATTAGAATTACGTTTACAACAAACAGAGCGAACGTTACAACAAACAGTTTTGAATGGTTGGCAAATTTCATATACAACACCTCCTTTGATTTGTCAATATTCTACCATTTTCGACAAATAAGGTCGACAAAAATTTTGGATTAACAAATATTTAATTACAGAACAAAAAAAAATTGCAAACATAAATGTGTCAACTAACAATGTTGCAGCAGTCTTGCCCAAATTTTTGTATGCATTATTTTCATTCTAATGAACCATGCCCAAATCACCCAAACACCCACCGCAAATATTTCATAATTGCAAATACCACTATACCCAAAATGAATAGGGTAATTGGTTTTGTAAGGTGTTTGTATTTTTTTCTTTTAATCATAAAAAAGCCCCAAATAACCCCGCTAAGTATAAGACCTGATCCTAAAAAGAGGAATACTATCTTTCCAAAAGTGGTGGAATAGAAGTCTTGGACTATAAAAATTATTAAGAATAGTAAAAACATACTGGGGTAACCACCACAACCTCCATTTTCTTGAATATTAATATCGTTGTATTGATTATTTTTAAACCCCATATGTATATTGTTCCTTTCTTTTCGGGTTGTGAAATGTTCAGTATTCAACAACATCCAAAGGCTCAAACATGATTACCCATTGTTTATACTTAATCGACTTTCCATACTTCTGAAAGTAATGTGTAATGCAATCCTCTAGAAATTCAACCGTCACGCCAAGATGATCTGCAATTTCATATTTGTTCTCGCACCCAGCTAGTTTTGCACCCACAAGTCTGTGGATGGAAATGAGTTTGTTATATGCCCATTCACGGGCTCTGCGTTCTTGTTTGCGGTTGCTTAAATCTCTTAGATCAATAATGTTTCCAGCACTAGTGAAGTAATGTCCTATTTCCTCAGCAAGCACACAGCATTTTTCGGTTATTGATTGAACTTTCTCGATTAAAATGAACCCATCTTTATATAGACCCCTAAAATTGTAATCTAAAGTGGTTTCCTTTACTTCCAATTCACTCCCAAACTCTTCTAGCAAAGTCTCATACATATTATCACTTCTCAAACTTTTCTCTGAATTTAAAATCAATATAATCCATTATTTCCTTAACTTTTTCATCATCTAGCTCATCTGCTTTTGTTTCAAGGTGTGCAGCGATGGTGCTGATTTTTTTGTCTTGTTCTGTTTGGGTGTTTGCGAATTTTCCATACATATCATTTACTGAGCAATTAAATATTTCGCACATCCTGAAAAGAATTTCTATATCTATGGAGTTTTTCGCGTTCTCCCACGATGAAACAGTATTGAATTTAACGCCAAGTAAATCTGCCAATTGCTGCTGGCTCAACGCCGATCTTTTTCTAAAATATCTTAAGTTGGCTGCTATTTCTTCTTTTACAGAACTCATTTCACTTCACTCCTTGTGAATATTTTAACACGGAAATCTAAATTTTCAACATAAATATTCATAATTCGTGCAATAAAATGTTGACATTCTATTATACGTGCAATAATATATATTTAACTTCACAAAATGTGCAGTTAAATTGGAGGTGATTGATTTGCTGGGTCTATTGATTAAAAAATATCTTAAAGAAAAAGGTATCAAGCAGAAGTTTGTTGCCAACAAAGCAGGCATTGCCGAAAACATCTTGAGTACGATGTTAAGTAACAAAAGAGGTATTTCGGCAGAAGAATATTTCAAGATTTGTTCTGCGTTAGATGTTGGTACAAATTTATTTGCAGATGAATGGAGACTCCAAAATACTGCATAACTAGCATACTACATGGGTGTGGAAGAAAAATGGAAGCGGGGTTCAAAAGAAAATATTTGGAGGTGTTTATATGTCTGATTCAGTAATGATCACAATGATTATTTGTATCACTTTATTAGGGATTAGTGCAATTGGGAATATGAAGAAGAAATAGAAAGGTGTGAACAAAATGTGTAACGAATGTAGATCGAGCAGATGTAGTCCGCATTGTCCAAACAGTACAGATGATGAAAAAGAAGTTTGTTACCGATGCAATATTGAAAATAGGTGAGGTATTCTTTGTAGATTTCGATGGAGATGCGTGGTGTGATGATTGTTATTCAAAAGTATGGCGTCAAGATGAAACGTAAATCAACTGCTATTTCTTTCTATAGAATTCAGGGGTTTTTAAGTAGAAGGTTATATGTAGAAAAGAGGTTACTAATTTGAAAAAGTACAAGACTTACATCTTCTGCATATCTATTACAATCCTGATAACACCATTCGCAATCTATGCGGGATATCACAAACGAGGACATCTAACACTTGGTGGCGAGTGGTTAATACCAATTTGCGGATGGATCATAGCAACATGGATTGTGGAAATAAAAAAGCACTCATCTGTGGACGCAGAATAAGTGCACTAACAAAACAAATCTAGCTACATTATAGCACACCGAAAGGGTGACAATACCACTCCTTTCGGAACAGTTTTATTTAGCAAAATATCAAGGGTATGGGAATAATGCATTAAGGGAGAGAAACACGTGAACAAAGCAGAACTAAAAAAATATTGGGGATTACGTCAGGAGCTAAACACACTTGATAGCCAAATGAGTCAAATTAACCATGATATGTCTAGTCTCAATGCTCAACAATTTTCTCATGTGCCCCGTTCACAGTCGAAATCGCCTAGCGATGACCGACTTGTTAAGCTGATCATGAAACTAAGTGATTTGCAGAAACGATATAACGAGAAATGGGATCAGGTCATTGACCAGATGTCGGAAGTTGAGAATGTTATTGAATCATTGGATGATCCGATTGAACGGGTTTTGATGCGCCATAGATACATGGAAGGACTAACATGTGAAGAGACTTGTGAGCGAATGGTGATTAGTTGGAGACAATACCACTATTGCCACAACAAAGCTCTTGCGAAAATCGAAAAATGTAATAGATTTGCACTATCTTGACATGGTATTGTGTAAAGTGAGAAAAACAAATCATCAAATTGTTTGACCCCATGAAGAGAATAATTGGTAGTGCAGCACATCTCGTGAGTGCAAGGATCAAAATAACAAAACAAAACTATTTAGCCTAATTCGAAAGCAAATTCAGGACATCCATCTCGGGTGTCTTTTATTTTCCTGAAAAAAACGAGTTTATTTAGGAGATAATTGAGCGAATATGTGAAGAGACTTGCGTGAATAGCTAGAGCCGATATCAATTCTTCAGAAAATTGAAGAATGTAATAGATTTGCACTATCTTGACATGATAATGTGTAAAGTGAGAAAAACAAATCATCAAATTGTTTGACCCAATAGGGGAATAAAATAATTAATAGGTCGCGCTCGTGGATCAAAATAAAACGAACTACATTTAGATTAATTCAAAAGAAAATTCAGGACATCCATCTCGGGTGTCTTTTTACATACCCGAAAAAAATTTATTAGGAGATAAGCGTGAAAAAAATGAGCAAGGAAGAACAGTTGCATATTGATAGTGTACGAGAAGTGCCAAAAGAAAAGCATGAGAGAGATCCAAAATGTTTGGGATGCGTATGGAAACATACAGTAGAGTATTGCTGTCTGTTTCCAAAATGTGTGAGGGGGTGATGACAATGGGCAATACGATTACAGAAATCAACAATTACGAAGCAACTATATCCAAACGATGGTTAGCAAGTTCAATCGCATGTGAAAAATACAATACGTTATTGAAGATTGAAGGGGGGTGAAGAAAGAATGGCTATTAAAAGCGAGCTTGATATTATCATTAATACTAAATGCAGGGAAGCAATCACAGCTAACGACTCGTGGTTTAGTGGGTACAAAAATCAGTTAGAAGTCAGTCTCTGCGACAAAAGACCAACGTATTGGGGGTCTGTGGTGTGAAGATCAAGTTTCTAGGGATGAAAAAACAAGGAAGAGTGTCAGGTTGTTCAGCTTGCGGAAAGCGTAGAGTTTCATCCTATAGCTTTGAGCGAACGAAAACAATTACTCTGCCCAGTGGATTGCGGAAAACCTTTTTTGCTGGCGAAGTTTATGATGTCTCTGAATCAGATGGATCATTTTTGCTCAGCCAAACATACGACATGAACACTAGGCAGGAAGCAATGTTTGAGGTGGTGTCGTAAATGACACTAAAGAAGTTAGTTCATTTAGCAGTAGATAAAGAAGTGGAAAGCTATTCGAAAATAATCCTTAAACTTGAACAAGTAGAGTTCAGAAGGATCCAGAAGTATTGCATGATAGCTTGTCCATCAAAAAAATCAGATGGGCATTTTTTTGTAGGCGTAGGACGCTGACAAACTCAAGGGCATACGAAAGAAACATATCACACTCAGACCCGTTTTTGCAGAGGGTAATCGAACGAAGACCAAAAATATAGGAGGGTTATACAATGTCGAAAGAAAAAAATACCGAACCAGCAGAAGTGAAAAAAGATGCAAAAAAGAAGGTAGATGTTCAGAAGTTTGTTCAAAACAAATTACGAACATTGAATCAAAAGAATGGTGGACGATACGAGCGAGATGCTGCTCGCGTTGTTCAAAATAACCTATAGGAGGAATAATAATGGCTAGATGTACAAACGAAAAATTAATTTCAAAAATTGGTATGAAATCACTCAGTAAAACTACGGAAGTTTCCTTTGCAGTAATGACTGACATTGACAGTTGTGTAAAGGTGAATACAAAAAATTATATTGATTATCTTGGAACAAGCGCCACATATAATGCATTCAAAGTTCCTGCGGACATGTTTAGCTGTCTGCCAGAAGGATGTAAGAATTCCGGAACACTAGTGGTAACAAATGGGGCAGGATTAGTGTCTGGTGCTACATTCGTAATACGTGCAGATGCAACCGAGTTTGCAACAGGTGTTATTACGTACTATGCGTATTTCCCGACAGCTGGGAAATATGATTTGAAATCCGTTATTTCAGATATAGCAGACACAAATCAGAGCAATGCATACACATATGAAAACACATTCGAGGCTCAAAACGAAGGGTTTTATCCAGTTGTTATTGATCTGTCAAAAGTCCCGAGCACTCAAACCGGTACCGGTTGGCAAGCAATGGATGGTGGTATTATCATTCATCTTGAAGCTGCAGGAGTTGGTAGTGATAATTCTGTTATTCCAACGATTGGTTTCTCATCAATCTATGTCTATGACAGTATTGAAGATTTTGAAGTGAATGATACTGTAATGGTTGGATGTCTCGATGAGGTGTCTGGAGATATCACCGCTGACCCGAGAGATGCAAGTTGCTTCGGTGGAGGTTATGATCCAAGTAGTGTGGCGGTAGAGAAAACCATCACAGGCAAATCTGCCACTCCGAACTATTGGAAACTGAATCCTTTGGTACGTAAAGGAGACCTTACGACAGGATGGATTCCGCAGACTGTAGAAAAGACAGTAGGGGCAATAACAGTTGAAGGCATAAGCTATGGATATGTACAACTGTCAGATATGAATCTTGATGAATGCGGCTTCCTGCTTGCGACTATTGCGGACAACTGCAATGTAGCTGATGCAATGCTAAATAGACTTAATTCTCCAGTTCCTCTTACTCTAAACGAGAAACAATACATTGTATTGGACGGAACAACAACAGCTATGGGAGATGCAGGTAAAATTTTGTTTCATGAAACGCTTGCCGGACAAAATGTAGTTATCAGTTATCCAAAGCAAGTAGAAGTCGAGCATTTTGTAGGGAATGACAGCGCCTTAGAGGGTCGTAAAACTAGAATGACTATTACTAAAGAACAAACAGATGGCGTGAAGATTGTTCAAGTGCACAACAATGTACTAGTGACTAGCTTCCCAGATTCGATAACAAATGAGGAAACAACTTTTCCTTTTACCATCTCAATTCAACGTGATCGAAATGGTAACTTCTTCGAAATTTATAGAGTAAAAGAATAATTCAAGGTAAGGTGTTCCTCTTTTGAGGGATGCCTTTTCTTTAGGAGGAACAAACATGGAAGCAATGAAGAAAACAGACCTTTTGGCAATTAGCAAAAAGCTAAAACAGACTAATGAAGATGACACACCATTTTTGGTGATGAAAGATCAAGAAATTTCGGTTGTTGGAGATGCAAATAAGACGGAAGTAAAAAAAGATGATTATAGCATTAGGTTCAGAATGCCTAAGAATAAATTTGATGAAAAGCCTGAGGGCGCTGCTGAAGTAGGAACGTATTATGTGTTCAGTATTGATTTCAAAGGCATCACAATCACACCACGTTCAGACTTGAAAATTCTTGATGCAGTCATGAAAATTATTCCGTTTTTCAATAAATTAAAAGAAAACGGATCGATTGAGGGATTAGAAAAAGAAGAACTGTTCTCTGTTTTTGCACAAGCTGGGGAAGCGGTTCATTTAGCTATCTATAACCTAGTGGCCACATTCTTGGGGATTGATGATGAGCTGGGGGAATATATGTTGCCCTTCTCTGTTATCGGTGCAATGAGCCAGTTAATAGACAATCATCCTGAGGTATTTAATGAAGCTGATGTTTTTTTCGGATAATCTACCGAAAAGCTTGTGAAAACAATGCATCGGTAGAGAAAGAGAAAGAAACATTTTTCGCGAGTTTAAATGTTTATTCGTATATGTCTCATTGTGTGGCAAAGGTTTTGAAAATCAGACCAAGCGATATATTGGATTCTTGGGGTGTGCCAGAACTACTTGTCGCCTATGGATATTATGCAAATGAAGATAGTTACAGTAACTTTTTGGAGTGGAAGTCCCTTGATAATGCGACTAAGCAGAAGGTCAAGAAGCCAAAAGAATTTGCTGTTTTATTTTATACATCAGAAGACTTAGCCGATGAGGGGGTGAGTTAGAAAAATGGCAATTGAAAATATAGCGATTGAGATCAAGAGTAATACAAAAGAGATTGAAGACCAGCTTTCAACTATTGACAATCGTCTGAAGAAGTTGACGAATACAAGATATAGCCTTTCACTTAAAACTGACAAGTTGGACAAAGCAAAACAACACCTTGAAGATATCAATCTGCAAATAAAAAAGCTACAAGCAAAGAAAGCCGAAATCAAAGCTGATACCAAGAACATTGATCATGCTAAAAGCAAGATAGCTGATATCAGTTCACAGATTGATAAATTACGCGCTAAGAAGGCTCTAATTAGTGTTGAGGTCGATAAACGTAAAGGTGCTGAAAGGGATTTAAAAGCACTGAATCGAGAAGTGACGACTCTTAATAGCAAGAAAGCAAAGCTTCAAGTCGAATCTGCTAACATCGAGCAAACGGCTAATGCACTTGATCGATTAAAAGGCAGAGTCCAGTCGTTGAATAACAATAGAATAAATATATTGACAAATTTCACTAGCGTCGGCACCCTGCTTGACAAACTCGGAAGCATGATGTTGGGCTTGATGAAAAAAGCAGGTAGCGCTTCGATGAGAATCGGAACTGGTGCATTAAAAGAAGTAGCAAGTGCTGCACTTGGAATAGAGAAAATGAGTGTAAGCTTTGATACTTTAACTGGCAGCACAGAAGACACCCAAAAAATGTTTGGTTTCATCAACGATTTTTCCCTGAAAAGTGCGTTTGGAAGCGAAGAAATTAGCTCTGTGGCTAGAAATTACTTATCCATTGGTAAAAGTGTAGAAGAGACGAATGATTGGATCAAGAAAACAGGGGATATTGCAGGTGCTACAGGTGGTGATGTAAACGGATTGGGACTCGCATTTTCTCAAGTGTTAGCTAATGGCAAACTAGAAGGTCAAGAATGGTTGCAAATGATTAACAACAACGCTGGAGGACTACAAGACTACATTATCCAAGCATCAAAAGGTGCAGTTACGCAAGAAACATTCAAGAAGGCGATGGAAGATGGCGTTATCACTGCCGATATGTTTTCCGAAGCCATCAACCTTGCAACATCAGAAAGTGGCAGATTTTACAATGGCACAGAGAAACAAGCTAATACATTGTCTGGGCGTTTGGGTAATTTAAAAGAGCATTTATTAAATGTCGGTTTGAGTATTGCGGGTATCGACACAGCCACTGGACAGGTAAAAGAAGGCGGCGTTTTTGATGTGATATCCAATAAAGTGCAAGGTTTAATAAATATATTCGAAAATAATAAAGAAGCTATTGACAAGTGGGCAGTGAAGGTAGGGGAGACCTTAGCTGGTTTAGTGACAAAAGTAAGTAATTTCGATTGGAAATCATTTGGTAGCGGACTGAAAGAAAGTTTTGACGTGCTTAGGGACAATATCGTGGCACTGAAAGAAATCGCTTCACCTGCCATTGACTTTATTAAAAACAGGATAACAGAACTTGGTGAGGGTAGCTTCGCGAAAGGATTAGGGGAGCTGGCTGAGTGGTTTATCAAGATCGCAGTTGGAGCGAAGCTTCTAGGTGTAGTTTTTAAAGGAATTGGTAAGCTCAAGCTACCAGGATTCGGCGGCGAAGGTAAAGAAGGAATAGCTTCTAATGGAATTGGCAAGCTCACCAGCTTAATAATGCCTGGCTCTGGTGGCGAAGATAATGAAGGTGGTGGACTAGGCAGTAAACTAGGCATTAATTCTGATGATAGCGGTATGTCGAATCAGGATAAAAACATGGAGCGTGTTTCTAAAATCATTAAGTTAGTGGAAGAAACTGCACAAGCATTAAAGGATGTTAATGATAAAGTACCTTCGAATTTGGCGAGTTTACAACCGAAATTCGTTGCAATGGCTGAAGCAATTGCTGGGATGGGTGTGTTAGTTTTTGTTGCTGGTAAGCTGAAGACGGGGACGATGATTTCTGGACTTGCGACAGTGGCATTGTTGGCTCTAGAACTAATGCTGGTGGCAGAGGCGATACAGCAAGTAAGCGAAAAAGTACCTAGTGATGTAGCTGATTTTGCTAAAAAGGTAGCGAACATAGGCATAGCGATCGGTGGTATGGGCATTATTGTTGGAGTTGTAGGGGCGCTAATAGCTACTGGGGCTGGAGCTTTGATAGGTGGAGCTGGACTTGTGACAGTGGCATTTTTGGCTTTAGAGCTTATGCTAGTGGCAGAGGCGATACAGCAAGTGAACGAAAAAGTACCTAGTGATGTAGGCGATTTTGTTAAAAAAGTAGAGAACATAGGCATAGCGATCGGCGGTATGGGTGTTCTTGTTGGTGTGGTAGGTGCGCTAATGGCTACGGGTATAGGCGCTTTGATAGGTGGAGCTGGACTTGCTACTGTAGCATTGTTAGCTGATGAACTTACAATAGTAGCCGAGGCAATTCGACAATTGGATGAAAAAGTACCCGATGACTTGCAAACCATTGAAGGGAAAATGGGGTTTTTAACAGATGCATTAGGATCGCTTGCAACTCAAGGGCTGATTGATAGTCTAAAAAGAGTGGGGCAAGCTATCGCAGATGGCATCACTGAGTTATTAGGCGGAGAAAACAACCCAATCGAATATATCAATACTTTAATTAGCGCTGCGGAATCATTTGCAGAACTCCAAGACATCGAGTTGGACTATGACAAAATAGAAGCCAATATTAATAACATCCAAGATACCTTCAGTCTTTTTGCGGGAGAGAGCTTTATTGCTAGCCTTAACCCTTTTAAGGATAAAATCGATACTGATATGATCGATAAAGCTGACACATACGTTTATTATTTGCTTAACTTAGGTAAAAGACTGGAAGCGATCAACGAACTTACAATTGATGGGGTTAAAGAAAAAATAGCCTATATTACCGAAATTGTTACGTCACAAAAAGAAGACGGGATATTAGTAACTTTAAATGCTGATCTAGTCAACAAAGCTGACACATACGTATTTTACTTCCTCCAGTTGGGCAGAAGATTGCAAGAAATCAATGGTCTCGAGTTAAACAAAGAATTGATACTTGCAACAATAACTAGTGTGCAAGAAATATTAACTTCAATGAATTCGATCGTGCCTCCTGAATCAAACAACATGACACTAGCATTGGCACTAGTAGAGCAGTTTAACCAACTAGTTATTCAGTTGTCTGCCTTATCGCCAGCGTTCACAACGATAGGTACTGATTATGCACAACAAATCTTGAATGGCTTTAATGCTGTTGAGGTTTCGCTTGGAATTAGTACAACAATTGATGTGCTTGTTACCTTGCTATATGAGAAGGTATTTGTTTTCTCAGAATTAGGGAAAGCATATGGAGAGAGTTTGAAAACTGCATTTAACACAGAAGTCAGCGAATTGTATAATATGATCTCAAACCAACTAATGTTTATGACAATTTATTCAATTAATTTTGGAATGATCGGAGCTAGTTACGGTCAAGCTCTGGCGAGTTCATTTTCGAGCAATATATCAGAAATGGGCAGTTCAATTCGATCGCAAGTTTCATTGATCCAGGGTGCATTAAGTGGCCTAAATGTTCCAAGAATCAATACTTCAGTTGAAACGAGTGTTTTTTCAACAGGTGGGCAAGTTCCAGCTTATTTGGCTTCAGGTGGCCCCTTGGGAATCTTTAAACCAAAAGGGAGCGACACGGTTCCTGCTATGCTGACACCAGGTGAGTTTGTTCAAAGGAAAAAAGCTGTTAATATCTTTGGCGTTAATTTCATGGAGAGAGTTAATAATTTGGACATTCAAGGAGCATTCAGAGCAATGACGAGTCGCTTTAGTATGCACAAGCTCACACCTTCAGTGTCAACA
>JAVBKB010000090.1:0-20047 GCA_031554275.1 Caryophanales bacterium | reverse complement strand
CCCCCTCAGCCTTCGTCCTGCCTTCCGCCTCTTCCTCTGCACTGGCATCTGCCTTCCGCTTTGAGTCCGCTTCTGCTTTCGCCTTTGCTTCCGCTTCTGCCTTCGCCTTTGCTTCCGCTTCTGCTTTCGCCTTTGCTTCCGCTTCTGCTTTCGCCTTTGTTTCCGCTTCTGCTTTCGCCTTTGCTTCCGCTTCTGCTTTCGCCTTTGCTTCCACTTCTGCTTTCGCCTTTGCTTCCACTTCTGCTTTCGCCTTTGCTTCCGCTTCTGCTTCCGCCCTTGCTACTGCTTCAATCGCTGCCAGTTCTTTCGCTTCTGCTTCTTTTTGTAGCGCTTCTGCCTTCCTCGCCTCATTGTTTGCTTTTGCGTTTGCCTTGGCTACTTTTGCCTCTGCTTCCGATACTTTATGTAATTGAACCTCTTCCAAAAGAGCCGCTGCAGCTGCTTTCGCCTTTGCAGCCGCTTTCGCAATCTCCAGATCCGATTCACTTATGTTGCTTTCAGGGCCCCTGCTGGAGATCGTTATTTTTGGTCCAGATTGGTTTTCTTCTGGGTTATTTTTTGGTGTCACATCTTCATTTTGTTGCTCTTTCTTGTCCGTCAATTAGTTCACCTTCTTCCCAGTTTTCGCCTCATAACGGATTTTCTCTTTTAATTTATTTAGTCCATAAATTAGTGCTGCTGGATGAGGTGGACAACCAGGGATATAGACATCTACTGGTACAATCTTGTCAACTCCATTAACGACACTGTATGATTTAATGTATGGCCCACCCGCCGTTGCGCATGACCCCATTGCTACCACCCATTTTGGTTCAGGCATTTGGTCATATAATCTACGTAAAACTGGTGCCATTTTTTTCGTAACAGTCCCTGAAACGATCATGCAATCAGACTGCCGCGGTGACGTTCTAAAGAAAGACCCAAATCGGTCTAAATCGTAATGCGACGAGCCTACCGCCATCATTTCGATAGCGCAACAAGCCAGCCCGAATGTTAATGGGAAAATCGAGTTACTTCTCGCCCAACCTTTCACTTGTTCAAGCGTTGTGAAAAAAACATTTCTTTCTAACTCTTTCAGTTCGAATTCTGTAATACCCTCTAGTTCCATTTAAGCACCTTCTTCTTCCAGGCGTATACCAATCCAACAACCAATAGTAAAACAAAAATCATCATCTCAACCAATGCAAATATCCCGAGTTTTCCGTAAGCTACTGCCCAGGGATATAGAAAAATAGTTTCCACATCAAAAACAACGAACATTAATGCAAAAATATAGTATTGCACATTAAATTGAATACGGGCATCATTTATAGGTTCGATCCCGCTTTCATAAGTAGTGTACTTTTCCTCAATTTTCTTCTGCGGTCTCAGCAATTTGCCGATAAAAAGCGCAACAATTGGGAGAAGAATACCGAGTATTAAAAATATCAGAACGATCATATAGCTGTTCTGATACCAGTTTAAAGATGACATAACTTACCTCCGATCAAACAGGTATTTCTATGATTTATCTGTATAAAAGCAGAATAATTATATCATTGTAACGAACTTGTGTCGATTAATCACTATTGAAATTTCATTAATAGAGCATTACAATTCCATTACTCTTTGAAGGTTCGACAATACCCGGTAGAATACTGGTAATTGCACCCTTTTACTACTAATCTCGCTTCACTTTTTTCTGCAATATTTGCTAAAAACCGCATTCCAAATTTGCCATTGTAATTCAAAAAACGCTATACAACCTCCAAGATTTTGGTGGTTGTATAGCGTTGTTTTTTGGTGATTTCAGAGACCGTTTCCCCAACCTTAGCATTATCTGTGAGAAGCGACATTCATCCGATTAATCGCACGTTGTAGCGCTAGATCTGCTCGAGCATCGTCCATACTCTCAACCTTAGTTGACAATCGATGCTCCGCACGTTTTTTTGCTTCTTGTGCACGAGCAAGATCAATTGTCTCTGCTCTCTCTGCAGATTGTGCTAGAATTGTTACTTGGTCATGGCGAACTTCTAAAAATCCACCAGAAACAGCAAGCCATTCCGTCTTGTTTGCTTTCTTCAGACGGACTGCGCCAATGGTAAGTGGTGCTACTAATGGAATATGACCTGCCATAACACCGATATCTCCGGCAGCAGTTCTTGCACTGACCATTTCAAACTTCTCAGTAACTACTGAGCCATCTGGTGTCACTATTGATACATCAAATTCATTCATATTGATAGCTCCTAGGCTCGGGTCTGGCATTAATTTAGACCATTTTCTTTGTATAATTGATACGCATCTATTTCTTGAAAACGATTTTTAAATTAAACTTCCGCACCCATTGATTTTGCTTTTTCAATTACATCTTCGATTCTTCCTACAAGTCGGAACGCATCCTCAGGTAAGTGATCATATTTACCCTCAAGGATTTCCTTAAAGCCCTTAACAGTCTCTTTAACCGGTACATAAGAACCAGGTTGACCTGTAAATTGCTCTGCAACGTGGAAGTTTTGCGATAAGAAGAATTGAATACGTCTTGCGCGTCCAACAATCAATTTATCATCTTCTGAAAGCTCATCCATACCAAGGATTGCGATAATATCTTGTAATTCTTTGTAACGCTGTAACGTTGATTGTACTTTACGAGCAACCTCGTAATGCTCTTCACCCACAATTTCAGGTGCAAGCGCTCTTGATGTAGAAGCTAGCGGATCCACAGCAGGGTAGATACCCATCTCTGTCAATTTACGCTCCAAGTTCGTTGTTGCATCTAGATGCGTAAATGCTGTAGCTGGGGCTGGATCAGTGTAGTCATCCGCTGGTACATAGATTGCTTGGATCGATGTAACTGACCCAGAGTTTGTAGATGTGATACGCTCCTGCAATTGACCCATCTCCGTTGCAAGCGTTGGTTGGTAACCAACAGCTGAAGGCATACGCCCTAGTAGGGCAGACACTTCAGAACCCGCTTGTGTGAAACGGAAGATATTATCAATGAAGAATAACACATCTTGATTTTGCTCATCACGGAAATATTCTGCCATTGTCAAGCCTGTTAATGCTACACGCATACGTGCACCAGGTGGCTCGTTCATTTGACCAAATACCATTGCCGTTTTCTTAATAACGCCTGATTCACTCATTTCATGATATAAGTCATTTCCTTCACGCGTACGTTCACCAACGCCTGCGAAAACGGAAATCCCACCATGCTCTTGAGCGATATTATTAATCAATTCTTGAATTAAGACTGTTTTACCAACACCTGCGCCACCGAAAAGACCGATCTTTCCTCCCTTGATATAAGGTGCAAGTAGGTCAACTACTTTAATACCTGTCTCAAGGATTTCTACTTTTGTAGAAAGCTGTTCAAAAGTTGGTGCTTGACGGTGAATTGGATATCTTGTTACATCGTCAGCAATCTTTTCATCTAGGTCAATATTCTCTCCTAACAGATTAAATACACGACCAAGTGTTGCATCACCTACAGGCACCATTATCGCTGCTCCTGTATCAGTCACTTCTGTATTACGAACTAGACCGTCAGTTGATGACATTGCAACTGTACGGACAGAGTCATCACCTAAGTGCAGTGCTACTTCAAGCGTTAGGACAGTGCCATCTGGTTTAGTCACTTTTAAAGCGTTATTAATCTCTGGCAAGTTTCCAGCTTCGAAACGCACGTCGACGACTGGACCCATTACCTGCGTAACGCGACCCTTACTCATTCCTTTTCCTCCTATTCAAATACTAAAAGCAACTACTTTATATTTAAAACGCACTTTCAGTAAATTATCTTTTTTTATGCCTTAAATCAAACATTTATGCACTATTCCAATGCCGCTGCGCCGCCAACAATTTCCGTTATTTCCTGGGTAATTGCCGCCTGACGAGCACGGTTATAGGTAAGCGACAGTCCTGCAATTAATTCGTTTGCATTATCTGTTGCACTCTTCATTGCGGTCATCCGAGCAGCATGTTCACTTGCTTTTCCATCTAAGATTGCTCCAAAGATTAAACTCTCTGCATATTGGGGAAGCAACACATCAAGAACTGCTTCAGCATCAGGTTCAAATTCGTAATCTAGGCGAGAGCCTGCGCCCTCTACTTCTCCGAGTGGTAGCAATCTCTTTTCAGTAACAGCTTGCGAGATTTTGCTGACATAGTGATTATAGTACATATAGATTTCATCAACTGTACCATCAGTAAATAATCCAACTACCTGTTTTGCCACAGCACTTACATCTTGAAAAGCGGGTTGGTCTGGTAATGTGAGAATTTCCAAAGTGATTTCCACTCCGCGATTTCTGAAGAAATCTCTTCCCATACGACCAATTGCAACAATGCAATACTCTTCTTTTGATTGATGTCTCTGCTTTATAGCTTGGTGTGCAGCACGTAAGATACTACTATTATACGCACCTGCTAAACCACGACTTGCAGTAATAACGAGGTAGCAAGTCTTTTTGACAGGTCTTGAAACAAGCATTGGATTAGAACTCTCAACACTTGAACCTGAAGCAATACTGGCTACTACCTCTTGGATTTTCTCCATGTATGGTACAAATGCTCTAGCATTTGATTCGGCACGATTTAGTTTGGAGGCGGAAACCATTTCCATGGCTTTCGTAATTTGGCTTGTTTTCTTTGTTGAAACAATACGCGCTTTAATATCACGTAAATTGGCCATTTGTATTCTTCACCTTCCTCTAATGCCAAGGTACTTCATCTGTGATGAAGCCATTTATGCTCAATTTCAAAATTATTCAGATACAATAAACACTTTCTTAAAGCGATTGATTGCATCACTAAGTTCTTTTTCATCTGGAAGGTCTTTTGTTTCACGGATATGTGAAAGCAATGCTGCTCCATTTGAATCAAACCAATTGAACAATTCTGCTTCAAATCGTCTAATATCAGTAAGTGGAATATCATCTAACAAACCACGAGTTAATGCATAAAGAATAAGTACTTGCTTTTCAACTTTCAAAGGTTTATGCAAGTCTTGCTTCAAAACTTCAACAGTTCTGGCGCCACGAGCAAGTTTCGCTTGTGTTGATTTATCAAGATCTGACCCAAATTGAGAAAAAGCTTCGAGTTCTCGGAAAGACGCTAGGTCCAGACGCAATGTTCCAGCAACCTTTTTCATTGCTTTGATTTGCGCAGAACCACCAACACGAGACACCGATAAACCAGCGTTAATAGCTGGGCGCACTCCAGAGAAGAATAGATCCGATTGAAGGAAAATCTGTCCATCTGTAATCGAGATTACATTCGTTGGAATATAGGCAGAGATGTCTCCAGCTTGTGTTTCAACAAAAGGCAATGCCGTAATTGAGCCAGCACCAAGTGCGTCAGACAATTTAGCAGCACGCTCTAATAGTCTTGAGTGTAGATAGAATACATCCCCTGGATAAGCCTCACGACCTGGAGGACGTTTCAATAATAGTGATAATTCGCGATATGAAGCAGCTTGCTTTGATAAATCATCATACACGATCAATACATGCTTTCCTTGAAGCATGAAGTATTCACCCATTGTTACACCAGTGTATGGCGCAATGTAAAGCATTGGCGCCGGCTGTGACGCAGATGCAGACACGACAATCGTGTACTCAAGTGCGCCATGCTCCCGTAAGGTTTCTACTGCTGAACGCACTGTTGACTCTTTTTGACCGATTGCTACATAGATACAAATCATGTTTTGGTCAGCTTGATTCAAGATTGTATCGATCGCAACTGCTGTTTTGCCAGTTTGACGATCTCCAATGATTAATTCACGTTGACCACGACCAATTGGAACTAGTGCGTCAATTGCTTTCCATCCTGTTTGTAATGGTTCATGTACTGATTTACGTTCCATAACACCATGTGCATTTTTTTCAATTGCACGCGATTCAGTTGTTTTGATTGGACCTAAGCCATCGATTGGTTGACCAAGTGAATTGACAACACGACCGATTAGAGCATCACCAACTGGAACCTCCATGATCCGATCAGTACGACGAACTTCGTCTCCCTCTCGAATGTTTTGGAATGGTCCTAGAATGATAATACCTACATTATTTTCTTCTAAGTTTTGTGCCATGCCCATAACTCCGTTTGAAAACTCAACGAGTTCACCTGACATGACGTTATCCAACCCATGAACACGAGCGATACCATCACCAACTTGGATAACAGTACCGACCTCACTTTGTTGTATTTCAGAGTGATAATTTTCAATTTGTTTCTTTATCAATGCGCTGATTTCTTCAGCTTTAATGCTCATGAATTCATTCACCTCTTTTACTTGGGTGCTGTGCCCTGCATATAGCTATAGCAACTCTTTCCTTCAGCTCACTCAACGAGCAAACGACAAGAAAGTTTTGTGGAGCTGCATAAACTACGAGACAAAGCCCGATTTTACTTCTGGTAGCTGCTTTACCAGCTTTCTAATTTCACTTCTCAGCTCAATAAATGACGTTCCAAACGGTTTAGTTTTCTAGAAACTGTGCCATCAAAAACGCTGTTCCCTATTTGAACTTTAATACCACCAATGACTGAAGGATCAGTAACATTAGTAATGTTTAAAGCTTTTCTACCAATTTTTTTTGAAAAAACAGTTGAGATTTCTTGCATCTCAGCATCAGTGATTGGTTTAGCTGAGGTCACGGTAGCATCTGCAACCCCATTTTCGTCGTTCACTAATTTAAGGAAGTCATCTGCAATTTCTACAGTAACATCTTCACGATGACCTTCAACTAGCACCATTAGTGTGTTCTTTACTTCATCCGAAAATGAAGAAAACCAATTCGAAATAAGGTCCTTTTTCTTATCAATCGATAATTTCGGACTTGTGAAAATTGTTAGAACATCTTCAGATGCAAAAACTTCCTTCAATGCAGAAAATTCATCTTCAAATCGTTTGATGGCATTACGTTCTTTAGCAAGTTGAAAAAGTGCTTTGGCATACCTTTTTGCTACATTGGTATTACTCATTTTTTCTCGCCTGCCTCACGTAGTAAATCATCAACTAGTTTCTGCTGATCCTTCGATGTAAGTTCTCTCTCAAGCACTTTTGAAGCAATTGCTAAAGATAACTCAGCAGTTTGCTCGCGAAGCGCTCTTAATGCTAATTCTTTCTGTTGCTCTATTTCTATTTTTGCTGCATCGCTTACGCGTTCAGCTTCTTTTCTGGCAATTGCAACAATTTGTTCTCTTTCTTGTTCCCCAAGTTTGCGAGACTCATCAATGTTTGCTAGAGCCTCTTGACGAGATTTCTTCAAAATTTCACGTTGCTCTTCAAACAGAGCAGCGGTCTCTTGTCGGTTCCGTTCAGCGGACTCAATTTGGTTATTGACATGCTCTTCACGTTGTTTCATGATGCCCATTAATGGCCCAAATGCAAATTTCTTTAGTAGGAACAACAAGATAAGAAATGCAGCCAATGTGTATAAAATATCACCAAACGCAAATCCTTCTGCAGAACCAAGCACAAAAGAGTTCATCGGCACTTTTGCTTCACTCCTTTCAAGTAAGTATTTCTTCTACTCACTTCTATTCAGCAAATAAGAATGAAAACTTATTTCAAATCTTACTCATTTCGTTACATAAAAATCAGGTGATTGAATAACACCGAGTTTACTTGTTTAATACCATGAACGCGATAACTACCCCGATAATCGGCATTGCCTCGACCAAACCTACACCAATGAACATAAGTGTTTGTAATTGACTACGAGCTTCTGGTTGACGAGCAACCCCTTCGATCGTTTTTGAGATAATCAAACCGTTACCCACACCTGCTCCTACTGCTGCTAAACCAACTGCGATTGCTGCTGCTACGACTCCTAATGACATAATAGAATATCCTCCTAAAGTTTTATAATAATTTTATTTAATGGTCGTCGGCGACTTTGTGTGCCATATAAACCATTGTTAACATTGTAAAGATAAATGCTTGAATCGAACCAACAAATACACTAAATGCAAGCCAAACAACTGTTGGTATTATCGCTGCTAGTACGCCTACTGGATCTATTTCTGATAAGGTTCCTGAGCCATCCTTAGATGTCAATCCTCTTAATAGATCTAGCAAAACTTCACCTGCAAAGATATTACCGAAAAGCCGCAGACCAAGTGTCAAAGTATTAGCGAATTCCTCAATCAATTTAATAGGGAATAACCACCACATCGGCTGGAAAAAACCTTTAGTATACGCTTTCAAACCCTTCAGCTTAATGCCATAGTAGTGTGTCAGTCCTATGACCATGACAGCAAGTGTCAATGTGATAACCGGGTCAGCTGTTGGTGATTTCCACCAGAGTTCCCCGCTGTAAGTAATAGAGAATGGCAATCCTAACATGTTTGCTACAAATATAAACATTATTAGGGTTAGTGCCAATATGTGAAACCGACCGCCTGAATTCCAATCCATGGTGCTGTTGATAATTCCTCTTACAAAATCAACAATCCATTCAAAGAAATTCTGTAAGCCTTTTGGCTTCATTGATAACTTACGGGTTGCAAAAAACGCTATTAGAAACACAATGACACAGGTAATCGTTATCATTAGTACATTTGAAAGATTAAAGGTAATACCAAAGAGTTCTTCATAGGGTTTTCCATGTTCCAATCATGTTCACCTCTCTTTCTTTCGTGAATCTTTATAATTGCGTATTGCAAAATCCAACATAACAACCACGTAAATTGTCATTAGCCCGATCACAACTGCAACTATTGAGAATTGTTCAGGATATCTCATAGCAATTGCAGCTGCCAATACGGCTAACGCCATTCTCGTGAAGGTACCTAAAGACTTTGCTTTCTTTCCTGTAACAGCAGCTTCACCGAATTTTATCGTTTTCGTGACCATTGTCCAAAGGTTAAGTATACCAACTGCTGTTCCAAGGATAAGCCCTGCGAATATTGTTTTCCAATCTGTAATGCCCCAACATAATATGTAAATGGAGATCAGAAACAACAAATATTGCAACTGCTTACGGAACATATTTCCTAATTCAAACATCCAATTACTTCCGTTCGTAATAGAGATTTGTCTCAACTTACTAAATAAGCCCGTACCAAATTATCATACCATACATCCACTTGTGAATGCACACTAAAATAGTCTAACTTCCGAATATTTTAGCGTCTGTAATACTTATTACAGTAGTAAATAGTGTTGTTTTTTCGTTTATTAAAAATGGTAATTTGCCCATTGAATTTGACTTGTTGCCCAAGCTTTTGTTTGCTAAAAAAAACAGGTGAAGTCGAACTTCACCTGTTTTGAATGTGCATTAATTATTTAAGGATCTCAGAAACGTTTCCTGATCCAACAGTACGTCCACCTTCACGAATTGAGAACTTTGTTTGCTCTTCAATTGCGATTGGTGCGATTAGTTCTACGATCATCTCTACATTGTCGCCAGGCATAACCATTTCAGTACCTTCTGGTAAAGCACAGATTCCAGTTACATCAGTCGTACGGAAGTAGAATTGAGGACGGTAGTTAGAGAAGAATGGCGTATGACGTCCACCCTCTTCTTTTGACAATACATATACTTGCGCTTTGAACTTAGTGTGTGGTGTGATTGATTTTGGCTTTGCCAAAACTTGACCACGTTGAATGTCGTCACGTTGAACACCACGAAGCAATGCACCAATGTTGTCGCCAGCTTCTGCATAATCAAGAAGCTTACGGAACATCTCTACACCAGTTACAGTAGTACTTGCTGGCTCTTCAGTTAAACCAATGATTTCAACTACGTCACCTACACGAACTTGGCCACGCTCTACACGACCAGTTGCAACTGTTCCACGTCCTGTGATTGAGAACACGTCCTCAACAGGCATCATGAAAGGCTTATCAGTGTCACGAGTTGGGTTTGGAATATACTCATCAACTTGCTTCATTAATTCAACAACTGCTTCTTCCCACTTAGCATCTCCTTCAAGAGCTTTAAGTGCAGAACCTCTGATAACAGGGATATCGTCACCAGGGAAGTCGTAATCAGAAAGAAGATCGCGGATCTCCATTTCAACTAATTCAAGAAGTTCTTCATCATCAACCATGTCGCATTTGTTCATGAATACAACAAGGTAAGGTACACCTACTTGGCGAGAAAGAAGAATGTGCTCACGAGTTTGTGGCATTGGGCCATCAGCAGCAGAAACTACTAGGATACCGCCATCCATTTGTGCAGCTCCAGTGATCATGTTTTTAACATAGTCAGCATGTCCTGGGCAATCTCCGTGTGCGTAGTGACGAGCTTCAGTTTGATACTCAACGTGTGCAGTATTGATTGTGATACCACGTTCTCTTTCTTCTGGAGCAGCATCGATTGATGCATAGTCCATTTTCTTTGCACCACCAGTTTTTGAAAGAACTGTTGTGATTGCAGCTGTTAAAGTTGTTTTACCATGGTCAACGTGACCAATAGTTCCGATATTTACATGTGGTTTTGAACGGTCAAATTTTTCTTTTGCCATTTCTAAAAAGCCTCCTAATATATGTTGTTTTTTTGTTTTTTGTTTACCAGTAAAGCCTGGTTTGTTCTATGTGTGCTTATGCAGGCACGCCCGCTAGCTTACATAAATAGTTATACTTCAATCTGCTCGGAAAATCAATTCCGAATTTATAGGTGTTAGTGGGGATTTCGCCCACTGCTCACCTTTTCTATTCACCTTTGAATTTCTTGATAATTCCTTCAGAAATGCTTTTCGGTACTTCTTCATAGTGGTCAAAGTGCATTGAGAAAACTCCACGACCTTGTGTGCTAGAGCGAAGTGATGTTGCATAACCAAACATTTCAGAAAGTGGAACCATTGAACGAACAACTTGTGCATTACCACGAGCTTCCATTCCTTCTACACGTCCACGACGAGAAGTTACACCGCCCATAATGTCGCCCATGTATTCTTCAGGGATAACAATTTCAACACGCATGACTGGCTCAAGTAACACTGGGTTACATTTAGAAGCAGCTTGCTTAAGTGCTCCTGATGCCGCTAATTTAAACGCCATTTCAGATGAGTCAACATCGTGATACGAACCGTGGAAAAGTCTTGCCTTGATATCAACAAGTGGGAATCCAGCAAGAACGCCTCGTCCCATTGCTTCTTCAAGACCCGCTTGAACTGGCCCGATGTATTCACGAGGAATAACACCACCAACAATGTTATTGATAAATTCAAAGCCACCGCCCGGTTCATTAGGCATGAACTCAATGACAACGTGACCATATTGACCACGACCACCTGATTGCTTTGCATACTTATAGTCGATTTCTGCTGTCCCACGGAATGTTTCGCGATAGGCAACTTGTGGTGCACCCACATTTGCTTCAACATTGAATTCACGTTTCATACGGTCAACAAGAATATCTAAGTGCAATTCACCCATACCCGCAATAATGGTTTGACCTGTTTCAGGATCAGTATGCGCTTTGAATGTCGGGTCTTCCTCTTGAAGCTTCACAAGAGCTGTTGACAATTTGTCTTGGTCAGCCTTTGACTTAGGTTCAATTGAAAGCTGAATAACTGGTTCTGGGAATATCATTTTTTCAAGGATTACAGTATCTTTTTCAGCGCAAAGTGTGTCGCCAGTTGTTGTATCTTTCAAACCAACTGCAGCCGCAATGTCACCTGAGTAAACTTTTGAAATTTCCTCACGTTTATTTGCATGCATTTGCAGGATACGACCGATACGCTCACGCTTGCCTTTAGTAGAGTTATTAACGTATGACCCTGAATCAAGTGTGCCAGAATATACGCGGAAGAATGTTAGTCTTCCTACATAAGGATCTGTCATAACTTTGAACGCCAAGGCTGAGAATAGCTCATTATCATCTGCTTTACGTGTTACCTCTTCATCAGTATCTGCATCATGCCCTTTGATAGGCGGTACATCTAAAGGTGATGGTAGGTAATCAATTACCGCATCCAACATCTTACGAACACCTTTATTCTTAAAGGCAGTTCCGCAGATAACTGGGTAGAATTCAACATTACAAGTTCCTTTACGGATACCCGCTTTGATCTCTTCATTGGTAAGTTCTTCCCCACCAAGGTACTTCTCCATTAATTCCTCATCTAATTCTGCAACTGCCTCAATAAGTTTCTCGCGCCATTCATTTGCTTGATCCACATATTCAGCAGGTATCTCAGTGATTTCAAGGTTTTCACCTTTTTCATCTTTATACATTGTTGCATTCATTTCAACGAGGTCAATGATTCCATTGAATTGGTCTTCGGCTCCGATTGGGATTTGAATTGGGTGTGCATTTGCTTCTAAACGTTCATGTAACGTTTTAACTGAGTAGAAGAAATCCGCTCCGATTTTGTCCATTTTGTTAACGAATACAACTCGGGGTACTCCATAAGTTGTTGCTTGACGCCAAACTGTTTCAGTTTGTGGTTCAACGCCTGATTGTGCATCAAGTACAGCCACTGCGCCATCTAGTACCCGAAGTGAACGTTCAACCTCTATCGTGAAGTCTACGTGACCAGGTGTGTCGATAATATTAATGCGGTGGTTGTTCCACTGAGCTGTTGTAGCAGCAGAAGTGATTGTGATACCACGCTCTTGTTCTTGTGCCATCCAGTCCATTTGAGAAGCTCCCTCATGGGTCTCTCCAATTTTGTGAATACGTCCTGTATAGAAAAGAACACGCTCAGTTGTTGTTGTTTTTCCGGCATCAATATGTGCCATAATTCCGATATTTCTAGTTTTCTCTAGGGAGAATTCTCTGTTTGCCATTTTTCTTCACCCATCTCCTTCCTTAGATATTATGCCTGCTAGTTTGTACTAACAAGCGTGTAATTTTTTCATTCAACTCAACAAATCGCATGATCAGATTCTCTAACATGCTCTTTGTCCGAGTCTCAATAATATTCCTACCAACGGTAGTGTGCAAACGCTTTGTTCGCTTCTGCCATTTTGTGTGTGTCTTCACGCTTCTTTACAGATGCGCCAGTACCATTTGCTGCGTCCATAATTTCATTCGCTAAGCGAAGTTCCATTGTTTTCTCACCACGAAGTCTTGCGTAGTTTACTAACCAACGCAGACCAAGTGTTACGCGTCTGTCAGGTCGCACCTCAATTGGCACTTGGTAGTTTGCACCACCAACACGACGTGCTTTAACTTCTAATACAGGCATAATGTTCTTTAATGCTGTATCGAAGATTTCTATAGCAGGTTTACCAGTTTTTTCAGCAATCATATCGAACGCGGAATAAAGAATCTTTTGAGAAGTTCCTCTTTTTCCGTCGATCATCATTTTATTAATAAGCTTTGTAATTAACTTCGAGCTGTAAATCGGATCTGGCAATACATCTCTCTTTGCAACAGGACCTTTACGAGGCATCAATACTCCCCCTTTCATTGGATTTTCTTTAATTCAATAGCTTCTATTGAATTTCGATTTGGCTTTCATAATTGGTTATTATAAAAGTGGAATTCTATCAATAGGCAACGTCTATTACGCCTTAGGCGGCTTTGGACGCTTTGTTCCGTATTTAGAACGCCCTTGCATACGATTGTTTACTCCCGCAGTATCAAGTGCTCCACGAACGATGTGATAACGTACCCCTGGTAAGTCTTTCACACGGCCTCCACGAATTAGCACCACACTATGCTCTTGAAGATTGTGTCCGATTCCTGGGATATACGCAGTAACCTCGATACCATTAGACAAGCGTACACGAGCATATTTACGTAGGGCAGAGTTCGGTTTCTTTGGTGTCATTGTACCCACACGAGTACATACACCACGCTTTTGTGGAGAAGACACATCAGTTTGCGACTTCTTAAAGCTGTTGTAACCCCTGTTAAGTGCTGGTGATTTTGATTTCTCCACAGCTGACTTACGTGGTTTACGAACCAATTGGTTAATTGTAGGCATGATTTTTCCTCCTCTCTAACTTGTTCATTTCGTGCAGTCTACCATTTGTACTTCCTGATTAAATCGATCATTTCATACAATCTCTAGTTCCACACATCCAGGTGATTCATTTTTGGGTAAAAACAAAGTCTTTGCGATTTTCGCAAAAACGACATGTACTGTTGTTCATTAGAAAAAGATGTTTTCCCTAATAAACACGCTTAAAGATTCTACCACTATCGGCTGTGAGTTGTCAACAGTTTTTAGTTCGGTTTATGCCTCTTGGTTAGGTGCCGTCGATCGGCATGGAAAGCACAACCCGATTGGCGCCGCTCTGACAAGGCCGGATAAGCTACTGACTATACCTATTCCTGAAATATTTCCATGCATCGTATGCAATTACGCCTATTGCGGCTATAATCAATGGAAATAATGATATATACTTTTTTTCACTTGGGAGTATTAATATTAGCATAAGACAAACAATTGATACTGGAATGGACAATTTCATTTGCATAATGATCATCTCTTTTTCTTACTAAAATATTTCCATGCATCGTATGTAATTACGCCTATTCCCATTAGCAATACCACCCATATACTTTTTCCACTTTGGCAGTATTAATATTAGCATAAGACAAACAGCTAATATTGGAATATACAATTTCATTGGCATAATGATCATCTCATTTTCTTACTAAAATATTTCCATGCATCGTATGTAATTACGCCTATTCCCAATAGCAATGCCACCCATATACTTTTTCCACTTGGCAGTATTAATATTAGCATAAGACAAACAGCTAATACTGGAATATACAATTTCATTTGCATAATGATCATCTCATTTTCTTCATTGGTGAATTTACTATAGTGTAGCAGTTTCCAAGATTGCACTCCACCCAAGACCTTTTCAGCACGTAGTAAGTCCCGCCTTTGTTGGCTATGGTTCATCAGTTGATTTATATGAAACTTTTAGATACTTTAAACTACTTTTCACCACCAAATATTACTTCAGGATATCCAAACAACATAAAACGAAAGGTTCACCTGAATACTAGTTGATACGCTTCAAAAGTTCTCTCGCCTCAATCGCTATTTGCAAAGAATTTCCTTCTTCAGCAACGAAATTTAAACGCTCTTTTTGTTGAGTGATATCACCAAGCTTTTCATATATCCTTGCCAACATAAAATTTGTGTTAACTTTACTATATTTACTTTTTGCCAACACTAGCGCATTTGCAAAATGTTTCAGAGTCGTTTGATAGTCGCCTTCATAAAATAAAATGATATTTTCCGCATCATAGAAATGTATTTTGTAGTTTTCGTACAAACGGTTATCCTGATTTTGAAGTAAAATCTCTTTACCCTTTTGAAGCATTTCCTTTGCTTTCATCAAATTATAGCTGTTCTGGCAGTAATACATGCTTGCATTTCGATAAAAAATAGCTTTAACTATTAAAAACCGCTTTTTCATCGGTCTTGTTAACAAATCCTCCATCATTTGAATGGCAGCTTCATTATCCCCTGAAGCACTTAGTCCAACTGCATAATTTGATTGAATGGTGCGTTTTACACTACTGTTCTTTTCACCTCTTGTCAAAAGTGGTGAAAGATGTTCTAAATATTTTTGGGGATTACACTCTTCGTAGAGAATATTGAGTATTTTTTTGAATTCCTTCCGTGCTAACCGAATCGCAAAAGCGCCTGATATTATGCCTGAAACTATTATCGCGAGAAAAAAAACGAAATTTGCCAATCCAGCACTTTCCACAGGATGCTGGAAAAAAAACAGCCCAGCAGTATGGTTTATATCGCCAGAAGAATTTGTCCATTTAAGCGGGAATAATAATAAAGATGAAACAGTAGTGGAAAAAGTCAATAAAAGCAAGTATGTAATTTGAGTTTTTCTGAAGTACCTAATCATCTATTCTGCTCCTCGTACGAATTTCAAAACTGCACCGTGGCGGATGCCTTCCCTATTCTTTTGGCGGCTTATTGTAACCTTTGTCCCCATATGGTTGAAGCAGGTCAAGCCATTTCTTCTCTAAGACTTTTGTCTCCCATTTCAAATCCATTTGTGGGCTATGCTCTTTTTCCTCCACTACCTTGTAGACAAACGCCTCTTCTCCACAACTCTTCCAGTCCGCTTGTAGCTCAGAATTGGCATGACTTCCCGTATCCAACTGCATTTTCAGCCTCAACCAAATATTCTTTACATTCCTAACAGCTGCTATGTATAATTTACCATTTGTTTGATTTGTGAGTTGAACCACTCCTAAGTACGTTTTCATCTCTTTGTACTGCTCTTTCAATTCCCTTTGTCTCTGCTTATCCATTCTAACTTCATTCCCCTAACCTAGATTTTGTATAACCTGCCGGAAACTTAGGAGTTTGCTTTCAAATTGCGAATTTCTTTTCTGATGTCTAAAATGGATTATTCTCACAAAAATCCGGCATTAATTCTGGGAGTATTTGAACACTTCTTCAAAAAGGAATTTACCAACAAGTAAATCCGCTAACCAGATTGTCGAAAGATACCCCACTAGCTACTCAGTTGATTCTATCTTTTCAGTCTCAGTCTCGCGATGCTTATCGGATTCTGCGTTGGTTTGTTTTACAATATTAGCTTTAAAGAAATACTTGTATGTATACAATTTTCCCGTTTCATCGAGAAACTCAACCTCAACATCTATTGCGCTTTTCCCTTGTTTTTGCTCGTCCAATTGCACTTCTAAAGAAGCGATATCGGAATCCAAATAGCCCTTATTGTAAAGGTGTTCTGTAACTTTCGCTATGCTTACCTTCTCGTATTCCTGCTGATCTTTATGCTCTAAATAGAACATCAAACTCAGTGAAATCACCAAAAATGAAAACACTGTGAGTAGGCTAGTTAAAAAAAATACTTTAAAGTCTTTATCCATTTGAACCCCTTCGTTCGTTTTTAGAAGTTAAAGCTAAGTATAGTGTATCCACATTCTATCTGCAATAATTTTTAAAAAAAGCCGCCGAGAAATTGCTTTTCTCGACAGCATTTTTATTCAAAACAACAAGTTGCGCTATGTCCGATTAGCTGTTTTGTTTGGCTTAACAAACAGGTATAGGATGAATCCGATTGCTAGATCAACTATTGTCATCTTTTTTTCCTTGCGGACATTGCGGATTTTCAGCCCTATTAATTCCATGAAATTCACTTAACTTCCCTTGTTTTTTCACTCAAAGTTACCTACAGCACTTCTGAAATATTTATTGATCCTGTTACCTGTTTTGAAATGAGAGAAAATTTCTTTGTGTGTGAATGGCGAGGCATACCAAGCGTATACAAGACTTGACTGACAAAACAGGTTAGAATTTTCGTCATTTCTACTCCATATTTTTCACAGGAAACAAGTGAGTAGCGCTCGCCTCGCATTCCAATTGTGCCAGTGTTCGAAGCCTAAATAAAAGAAAGCTAGCGGAAAACGGGTCCGCTAACTTCATTTTAAAATATAATTACTATGTTTCTGAACCTGCAAGTTCTACTAATTCTTCATTATTTGCCTTGATTGGAATCGGGATTACCTTACGGTATCGAGGCATTCCTGTTCCAGCAGGTATCAACTTACCGATGATTACATTTTCCTTCAATCCTAGAAGTTCATCACGTTTCCCTTTAATTGCCGCATCCGTCAATACACGTGTAGTTTCTTGGAAAGATGCCGCCGATAAGAACGAATCTGTTTCCAAAGATGCTTTTGTAATACCAAGCAACACTGGTCTACCAGTTGCTGGGTTACCACCATTAATTAAAGTGTCGGCATTGGCAACGGTAAATTGATTTACATCCATAAGTGTTCCAGGAAGTACCTCAGTGTCTCCAGCATCGACTACGCGAACCTTCTTCATCATTTGACGAACCATAACTTCAATATGTTTATCGCCAATTTCAACGCCCTGCATTCTATATACTCTTTGCACTTCTTTTAACAAGTACTCTTGAACAGTACGAACATCAGTGACTTTCAATAATTCTTTTGGATCGATTGAACCTTCAGTCAATACTTGACCGCGTTTCACTTCCATCCCTTCTGTCACTTTCAAGCGGGCACCAAAGTGCGCTGCATAAGTTCGTGTATCGACTTCTCCACGTACTGTGAGTTCAGATTGTTTCTCACGAACCTCAACGATCTCAGTGATAACACCATCAATTTCAGAAATTAACGCTTGTCCTTTAGGGTTACGTGCCTCAAACAATTCCTGTACCCGCGGCAAACCTTGAGTAATATCATCCCCGGCTACCCCGCCCGTATGGAATGTTCTCATTGTCAACTGCGTTCCAGGCTCTCCGATTGATTGTGCAGCAATAATACCGACTGCTTCACCAACCTCGACCTCTTGCCCAGTTGCAAGATTCCGACCATAGCATTTCTTACAAACACCATGACGTGTATTACAAGTAAATGCCGACCGAATCAAGACTTCTTCGACACCAAGCTCTTCAATCCTAGCTGATACATCCTCAGCGAACATTTCATTTTCATCCACAAGGACTGCTCCAGTTTCTGGATGAAGTACTTTTTTGCGAGCGTAACGACCAATCAGACGTTCTTCAAGGCTTTCAATAATTTCATTGCCATCTTTTAAAGCAGCAACTAGAAGTCCTCGATCAGTGCCACAATCGTCTTCACGAACGATTACATCCTGTGCCACATCTACCAAACGGCGTGTTAGGTATCCAGAGTCAGCAGTCTTAAGTGCTGTATCGGCAAGACCTTTACGCGCACCATGTGTTGAGTTGAAATACTCAAGTACGGTTAATCCTTCACGGAAACTAGATTTGATCGGAATCTCAATGATTCGTCCAGCTGGATTCGCCATCAAACCACGCATACCTGCTAATTGCGTAAAGTTAGATGCGTTACCACGGGCACCTGAATCACTCATCATGAAAATAGGATTCATATGATCGAGCGACTCCATCAATTTGCCTTGAATTTCATCCTTCGCCTCACTCCAGATTGCAATAACACGGTCATAACGCTCTTCATCCGTGATTAAACCTCTACGGAATTGCTTTAGAACTGTATCAACTTTCTGTTGCGCTTTAACTAAGATGACTTCTTTCTCAGGTAATACCACGATGTCATCAACACCAACGGTAATTCCAGCTCTTGTCGAATATCTAAATCCTAAATCCTTCAGACGATCCAACATCTTAGAAGTCTCAGTAATATGGAAGCGCTTAAACACTTCAGCAATGATGTCTCCAAGACTCTTCTTCTTGAAAGGTGAAACAACTTCGCGAGAAAGAATAATTTCTTTAACATTCGCGCCTCTTTCAATAAAGTACTTCTCAGGAGTCTTAACTTCAAGATTTGACTTAGTTGGTTCATTGATATATGGGAACGATTTGGGCAAGATTTCATTAAAAATAATTTTACCCACAGTTGTAATAATTAATTGTGTATTTTGTTTCTCTGTGAAAGTTTGATTCTTTAAAGAACCAGCATGTACTGCCACTCTAGTGTGTAAGTGCACATAGCCATTGTGATAGGCTAACAATGCTTCATGTGAATCTTTGAAAATCATTCCTTCGCCAGGTGCGCCAGGTCTCTCAAGTGTTAAGTAGTAGTTTCCTAATACCATGTCTTGAGAAGGGGTAACAACTGGTTTTCCATCTTTCGGATTCAAGATGTTTTGTGCAGCTAACATCAGAATCCGTGCTTCTGCTTGCGCTTCATCTGATAAAGGTACGTGCACAGCCATTTGGTCACCGTCAAAGTCTGCATTATATGCAGTACAAACTAACGGATGCAGACGGATTGCTCGGCCTTCAACAAGGATCGGTTCAAATGCTTGAATACCCAATCTGTGTAGCGTTGGTGCACGGTTCAGAAGAACTGGATGCTCTCTAATAACAGACTCCAGAACGTCCCAAACACTATCATCCAAGCGTTCAATTTTACGTTTGGCCGCTTTAATATTCTTAGCAAGGTCTCTATTTTCCATCTCTTTCATTACGAAAGGTTTGAAAAGTTCGAGTGCCATCTCTTTTGGTAATCCACATTGGTACATCTTCAAGTTAGGTCCAACTACAATTACAGAACGTCCTGAATAATCAACACGCTTCCCCAATAGGTTCTGACGGAAACGACCTTGTTTACCCTTCAACATATGCGATAGCGATTTCAATGGACGATTACCTGGTCCAGTTACT
>JAVBKB010000179.1:0-19787 GCA_031554275.1 Caryophanales bacterium | reverse complement strand
AATAGCGCTTCTATCACAAGGATTGATTTCGTTTCCTTGTAATTCTAGAAGTGGAGGTAAAACAATGGATGATAATCACGGACTGAAAAACGGGTTGGATGACTACAGAGAAGAAACCTCAGCAGAATTTGTAGATTCAACATCTTACAATAGAAAAGCTGCTGGAGAAACGATGGGTAGTGGAGCTGTCTGGAGTTATGTAGGTATCCTATTTGCTGTTCTTTCAATGTTCTGGATGCCGACAACCTTTGCAATAATGGGTATCATACTCGGTATTGTTGGGTTTGCAAAGAAATCTTCTGCACTGGGTGTGACAGCCATTATTATTGGTTTGGCTTCTCTATTCATGCAATATTTCTGGACTTCATTCAATTGGTTTTAACAAAAAACTCAAATGGCGCTGAGAGGCGTCATTTGAGTTTGTCTTTGATCTTCTATGTTTCAAGTAGTTGTCTTCATTTTGGCAAAATACTCTTCAGCAAGTTTATCTATTTCCTTCTTTAGTTCTGGGACCAGATCTTTCTCAGGAACTTTTCGTATGATCTCGCCATGCCTAAATAACAAACCTTCGCCGCGAGCCCCTGCAATACCGATATCTGCCTCGCGCGCTTCACCAGGTCCATTAACAGCACATCCAAGTACAGCTACTTTAATAGGTGCTTTAATTGTGGAAATATATTCGTCAACCTCATTTGCGACCGAAATTAAGTCAATCTCTATTCGACCACAAGTTGGGCAAGAGATCAGTGTAACTGCATCTGAGAGTAAACCGTACACTTTCAACAATTCTCGGGCAACTTTGATTTCTTCAACGGGATCTGCACTTAAAGAAATTCTGATTGTGTTACCAATCCCCATGTTAATGATTGCTCCTAAACCAGCACAGCTTTTGACCGTACCTGAGAATAGAATTCCTGACTCTGTGATACCAAGATGAAGTGGGTAGTCAAATGCTTTAGCAGCTTTTTCATAAGCCTCAATTGCCAAACGAACATCCGAAGCTTTCATCGAAACAATAATGTCGTAAAAATCCAGGTCCTCAAGAATCTTGATATGGTGTAGGGCACTTTCCACCATCGCATCAGCTGTAGGGTATCCATATTTCTCAAGCAAATGCTTTTCTAATGAGCCAGCATTCACACCAATTCGAATTGGAATGCCTTTTGCTTTACAAGCCTTGACAACCTGCTCGACTTTTTCCTTTTTGCCGATATTTCCTGGATTAATTCTAATTTTGTCTGCACCACCCTCAATAGCGATAAGTGCTAATTTATAGTTGAAATGAATATCAACCACAAGTGGGATATTGATTTGTTTTTTGATGTCTGCAATCGCATGAGCGGCTCGCTCATCTGGACAAGCGACACGTACGATTTGGCAGCCAGCCTCCTCCAATCGCTTAATCTCAGCAACAGTTGCGGCAACATCATGTGTTTTGGTTGTAGTCATGCTCTGAATAATTATTTGATCGGCACCACCAATAGTTAGGTTGCCGACTTTAACAGGTTTCGTTTTCGTGCGGTGAGTAATCATGAATACTCCTCCTCGTTTTGTCTTCCAATGTTATTCTAACAAAGAACTCAAATAGAAGACAAGAAAGATTGAGTTCTTGTCCCGTTTTGATTGGACGGACAGCGTAAGATAAAGGTGTTAGATAGCATTTTGAAACATAGATCAGACAAGTATGTGTCGCCCGAGATTCTACTGCCATGAACCTAGCATGACCTGAAGCCAGAGCTTTTACTACTAATTTGGGACTGCCACTTAGATTTCCACCAGGATATTCCTAGGTGCATTGATTATAAACCTAAGACTTAGCTTACCAAAAGGTGCTTCAATAGTCTGGGATATTATAACTTCTTCCAATCAAGATTTTTTCAGGAGATAAGCCATCATTTAATTCTTCAAAATCTGAAATGATATCTTCTATTGCTACAGGTAAGCTATCTTCAGTTTTCTCTACAAGAGAAAGGACTGTATCACCAGGTTTGATTTCTTTCACATAATAGGGTATGGAATTCACATTATTGGCCTTTGCAGTATTACGAAACGGCAGGGAGCCGTGAGAAATATCAATATAGGCTGCATAACCAATTACCACAACGAAAATCAACAAAAAAAATCTTAACATGCATTGTCCTCCATTTTTTTTGCATAGACATTGCTACACGAATATATTGGACAATATATGCTAGATTTTATTTGTATAGAATTATGTTGTGGATTTCTTTGGAATCGTTCTAACAATGAGAATGAAAATTACTAAGGAAAGTATCCAGCTAATTGAAAACTTAAATTGTGCATTCATTTGAAGCATTGCAACAATACTCAGATAGGTGACTGGAATGGCAATTGAATAAGCCATTAGTTTCCAAACTTGTTCATAAGGCATAGGGCGGCTCATGGTTTGGCAAATCATATTTCCAAGCACAGAAAGGATTGTGACTAGGAAGAAAAATGCAGCTGCGAAAAAAAAGAAAAATATGAGAGCTGCAACAAAAATGAAAATATGTAAATTTGGAAAGAAATTTTCAGTTAATTGTTGATCATCAATATCTCCGATAACTAATTGTTGATAAGGGAATTCAAAGAAATTAGAATTGTCGGCAAGGACAAAGCGGTCCTTCAAAAATGCAACATTTGCATCATGCATCAGGCCAACATCAGAACTAGATATTTCTTCTGTAGCATTCAACATAAAGGTAACATCTTTAATATCATTATAATGCGAGCCCACTAAATCAGTTGTTAAAGTACCATCAACAATTTCGAAATGATGTTTATCTTGCTGAAAAAAATTGTTATACTCATTTTTTATTTGGAAGGCAAAGTCTGTCCAGTATACTACGCTTGGTATGATGTAAATAAACGCCATTAAAAAAACAAATCTGATTGCCTTACCGATTTTGAAAAAGCGGAATGTGGATACTTTTTTCAAATCATAAAGTGAATATAAAAATTGACGAAAAATGTTCAAATTATCATCACCTTGTTCTGTAATAGCATTATTGTAGCTGAAATAGAGATGAAAAAACAAGTTAAACTCTTTTTTAATGCAAAAATATTGAATCAATTGATAAAACCTGATAGAATTTTAATATCTAGTCAATAATTATTCTAATTTAGAATGATTTTTGATGATAATAGGAGTGATAACATGGCATTTACATTACCAGCTTTACCTTATGCATATGATGCATTAGAACCTTACATTGATAAGGAAACGATGAATATCCATCATACTAAACACCATCAGGCGTACATTAACAACTTAAATGCAGCTTTAGAAGCGCATCCAGAATTACAAAAGGAAACAGTGGAAGAGTTAATTTCTCATGTTAACCTGCTACCAGAATCTATTCGTACCACAGTTAGAAATAACGGTGGCGGACATGCGAATCACAGCTTGTTCTGGACAATTCTTTCACCAAATGGTGGTGGCGAACCATCAGGACAATTGGCAACAGCCATTAAAGCTAAATTTGGGAGCTTTGAAGCCTTTAAAGAAGAGTTTACAAAAGCTGCAACTACACGATTTGGTTCTGGCTGGGCATGGCTTTCAGTTTGCAATGGGGAACTCGAATTAACGAGCTTACCAAATCAAGACTCACCAATCATGGAAGGTAAGACACCAATCCTTGGTCTTGATGTTTGGGAACATGCTTATTATTTACACTATCAAAACCGCCGTCCTGACTATATTTCAGCATTCTGGAACGTTGTAAACTGGGATGAAGTAGCAAGACGATACTATTCAGCTAAATAAAATGATTGAGATTTGAAAGCTCTAGCAATAGGGCTTTTTTTTTTGACAATTGAATTGTGACTATTTTAACCCTATCAAGTCGGATGAGAAATTAATTAAAGTACTTGAGTCGATTCAAAATTTGAAAGCACTGTGTTACAAGTCGTTCAAACCAATATAAAATAGACTCATTTTGTTAAAAAAATCAATAGAAAGTGACAATGTTTTTCACTATTCTATAAATACTTGAATAAACTCTTTATTAAATTCGAATAATTGATTAAAATAATTGAATAGATAAGAATTGTTTCGTATTGGAGATGCTGATTTTGGTGAAAAAAAAGAAAAAGAGAAAACTGACGTTACCAATTAGAATTAATGTGGTGTTCTTTAGTGTATTTGTGCTGTTTTTTGCACTGATTTTGAATTTAGGATTTTTGCAAATCATTGATGGCCCCGGTTTGTCGAAAGAAATTACACAAACCAAACAGTTGATTGTAGAAAAACCTGTTCCAAGGGGGAAAATCTATGACCGCTATGGAAATCTAATTGTTGATAATGAGCCGAAATATGCAATTACTTACACAAGAACTCAAGCTACTACAAAAAAGGAAATGCTCCAGACTGCTGAGAAACTAGCTGGAATTATTGCTTTTGATTATTCCAAAATTAGTGAGAAGGATATGAAAAACTATTGGATTTTGAAGAATCCAGAGCAGGCAGTTGCTCTTATTACAACAGATGAAAGGAAAAAAGTCGATAAAGGTGAGCTCAAGAATGCTGACACCTATAAAATGCAGTTAGAGCGACTTCCAATAGATCAAGTAAATGCTTTTACAGAAACAGACAAGAAAATAATGGGAATTTATAATTCTTTCGATAAAGCCTCAGCGCTTTCACCTCAGGTTGTTAAGAACACAGATGTGACTTTAGATGAACTCTCCATTGTTAGTGAACGACTATCTGATCTTCCGGGAGTTGATACAACGATTGACTGGAATCGAAAGTACAATTATGACAAAACACTCAAAACCATTCTCGGAAATGTTTCTACAAGCCAAGAGGGATTACCACTTGAAAATATAGACTATTATTTATCAAGGGGATATGACCGGAATGACCGAGTGGGTAAATCGTATTTGGAAAAGCAATATGAAGATTTATTAAGGGGTCAAAAAGAAAAAGTTATTAATACAACTGATAAAGCAGGGAATCTTGTCGGAGAGAGCCAAACGATTTCTGGCAATCGTGGCAAGGATTTGATGTTGACCATTGATATGGCGTTTCAACAAAAATGTGAAGAAATAATTTCTAATGGATTGACAAAATACAAGAGTGGCGGCAATAGCGCTTTACTTGATCGCGCTTTTGTTGTTGTTGTTAACCCGAAGAATGGAGAAATACTCTCCATGGCTGGAAAACAATATGTCATTAACGAGGAAACCTTGCAACCAGAGATCATTGACATGGCATCAGGTGCTTTCACAACTTCCTATGCGATGGGTTCCTCGGTAAAAGGTGCTACTGTACTTACAGGGTATAGTACAGGTGCAATTGAGTTAGGTTCAGAATATATGGATGAACCACTTCATTTTGCTGCTACAAAGGAAAAATCATCTTATCGAAATATGGGTCGTGTCAATGATTTAACTGCATTACGATTATCTTCAAACGTTTACATGTTCAGAACTGCTATGAAAATCGGTGGCGTAAATCAATATGTTCCAAATGGGCCATTGAAAATTAATCCAGAAGCATTTGACATTATGCGAAATCACTATGCACAGTTTGGATTAGGGGTAAAGACTGGTATTGATTTACCAAATGAAAGACTTGGAACAAAGGGAAATGAACGTGTTGGTGGTTTGCTGTTAGACTTAGCGATTGGTCAGTATGATACATACACACCACTACAAATGGCACAATATGTTTCGACGATCGCAAATGGTGGTTACCGCATTCAGCCACATATCTTGAAGGAAGTACATGAGCCAACAACTGAGGAGGGCACTCTTGGCCCACTTTATTATGAATACGAACCTGTGATACTAAATCACATTGAGAATACTGATGCTGAAATCGAAAGAGTTCAAACTGGATTCCGACTCGTCACTACATCAGGAACGGCAAGCTCCTATTTTGCCAGAGCAGGGTATGAACCTGCTGGAAAGACTGGAACAGCTCAGGCCTTCTATGATGGTGCAAATAAGGATGAAAAAAACACGCCAACTATTAATGTTACCTTTGTGAGTTATGCACCCGCATCGAACCCTGAAATTGCATTTTCAGTTGTTGTTCCCTGGGCATATCAAGGGAAGAAAGGGCACCAATTGAACCTTGAAATTGCACAACAAGTGTATGCGGCGTATGAAAATTTAAAAGCAGAACGTGCAAATCAACCAATTAAAGAGGTGAACACTGTTCTTCCACAAAACAATGGATTGGAAGAAGAGTTGGCAAATGATGAAACTGCCACACCTACAGATATTCTTGATGACGAAACAGAAATTCCATTAGAACAATAGCCAGAAAATAATTGCGAATATTTTATTGATGATGTCGGATAACGTGCACCTCAAGTGTTAGACAAGAAATGTCAACACTTGGAGGTGCGTTTTTAAAGTAAAGCCAAATTACTTCAGATGCATTTTGGTTTTCCATCATATTTGACAAGGCATGTGAATTATGCAAAAATGTCATCTTGACTTAGTAGTAGATTCTGTCTATCGAATTGATGGCACAAAGCCATTTTGATAGATGCAGACTTCTAACTTGTCAGCTAATCACTAATTGAAGAGGTAGCCTTAATGACAAATGAATTGAATAATCCAAAGATTGATGCATATTTAAGTAGAGAAAAAAAGTGGCAGGAAGAAATGACGAAATTAAGAGCAATCGTTCTAGATTGTCAATTGACTGAGGAATTGAAATGGGGAAATCCTTGCTATACTTTTGAAAACAATAACATTGTGCTAATTCATGGTTTTAAGGAATACTGCGCGCTTCTATTTATGAAGGGTGCACTATTACAAGATGCTAATGGTATTCTCATTCAACAAACTGAAAATGTTCAAGCAGGGCGACAGATTCGCTTCACTACTATACAAGAAATAAATCAGTTGGAACCTATAATAAAAGCTTACATTATTGAAGCAATAGAAGTTGAAAAAGCTGGATTGAAAGTGGATTTCAAGAAGAGTGTTGAATACACAATTCCTGAAGAATTCCAAGTGAAATTAGATCGGATTCCCGAATTAAAAGTTGCATTTGAAGCTTTGACACCAGGGCGACAAAGAGCATATTTGCTACATTTTGCAGCTCCGAAGCAGTCTAAAACTCGGGAATCAAGAATTGAGAAATGCATGGACTTAATCTTCGATGGAAAGGGATTAAACGATTAAGTGTGTATCGGAATAAGAATGCAAGTAGATTCTACTTGAATTCTCCAAGGTTTTTTCAACGAAGCAAACTTGTACAAATTACAAATCTGTTCTACTGATTTTACAATTGCAAAAACGTGCTACAAGCTCAGGATTGAGCTTGTAGCACGTTTTTGGTTCAGTTGATTTCTATTTGTTATTGACCTTCTTCATAAGTAAAGTCACATTCTTCAAGTGGTACAACTTTGGTTTTCTTCACAAATTTATAACCTAGCCATAAGACAATAAATAAAGGTAATCCAATATAGATTGTTAGTAGAGTCGAGAAGTCTCTTTCGTCATAAGTAATGAATTGACCAATGATGACAACCATACAGAGAACAAAGGCTAAGATAGGACCAAATGGAAACAATTTTGACCGGTATGGTAGGTCGCTTAAGCTTCGTCCTTGTGCAACGTAGGCACGGCGGAAACGGTAATGGGTAATCGCAATTCCTAACCAAACAATAAATCCAGACATCCCAGAAGCTGCAACTAGCCAAGTATATACATTACCACTCTTATCAACGACAGACGTAAGGAAGGCCACTGTTCCAACCAAAGATGAAGCAATTAAAGCATTAATTGGAATACCCCGAGTACTTAATTTAGATAAGAACTTTGGTGCCTTGCCTTCTTTTGCTAAAGTCCATAACATCCGTGTTGCTGCATAGAGACCTGAGTTACCTGCTGACAGAACAGATGTTAATAGAACGGCATTCATAGCAGATGCTGCAAAGGCAATCCCGATTCGCTCAAATACTAATGTGAATGGACTAGTAATGACTTCGCCACCTGCAAGTCTTGGATCAGTATAAGGAATGATTAGCGCAATTACAAATATTGCTACAATATAGAACAACAAGATTCTCCAGAAGACGCTTTTGATTGCTAATGGAATGCTTCTCTTAGGGTCTTTCGCTTCACCAGCAGTGATACCAAGAAGCTCTGTACCTTGGAATGAGAAGCCTGCGACCATGAATACACCAAGCATAAAGAAGAAATCTCCATTAAATGGACCATCACCAATATTAAAGTTCGCAAATCCAGCAGGAGGATTGTCTCCACCCAAAATACCAATAATGTGAAGGATCGATGTACCAAGGAATACTACGATAACAACGATTTTGATCATCGCAAACCAATATTCACCTTCACCAAATCCTTTAACAGACAGAACATTAAATGAAAACATAATAGCTAAGGCGATTGCACTCCAAACGATTGGGTTTACATCATCAAACCAATAATCCATGAAGAGCGCGACTGCTGCAAGTTCCGCTGCAACAGTAATTGCCCAGTTGTACCAATAGTTCCAGCCCATTGCAAAACCGAATGCTGGATCAACAAATTTTGTAGAATAAGTGCTGAATGATCCTGAAACCGGCATAAATGTAGCCATTTCAGCCAAGCTTGTCATAATAAAATAAACCATAAAGCCCATTACTGCATAAGCAATTAATGTTCCTGCTGGACCTGCTGAATGCAGTCCGTTTCCACTTGCCAAGAAGAGCCCAGTCCCAATTGCCCCTCCAAGCGAGATCATCCCTAGATGCCTGGCTTGTAATTTTCTTTGTAGCCCTTTACCGTGATCGCTCTGTAAACCTGACATAATTTTCTCCTCCATTTCATTGTTTTCTATCAAATCGAAGTTATTTTTGAAAATAAAAAAATACCATGAATGAACGACAATGGTATCCTTGATCCCATTTTCCTTCGTAAGATAGCTCAACACAATTACTACTAGGAATAGTAATTGTGACAGTCCTGATCCTTTCGGAGACAGTCCCAGCATGCTACGTAGAGAACGCTACACACTTCGGCAGTTTTTCCTTTCTACTACCATCGCAGATGTTCTCTTCATCTCCAGTAGTATACTCTTAAAAACCGCAACCTCTACCTCACCAGAAAGATGAGGTAATATTCAATTGTGAATCTTAACATCAATTGTATGCATAAAAATAAATTTTTGCAACTATTTTATAATAGATTTTATGAAGTAATCATTGAATTTAACTAGGTTTAACAAGACAACGAATTTCCACTGATGTATAAATTACTGAAATAATTTGTGAAATTGACGGGAATATTACTGTTTATGAGTTGACTCGGGGGTGGATTTATGGCGCTTTTTAAAAAATCACATGAAAAAATCATTGAAAATATTAAAGAAGAGTTTCATCAAACTGCTGATCTAATCGTTCGTGAAGTTGAAAAGGACGATGAATCAATCTCTCTGATGTTCATTGATACTTTAATTGATGAAATTAAATTGAAAAACTATGTGCTTGAACCATTAACACAGCAACAAAAATCTAATTGGAAGAACGTCATTTTAGCGAAAACTGTTTCAGAAACTGAAAGTATTCAAATTACCGTTGAAAAAATGCTAAAAGGACATTGCGCCTTAATATCAAGCGCATCGAAAACGATTTATTTGCTAGACATCGCTTCTACTGCATCAAGACCAATTTCAGAGTCCTTGTCGGAACAGGCGATGAAGGGTGCACATGATGGCTTTGTTGAAAACATTATTTTAAATATTTATCAAATTCGGAAAAGGATTGAAAGCAGTCAGTTAACTGTAAAGTACGAGGTGAAGGGAGAGTATACAAAATCAAAGATTGCCATTATGTATGTAGATGACCTTGTTAATAAGAAAATCTTGAAGGAGGTTGAGAGACGAATCAGCTATATCTCAGCAGATTTTCTACAAAATCCGGGTTCTGTAATTGAGTCAATTGAGGATTCACCATTTTCTCCTTTTCCACAGATGCTACATACGGAACGTCCTGATCGGGTTGCAGCCAACTTAATGGATGGTAAGATTGCTCTGGTATTAGATGGCAGTCCAGTGGTATTGATACTGCCTTCAACTTTTGCAGGATTCTATCAGGCACCAGAAGATTATAATAGTCGATGGTATTTCAGTAGTGTACTTCGACTGATTCGTTATTTTGGTTTCATCATCACGTTAACACTGCCAGGATTCTATATTGCTTTAGTTTCTTTTCATATGGAGTTGATCCCAACTGAGCTCGTGTTTTCGATGCAGGCGTCACTAAATAGTGTACCTTTGCCACCAATTGCTGAAGCATTCATTATGCAACTGGTCATTGAACTAATTCGTGAAGTTGCGATCCGCTTACCGAAACCAATTTCGTCAACAATTGGTTTGGTAGGTGCGATTCTTATAGGTCAAGCAGTAGTTGCAGCCGGCTTGCTCTCAAATGTGATTATCATTGTTGTATCGATGACTGCGATTACATCATTCGCAGCACCATCTACTGAAATTAGTAACACGACAAGGCTATTAGGATTTCCATTGATGATCTTGGCTTATTTATTTGGTTTCATTGGCTTAACCTTAGGTTTGTTTTTCATTATTTTTCATTTATGCACTTTGCGATCATTTGGAGTACCATATTTTGCAGCAATTGGTCCATTACGCCCTAGACAGTTAGGAGATATTTTCATTCGGATTCCCATTTGGCTAATGAATAAGAGGGAAAGTATTATTAAGGGGACTAAACAATTAAAAGAATATGGTTCGAGGTCGTGGGAAAATGATCAGAAAGAATAGCATTACGCCTATCCAATTTTTCTTCGTATTATTGATGACACAGATAAGTACTTTCATGATTTTCAATCAAAAAAATGTTATCCAGGTTGCAGGGAATACTGCCTACTTAGATGTTTTGATAGCAGGTATCCTTAAACAGCTCATCATAGTTGCGATCTGGTATAGCGTTACTAAGATGAAAAAAGAAGACAAATTCAATGTCTTGAATTATTATTTTGGTAACAAAATTGGGTATGCTTTGAATTTGTTATATGCGCTCTACTTTTTTCTCATTATCATCTTTCTAGTAACAAGGTTTGCAAAATCAGTGAATGTGATTAATTTTCCACTCACTCCTACTTGGGTCTTTATACTCCTTGGGATTACAATCGTTTTTTGGACCGGAAGATTTGATTTGCAAAGTCATTCATATATGTATGGACTCAGTTCCTTTTTCGTGATTGTGACAGTATTTGTATGCATTTTCTCACTAGGAGATGTGAATTTGGAGTATCTGTTTCCTTTTTTCAATAAAGGAGCGAGTCCTTTTATAGAAGGAATATGGATCGCACTTTCTTCTGTGATAGGTTTTGAGGTAATGATTTATTATATGAGTTATGTTGAAACAGATAAGGCAAAGAAAATGCTAACTGCTGCAACTGCTGCCAATGCCGTTGTTACATTAAATGCAATACTAGGCACGTTCTCTTTTATCATTAGTTTTCATGAAGAAGAGCTTGATATCATTCACTTCCCGTTATTAACACTTGCAAAAAGCTTTAATATTGGAATTATTAGCCGTTATGATATTCTATACTTCATTCCTTGGCTATGGTTAGTGTTTATTGGATTCATTAGCTATTCTTTCTTACTCAATAATCAAGTATATAACCTTGTCCGTCAGAAATTCAAAATCAAATCTATTTCATGGATAATAGCGGTTGGTTTATTTCTAGTAGCGTTAAATTTCACAAATATTGCAAGGGTTTTGATCTTACATAATGTGCTCAATTGGTTTTTTGTTGTGATGGCGATCGCAATTCCGTTAGTAACCTTTTGTATTTCTTTAATAAAGAAAGAGGTGAAGACAGATGTTTAAAAAAATCATGCCTATACTACTTTTTTGTTCATTCATTCTAACTGGCTGTTGGGATCAGATAGAACTCAAAAATATTCGTATGCCGACTGTCGTTGGTTTTGATAGTGCTGAAGAAAAGACAAAAGCGATGGCAATTATTCGTATTCCATTGGGTACAAGCATGGGTCAGACCAAGTCGGAGAACGAGAAAATCACATCGACCGGAGACACATTAAACACTTGTTTTGAGAAATGGTTAGGAAAAACCTCTGGTGGAATTGAATTCTCACAAATTCATGTAATGGTGATGGGGGAAGACTACGCTAAAGACAAATTTAGTGACTTAATCAATGCTTGGGGCAATCGTCCAAAGTCATCCTTCTCAATGACTTTAGCCGTTGCTGAAGGAAAAGCGGATGATATTTTGAAGCTTCGTAAAGACAAAACACCATTATTAGATGAATATATAGGTGAGCTCATACAAAGCGGAATTTCGCTACGTAATATTCCAGAGTCCACATTAAAAATCGTTCACACAAAGTCATTTGATCCAGGCATTGATAACATTCTTCCGTTTATTAAGAAGAGTAAACAAAAAGGGTATCTCCAATTAAGTGGTGTAGCGTTAATGGCGGAGGATGGTTACTCAGGGAAATCTCTTTCTCCAGAATTGACACGATTACTGCTGGCATTTATGGGTGAAAAAAATAGTAAACACACATGGACTGCCAATAAAGATAAACTAAAGAAAATCTTGGTTTCAGTTAGAGATAGCAGTACTGACAAGACATTTAAAGGTGTCAAGGAAGGGAAAGAAACCGTTGATATTCAGATGACTTTGAAAGTCGATATCAAGAAATACACTAGAAGTGGCGTTAAAGATAAAAAAGAGTTGAATGAAATTGCAGCCATGTTTTCAAAGTATTACACCGAAAAAGCAGAGAAGCTTTTCGAACAATTAAAAGAAGCAGACTGTGATGCACTTGGGATAGGGCGTGAGATGATGGCTTTTCACCAAAAATCATGGGAACAAATCAAATCAAAAGACTATTATCGAAATGTTGAAATCAAACCAACAGTGAAGGTGGAAATTGTTGAAGCGAATCTAAGAAATCCGTAGTCGGAAAATCCTTGCAATTCGGGTGGCACAGAAATGTGCTACCTTTTGGTTTGTTGAAGTCATACTTTAAAAAAAATAGCTTGGTTTATCCTAATTGTCGATAGAAATTCAACTTAAAACTTGCTAAAAATCCTTAAATACTTCGTGAATTGTTCCTCGTTTTTGTAAATTTAACGGGAGTTTCAAGTTGCATTTTATACGAAAATAGATTTTTCCACCAATAATACTTCACCCTTTGACTTGCACTTCTATCTTATATCATTACTATTGAAGTGGGTATCCCCCGATTTTCATTCCCGCGGTGACCACGAGGTCAAGGGAGTTTCTAACGACAATTAGGATTAGTGGGAAATAATCAATGACGAACTAAAAACTAATGTGATAAAATGATTCTATTAATTGGATTAATTTTGAATTTTTTAGAAGGTGGTGCCGAGCATGTTACCGTTAAAACGACTTCTTATTGGTAAGCCTATGACTTCAGATGAATTGGGCGAACAAAGACTTTCGAAGCTAAAGGGGTTAGCGATACTCTCCTCAGATGCGTTGTCATCTGTTGCATATGGCACAGAGCAGATATTAATTGTCCTTGCGACACTTGGGGCAGCTGCGTTCTGGTTCAATTTGCCGATAGCTATTGCGATTTTGATTTTGTTATCAGCATTGATTATTTCCTATCGCCAAATTATCTATGCTTACCCACATGGTGGTGGTGCATATATGGTTTCCAAAGAAAACCTCGGTGTCAACTATGGGCTCGTAGCCGGTGGGTCATTGTTGGTTGATTATATTTTGACAGTAGCCGTGTCAGTTTCTGCAGGTACGGATGCCTTTACTTCTGCAGTTCCGAGCTTACATGACTACACAATACCGATTGCGACCTTCTTTGTTGTGATCATCACTCTATTAAATTTGCGAGGTCTAACCGAGTCAGCCTCAATATTGATGTATCCAGTGTATCTATTTGTAGTATGTATCTTCATTATGATTATCGTGGGCGTCTTTAAAGTTGTTACTGGAAGTATTGATCCAAGTCTACATCCTTCAATTGGTACACCAGTTGCAGGAGTATCCTTATTCATACTCTTAAGAGCATTTGCTTCTGGTACTTCAGCGTTAACAGGTGTTGAAGCAATTTCCAATGCGATTCCTAATTTCAAAGAACCATCACCGAAAAATGCTGCGAAAACGTTAGCATTAATGGGATTCCTACTTGCGATTCTATTTACTGGAATTACTTTTCTCTCTTACTACTATGGGATTGGGCCAAAGGAAAAAGAAACTGTTGTTTCACAAATTGCAGCTACAACCTTTGGACGCGATTTCATGTACTTTATCATTCAAGGTGCGACGACAGCGATTCTGATTTTGGCTGCTAATACAGGGTTTTCAGCATTTCCACAGCTTGCTTTTAACCTTGCAAGAGATGGTTTTATACCACGAATGTTTACAATTCGTGGTGATCGGCTCGGCTATTCAAACGGAATTATTGCATTAGGTGTTGCTTCAATTATCTTGATATATATTTTTCAGGGCAAAACAGAAAGCTTGATACCTCTGTATGCGGTGGGTGTATTCATCCCATTTACCCTTTCTCAAACAGGAATGATTGTGAAATGGTTTAGAGAAAAACCTTTGGGTTGGATTCCAAAAATGTTGGCAAATCTTGTTGGGGCTATCATATCATTCGTTGTATTAGCAGTGTTCTTTATTACCAAACTCGAAAGGGTATGGTTTGTACTGATTTTCTTGCCGATAATTGTATATACATTTCGGAGGATACATTTACATTATCTGTCAGTTGGCAAGAAATTGCGAATTGATCCAGAGGAGGAACTACCAGTCTACAATGGCAATGTCGTGATCGTACCTGTAGCAGGCATTACGAAGGTGGTTGAGAACTCATTAAGATATGCACAGTCTATTTCTGACCATGTCTATGCTGTTTACGTGTCCTTTGATCGTGAAGATGAGAAACGATTTGAAGAAAAGTGGAAAGAACTACATCCAGATGTCAAACTTGTGACAATGTTTTCGAAATATCGTAGCATTATCCGTCCATTAATGAAATTTATTGATACTGTTGAAAACAAGGCACAGGACAATAATATGCAAGTTACAGTGATCATTCCGCAGTTTGTCACCAAAAAACCTTGGCATAACATTCTTCATAACCAATCCAGTCTATTAATCAAGACTTACTTGATTTTCCGGAAGGATGTAGTTGTGACAACCATTCCATATCATTTCAAAATCTAGATTGCTGTTCAAAACACCAGAGGCTTTTCAAAGTAGATGTGTATTTGAGAGGTATTGGATTATGATATTTTGAACAGGAGAATTTCATGAAATAGTTACAAGTCATTAAGAATGATGTGGGATCAACTAAATAGATTGTGTGATTTTTGTATTGTTGAAAAAATTAATCGAATTAGATGCCAAGTATTCGTATTCAAAAGAACCATTTCGTTTTTTTTGGAAGATATGGAGAAATGAAAAGGGGAAATTGCGAATGGAAATATTGAGAATTAATGAAAACGATAAAATAAAGTACATGGATTTGCTACTGATTGCGGATGAACAGATAAGTATGATAGAAAAATATTTGTATCGTGGTGATATGTTTGCCTTGTGTGATGATGATGTTAAGGCAGTTTGCGTTGTTACACAAGAACAATCTGGCGTTTATGAAATTAAGAATATTGTAACCGTTCCTAAATATCAACGGAATGGATATGGTCAACAGCTAATCTCATTTATCGCTGATTACTACAAAAAATCTGGAAACGAATTATATGTTGGAACGGGCGATAGCCCCACGATACTTCGTTTCTACGAAAGGTGTGGATTTGTAAAATCCCACGTAGCTAAAAACTTTTTTATAGACAATTACGACCACCCAATGTATGAAGATGGACAACAGCTAGTGGATATGATTTATTTGAAAAGATCTCTATAAAAATGGAGCCGCAGGCAGAATTATTGTGATTATTTGAAATTGTATTTTGGTCAATTAGATTTGTCATTTTTGGAAAACTATTAATTGAGTCAGTTTCATCATTCAAAAGCACTGTGCCTATGAACAATGAAATTGACTCAATTCATGTCAATTATGAAAGTGCCAAAGAAATCAGAATGATGTTTAGACTAATGATGACTGCTGCCACAACCCATGTTGCAAAGGTTGTGATTTTCTTGTTGACGAAACTGCCCATTATTTTTTTGTTACTGGTCAGTAGGATAAGTGGAATGATGGTAAAAGGAAGTTGCATACTAAGAACCACCTGGCTGAGGACAAGTGCTTTCAAGGAGTCAATTCCTAATCCAATAATGACAAGTGCAGGAATCATTGTAATTAATCGACGTGTCCATAAGGGAATGCGTATTTTTAAAAAGCCTTCAAGAATATATTGACCAGCTAGTGTTCCAGTAATAGATGATGATAATCCAGCAGAGAGTAATGCAATTGCAAATATCATGCTGGCTCCGGCTCCTAATAAAGGAATTAAGGTTTTGTGCGCAGCTTCAATTGTTTCAATTGGAACATGGTTTTCAAAAAATACTGCCGCCGCCATAATAATCATTGCTGAATTGATAAACCAAGCTAAGTTTAAAGCAATCAAGGAGTCGAAAATGGCGAATTTGTATTGTTTTTTCTTTTGTTCGAGTGTAGCAAGTGGTATCCGGTTCTTCATTAATGCTGAATGAAGAAAAATATTATGTGGCATGACCGTTGCCCCAAGCATCCCAATTGCAACATAGATACTTTGACTGTCTATTTGAGGAACAAATGTGTGATAACCAATTTTTAAAAAATTCGGTTTGGCCATAATCAGTTCAGCAACATAACTAAAGGCGACAATTGCCAGAAATGAAATGATAATGATTTCAATGATACGATACCCATAGCGACTTAGAATCAGTACAAAGAAGGTGACCACTCCAGCAATAAGCGCAGCAGGGAACAATGGGATATGAAATAATATGTAGATCCCTAGCGCGGCTCCAAGGAATTCTGCTAAATCTGTGGCGAGCGCAGCCGCTTCAGCAGTAACCCATAGAAATAATGCAACAGGTTTGCGGAAATGCTTTCGACAGTTTTCAGCTAATGATAAACCAGTTGCAATACCTAGTTTTGCAGCTAGGGTCTGCAAAAGAATTGCCATACAGTTACTGGTGAAAAGCACCCAAAGTAACATATATCCGAATTGTGCTCCACCTTGTAGGTTAGTTGCCCAGTTACCTGGATCTATATAGCCAACACTCACAAGAAAAGATGGACCAAAATAAGGTGCAATCTTTCTTAAATTTAATTTATTTTTGAATTTTTGAAAGGGGTTCTTTTTAAATTTTAATGTTTCCACATTCTCCATTGTATCACCTTAACTTGAAAAGTTCTTGTCCCGTGCGACTAAAAAAACATAAAATTTATTTATTTTTTTCATGAAAAAACACTTCATTTGTGACAATGAAATGTTCAAGTACCTCATGATGGTTTTATTCGCTTAGGTTACTGCTATTGTATTGTTTAACAATAAAATAATGCAGGTACCGAAGATTAAATTCTTTTGTGAAGGATTCAAACTAAACTAATGCTAATGCTGCGACTGCTAGTTGTCAATTCAAAATGGTTCCGCTACAATAGGAAAGACAATTAAATAGCCGTCATTAAGTGCCCGTTAGGGATAATAGGGAAGTTGGCTCTTTACCGAGACCACGCAGCCCCCGCTACTGTAGACAGGATGAACAGATACGTTTTTTCCACTGGTCAAGATTGGTGCATGCACCTTTCAAGCGACTGGGAAGGAATATCTTAGTAAGAAGAGTGTCGAGTCAGGAAACCTGCTTAATGTGTAATTGCCAATTTTTTCGGAGGGAAAAAAGTTAGGAGGAGAAACCGACAACTAATGACAACCCTTGTGAATGCAAAGGGTTTATTTTTTATGGGATTAAAATTCGAGAAAAGAGGAGAATGAATAGTTTGAGAAAAGTAATGAGCATAATTTTGATACTTGTTTTCATGACAGCTATCCTTACTGGGTGCAAAAATACGCAAGCTCCCTCAGAAAAAACTGAGGAGAAGGGGGATTATTCGGTTACAGTTATCGATGGTTTAAAGCAAGAAGTGAAATTCACAAAGAAGCCAATGAAAATTATTTCCGTATTGCCAAGTAGCACTGAAATTATCTATGCCTTAGGGGAAGGAGATAGAATTATTGGCGTTTCAGACTTTGATAATTACCCGAATGAAGTAACATCGAAAGAGAAATTTGGTAGTATGGAGCTAAATATTGAAAAAATTATCGCAGCAAAACCTGATATGCTGATTCTATCTGTATATCATGCAAAGACATACGCTACAAACTTACAACAGCTGCATGATGTAGGTATTCAAGTGTTGACTGTTGAGGATGCAACAACTTTTGAAGGCACCTATCAAGCGATCAAACAAATGGGTGAAGTACTTGCCACTGAGCCACAAGCTGAAGAAATAATTGCCAAGATGAAGAAAGATGTGGATGATGTGCGATCATCTGTTAAGGCATTGAACGTGACTGAAAAGAAAGAAGTTTGGGTAGAGATTTCACCAAGCCCTGAAATATACACTGCAGGTAAGGGGACATTTGTGGACGAAATGTTAACGATGTTAAATGCAGATAATGTGGCAAAAGATATTGATGGATGGAGCAAAATGAGCGAAGAGCAAGTCGTTGCGGCAAATCCTGATATAATCATTACAACTTATGGTTCCTACCAAACAGATGCAACCAAGCAGGTGTTGTCAAGAAGTGGCTGGAGTCAAATCAATGCCATTCAAAATCAAATGGTGTTTGACCTTCCAAATGATCCGCTTTCTCGCCCTGGCCCAAGAATAGTAGAGGGGCTTAAAGATTTATTTGAGGCAATATATGGCGAAGTAGCTGTGGAAAAGGCAGCATAATCTTAGCAAATATGCAATCAACTGATAGGAATGCTTTAGATTTTGCTTTTCATTTTGTGGAAACGAATTAGTATGACAAATATTACTTTCGACCAACTTTTAATTTACTTTTCCAAGTGAATATTCTATAGTTATAGAGTATAGAAAAGATCGGAGTGAAAAATATTGCCAATAATTTATCATGTGTATTCGTGGATTGCGTTTTATCTAATCTTTGCAATTCTTGTTTTTACACCACTAAATCAAAACAAAATCGTGAAGATTTTGTTCCGGCTTTCGCAAGTTTCTGTGATTGTTACCGGAGTAATCGTGTCCTTAAGCATATTTGAATACGAACCAGCTACATCCACTATCAAAATTCTTTTGAGTATTGCTATTTTCGGATTAATGGATATGGTTCTAGCTAGAAAGAGACGCGGCGAAGGATTTCTATTGCATTTGATAGGATTTGTGATTGTTTCAGCGGTTGTTATTTATCTCGGATATAGTATTAGTTAGACTACTAAATGCAAATGCACCTATATTTCACAAATGGGTGCATTTTTATTTTAGTAGTCTTTTCAATTGCTATCGTTTAATATCCGTGTCAAAATAATAGTATTCATTTCAAATAGAAGTGGGGTGGAAGGATGTCGCTCAATCGTTATGAAATCTTCTATAAAGTAGTGGAGACGGGAAGTTTAACAAAAGCAGGAAAAGAGTTAGCGATCACTCAGTCAGCAGTTAGTCATGCAATTGCAAATTTAGAAAAGGATTTTGGATTTTCCTTATTTTCAAGAAGTCGTTCTGGGATAACACTTAGTCAGAATGGCGAGCGTATTCTCAGATACATTGAAGCGATACTGCAGATTAATGATAGCATGAAACAAGAGGTTGCTGACATCCATAGCTTGGATTTAGGTACAATCAAGATCGGCTGTTT
>JAVBKB010000216.1:0-7461 GCA_031554275.1 Caryophanales bacterium | reverse complement strand
TGAAACTCTTTTTTCTCAATCAATTGAGATTGAAAAAGCTCCTTAAACTCAGCTTCCATCATTTCTAAATCAGCAAGCCGGTCTCCTGTATAAATATATGTGCCAAATCGTTTTAAATACTGGCCAAGATCATACATGTTTTTCAATGCGATCATCTCTTCCCTTTTAACTCTTGATAGTTCTCTAATTGTTTTTGAAAATCCTTGTAATCCGGGTTGATCTCAATAGCTTTTGTTACAGTTTGAATCGCAAGATCAACATCACCTTCTAAATAGTAAGCGTCTGCTAAATAAGCATACGCAGGAGCCAATTGTGGATTCATTTTGATAGCATTCTGTAAGTATGTCGCCCCTTCTGCAAACTTACTTTGTCTTAACAGTAAGAAACCTTGATACATTTGTGCATCAGCAAATTCCGGATCATCATTCTCCAAATAATTTGAAAGAATCTTTTCTGCATATCCATACTCTTTATTATCAATGAACTCCCCCGAAACCGAAAGTCCTATTAAATAGTCGTTTTTGGAATAAGTTTTATGATAGCCATAGTAAATAAAACCGATTAAAATCGCTCCCATTAGAATCGCAGTGAACATTTGCTTGGTTTGGAAACGAACTCTTGGTAATGAAACAATGTTCGCAAGCAGAAAGCCTCCGATAAAGCCACCAATATGCGCTGAATTATCTATCCCTGGTTGTGAAAAACCTATCGCCAAATTGACGATAATCAAACCAACAAGTTGGGATATATCAATACGGATATGCTGATTCTTTTGAATAAATCCATAGTATAGCAAGGCTCCAAAGAGACCAAAGATGGCACCACTCGCACCTGCTGAAACACTACTTAGAATTGCAAAACTAGCTGCTACACCTGCAATGCCAGCAATTAAATAAATGATGAGAAATCTTGCTCTACCATAGATCCTTTCTACCATTGGTCCAATGAAAAACAAAGTCAGCATATTCATGCCAAGATGGATTATTCCATAGTGCAAGAATATTGGTGATACGAGTCGCCACCAATCGCCACCCCAAATAAGTGGGTCAAACTTTGCCCCATATTTGATCATTGTTATCGTGTTTGTGGTATCGCCTACCCATTCAATCGCGATGAAAACAACTAAATTAATAATAATCAGTATATAAGTCAATAAAGGTTTTTTTGTCATCTCATTGCTCTCTCATCTTGTTGCAGTCTATAACACTTGATTCTGTGAAAAGGGATGAAATTGGGATATCATGATCCTCTATTATAATTTTATCAGAAATTTGTTGACTATGTATGATTGAAACTGTTAAAAGTGCATTTTTTTCAAGAAAGCGATCATAATAACCACCACCGAATCCAATCCGATATCCAGAATGATTGAACATCAAGCCTGGAACAACAAGAAGGTCAATAGCACCTGAGTCTATTGGCTGGGTTATGCTCACAATCGGCTCCAATACGCCAAATTTTGATGGCTCTAGTTGCGAGAGATCATCTATTTGATAAAACTTCATCGATCGATCACTCGGATTGCATTTTGGCACACAAATTTTCTTTCCAGCATGCCATGCGCTTTCAATCAAAGGAATCGTTGGTATTTCTGGAGATTTCGCGACTGTGATCCCAATTAGAAAAGCCTCTTGCCATAGCAAAGAAGCTTTCAAATTATCATGAATATCAAGGAAATCTTGATGATTTTGATTATGTAATCTTTTTAATAACGCAAGTGACTGCTCACGCAGATGCTTTTTATCCATACAAATTGCCTCATGGAATTGGAATTGAAAATGAAAAACAACAGGATACCCTGTTGTTTTTTACTTAGTTTCGCGGTGCAAAGTTACTACATTAGTTCTTGGGCAGTATTTCTTAAGCTCAAGACGGTCTGGATTATTACGTTTGTTCTTTGTGCTAATATAATTGCGATCACCACAATCAGTGCAAGCTAATGTAATATTTACGCGCATTATGAATCCTCCTACCTATAAATCAATGATTTCATTTCATTACATACAAATTGCATTGTAACACTTTTTTTAAAATAATACCAGTCATTTTTATTCGAAAACAAGAAAAAGTGTTTGCTGGTCAGCAAGTATTTCTCGCTACTTATTGTCAAACTACGAAAAAGATCGCCGAACATTTGGCTATTCTTTATTGTTGCCTCATTAAAAACTACCGATTTTCGACAGATTCCTTTAAGAAAGTCTGCACATTTTGTGGCTAAATTTATTCAAAATATTACTTTGCAACTACTTCTGTCAACACTGGAATGATCTGCTTTTTGCGTGATAGTATGCCTGAAACATAGCAAGCATGGTCAACCATTTGAATATTGAATGCCTTCTCAACAAAAGTTTCTTGACCAGCAGATAATAACATAGATCCCTCTTGAATAATGTCTGTCAATGCTAGCAATAAGAATGAATATTGTTCTTTTGCCACGAGACTATTCATATAGTCTTGCATGTCTACCTTCATGTCTTGCATAAATCCATCAATATCCATTGTATTTACTTGCGCAACTCCAAATTTATCATTGCCAACACTGAAATCTTTGAAATCTGTGTGAAAGATTTCTTCAATTGTTTTTCCTGTCAATGATGTACCAGCCTTTAGCATTGCAAGCCCAAATGACTCCAAATCCTCTACCTTCGCGACCTGAGCCAGTTCTCTACAGGTCTGTTCATCCAATGGTGTGCATGTTGGAGACTTGAATAACAATGAATCTGAAATAATCGCGCTCATCAGTAGTCCAGCAGTTTGAGAATCTATTTCGAAATTATGCTCTTTATATAGCTTTGAAATGATTGTTGCAGTGCAACCTACAGGCTCCATTCGCACATAGATCGGTGCTGCTGTGAAAATACCATTAATTCGATGATGATCAACAATCTCTACTAAATCCGCTTTTTCAACACCTTGAATCGCTTGCGGTACTTCATTATGATCGACCTGAATCAGCTTTTCCCCTTCACCAATGCTCTCCATTAGCACAGGCGCGTCAATCTTGAAATAGTCGAGCACAAAAGCAGTCTCACTATTCAAATTCCCTAACCGGATTGGCACAAACTGATTTAAAGTATCTTGTTTACTTTTGAAATTTGCATAAGCTAGCGCCGAACAAATTGAATCAGTATCTGGATTACGATGCCCAGAAATATAAATGGTTTCTTTCATAATGACCTCCAAATTATTGCATTGTTTTGATTGTATAATACCATAATAGCAAAATCCGATACATTTAGTAAATCGATACATTGTATCTTAAGTCGCATCTTACTGGTTTCGAATGAAATAGGGTTACTCAGTTATGATTACTCAGTTATGATTACTCAGTAAGGAAGGAAGAAGGTGAAAGTTGTTCCCTTGCCAACCTCACTATCCACTGAAATGATGCCGTTATGCGCTTGAACAATGTTTTTGGCGATTGTCAGCCCTAATCCAGTACCTGACTTTCCTCTTGTTCTTGCTTTGTCAACTTTATAAAATCGTTCAAAGACAAATTGTAAATCCTCTTTCGAAATACCAGAACCATTGTCTTTCACAGAGAACCTCATACCATGCCGTTGTGACTCTTGGCTGATTTCAATTCGACCCCCGCTTGGTAAGTATCTAAGTGCATTTCCAATTAAATTTGTTAATACTTGCTCAATCCGATCCGGATCCAAATTAATTGATGGATCACCTGGCTCTATTTTAACTTGGATAGTAGCGTCACCTTCGTTTGCAAGCCCTTGAAACTTATTAGCAATGCGTTTGAGATACGGTACTAGATGTACCAACTTCTTCTCCAAAACAATGTGACCAGCTTCGATTCGTGCCAAATCTAATAATTCATTCACCAATCTACCAATTCGCTGTGCCTCGTCTAGAATGATTTGTGCCATTTCCTTCTTTTCTTCTTGTGTTTCTGCAACGTCATCAACAATTGCCTCACTATATCCTTGTAACATAACCAAAGGCGTTCGAAGCTCGTGAGATACGTTTGCAATGAAATCGGTTCTCGTTCTATCTAATCGCTTTTCCTCAGTAGTCTCACGAATAATTGCCACTGCACCATAAACTTGATGATCAGCATAAAGCGGACTCATCGTAATCAGCCAATCCTTATCTTGTAACTTTATTTCACTTGTTTGCAAGGATTCTGCGTCAACAACTTTTTTCAATAAAGTTGAAAGCACTGGTGGTAGATGCTGTTCATCGAATGATTCGTTTTGATCATTTTCAAACGCAGACAGCTGTATAAAAACATCACCAATTTTGTTTGATACGAGAATTTCACCTTGCCGATTAAGGGTAATGACACCTTGAATCATACTGCTCAAAATATTTGACAAATGTTCTTTATTGAGGCTCAGTGCAGTGATATGTTCATTCATCTGCTGAGACATTTGATTAAATGTGCTTGTTAATTGACCTATTTCATCTGAAGTAGCAACCGGAATCTTTTGTTCGAAATTCCCTTGAGCAATTTCATGTGCCATCTTGTTCAGATTTCGAATTGGTTTCGTCACTCGTGAAACCAAGAAAAAAGCAAACACAGTAATTGCTAAGAAGCCAATTATTTCAGCGATAATGATAAATCTAATATTTGCATATGTTGACTCCTTAATGATCTTTAGATCTTCAAAGGAATAAATAGCACCCTTACGTCCACCAAACTCAAATGGTGAGGCTATAATGATACCTTCAGAATTCACATCCATACCAAATTCCTTAGGCAAATCAAAATTCTTTGTAACCGAACTGCCTTCTTGCAATACAGCTAAGAGCTCAGGATCCTGTTTGACGTATTGAAAGGCTTTTTCGTAGTCGATATTTTCGACAGAACTAAAAGTTGTGCCATTTTCTAGCACAACTATCGTTTCAAATTTCTCGGTATTACTGTCAAAATAAATATTCACCAACTCTTGATTAAAGCCATAAGTATCAAAAACCTTGGTCAGTGTTTGGTTGTATTCAACTAATTTCTTCTTTATATTATCTGTGTAATAATCACTGTAGAACTGAATTAACAAGAACAACAAAACAGCTAACACGATTGAGAACAATATCAGAATTGTTATCCAAAGTTTTCCGACAACGCTTCTTAAAAACATTATTTACTCTTCTCTGGTACTACAATCTCAAGTTTGTAGCCAACTCCCCAAACTGTTACTAACATTCTTGCAGCATTTCCTGACACCTTACTTAACTTCTCACGTAGTCTTTTCACATGCGTATCAACGGTTCTTAGGTCTCCGAAGAAGTCATAATGCCAAACTGCTTTCAATAATTGTTCTCGGTCAAAAACCTTATCGTGTGATCTTGCTAAAAATAATAATAATTCATATTCTTTTGGCGTCAATAACACCTCAGTTCCCTCTGCTAAGACTCGATGGGCGTCATTATCGATTGTTAGAAATGGAAACACAATCACATCGCTAACATTGAAGTCTCTAGGTGCATAAGAAATATTGTTTGATCTTCTCAATAGTGCTTTAATTCTTAATAGAACCTCTCGTGGACTGAAAGGTTTCACAATGTAATCATCGGTTCCTGCTTCAAACCCTTGTACACGGTTAATTTCTTCACCTCTAGCAGTTAACATAATAATTGGAGTCGTTAAATGCTTTCGAATCTCTCGGCAAGCTTCAATCCCATCCATTTCCGGCATCATCACATCTAACATGATGACATCGTAACGGTTGGAAAGCGCTAATTCAACAGCCATTTTCCCATCAGAGGCTTCGTCAGCTACATAGCCTTCCCTCTCAAGGTAAATCTTGAGCAATTTTCTAATTCTATCTTCATCATCCACTAAAAGTATTCGCAACTTCTCTGTCAAAAATATCACTCCAAATTAATGATAACAATTATAAAAACATATTATATAGTATGCCCTTTTTCAGACCAGAAGTCTAGCATAAAGACAAAAAAAGTTCAAAAAATCGACAAATAATGATTAGTAATTCCTACAAATATGTATGATTAATTACAAAATAGGTCAAAATTCAAATTTTTTGTGACAAAAAAAGCAATTTCCTCAATCTTTATTTTAGAGTAAGAATAATTGCTTTATAAGGATGAATATTATCGTACCTAAATAAATTATCATTCATTATTGCTTCGAACCATTTATCGAGAAATGGTCATGGCTCGTAATTGTTTCACTTCTTTAGGATTTAATACTCGGAAATCACCTGGGGCGAGTCCATATAATGTTAAGAAAGCAAAACGCTCTCTTTTCAATTTCATGACTGGGGTTTGGATGGCGTCAAACATTCTTTTCACTTGGTGATTTCTTCCCTCGTGTATCGTGATTTCAACAAGTGATGTGCCTTTATGAGAATCAACTGAGAGAACCTTCACTTTTGCAGGTGCTGTTTTGCCATCCTCAAGCTCAACACCCTTTTCAAGAAGTCTTACCTGCTCTTTTTGGGGAGTTCCCTTCACCTTTGCAATATAGGTTTTCTCAATTTCATATTTGGGATGCATTAATAAATTGGCAAACTCTCCATCATTGGTGACAACGAGAATGCCAGATGTATCATAATCCAATCTACCTACTGGATAGATGCGCTGTTCAATTTGTCCAAAGAAATCTTTGATTGTACGACGACCCTTATCATCTGAAGCAGCTGATAAAACAGCCTTCGGCTTATAGAAAAGAAAATATACTGGTTCTTCCTTTTCTAATTGGATCCCATTTACCTCAACAGTATCGTTTGACCCAACCTTTACGCCTAATTCGCGAACAATCGTTCCATTAACTTTAACTTTGCCCTCTTGGATCATTTCTTCTGCTTTTCTTCTAGAAGCAACCCCTGCATGTGCTATAACTTTTTGTAATCTCTCCATCTTTTCCACCCTACAAAATCATTTCAGTCTATTGTACACTATTTTAACCGAAACATGTGACTCAAGTGGAATAAACTTTTACTTCCAGAAGTACATCACTAAGAGAATTGAGGCAACAATACCAATTAAGTCACCAATCAAGGCGATTTTCACGGAATCCCCCATTTTTTTAATGCCAACCGCGCCAAAATAAATCGTTAACACGTAGAAGGTCGTATCGGAACTGGCATGAATTGCAGATGCAAGCCGTCCAATCAATGAATCTGCACCATGGGTTTCCAATAATTGATCCGTCAAACCCAGTGCTGCATTACCTGATATTGGACGAACTAATGCCACAGGTGCCACTTCTGTGGGAATGCCAAGCGCTTCAAATATTGGAGAAATAATTCGAACAAATAGATCCATCAAACCAGATGCCTGCAAAATAGCGATTGCAACGAACATTCCAACAAGATATGGAATGATTGAAACTGCAATCGAAATCCCCTCTTTTCCTCCCTCAACAAAGCTTTCATAAGCGGATACCTTTTTAAAAGCTGCATAAATCAATGTGATCAGGATGATTCCTGGTATCATTAGGGTAGAAATAGCAGTGAGAATACTCATTGGCTTGCTCTCTTTTGT
>JAVBKB010000212.1:0-9552 GCA_031554275.1 Caryophanales bacterium | reverse complement strand
GACTAGAACTCAAGGATATTGCAGAGGATCGTGCCTCAGAACATATCACTTTTGATGACATCACTGCGCAGCCACGCAAGGTAATTCCAACACCAATATTCACAGGTTCAAACAAAGGGGATCGCAGATATTCGCCTTTTACAACAAATATTGAAAGATTCGTTCCTTTCCGGACACTGACTGGAAGACAGCATTTCTATTTGGATCATGAAATCTTGACGGAGTATGGTGAGAATTTCCCGATTTACAAACCGACCTTGCCTCAGATGGTTTTTGCCAACAGAGATCGTCAACCGAAAAAGGATGAAAAAGAAATTACACTTAGATATTTGACACCACATGGTAAGTGGAATGTGCATAGCACTTATCAAGATAATTTGAGAATGCTGACATTATTCCGTGGTGGTCCGAATGTTTGGATGAGTGACATTGATGCAGAAGCCGCTGGTATTGAGGATAACGATTGGGTTGAGGTTTACAATCGAAATGGCGTCGTGACAGCTCGAGCTGTTGTCAGCCATCGTATGCCAAAAGGGTCAATGTTCATGTATCATGCACAGGATCGTCACATCAACACACCAGGTTCTAACATCACTGGTGATCGTGGTGGAACACATAATAGTCCAACAAAGATCCACGTGAAACCCACGCAGCTCATTGGCGGATATGCACAGCTCAGTTATGGATTCAATTACTATGGTCCAATAGGGAATCAAAGAGATCTTTATGTTAACGTTCGGAAGATGAAGGAGGTGTCTTGGCTTGAAGATTAAAGCACAGGTTGCAATGATCATGAATCTAGATAAGTGCATTGGTTGTCATACATGTAGTGTTACTTGTAAAAACACATGGACAAATCGTCCAGGTGCGGACTATATGTGGTTCAACAATGTCGAGACGAAGCCAGGAATTGGTTATCCAGTTGAATGGGAAAACCAAGAGAAGTACAAAGGTGGCTGGACACTGAAGAATGGAAAGCTACAACTAAAGTCAGGTAGTCATTTGAGCAAAGTAGCATTAGCGAAGATTTTTCATAATCCAGATATGCCTACAGTGGATGATTACTATGAGCCATGGTCATATGATTTTGAAAAGCTGATTAATAGTGGTCCAAAGAAACATCAACCAGTTGCACGTCCAAAGTCCTTGATTACTGGCGAAAATATGGAAATCAAATGGGGACCAAACTGGGAAGATGATTTGGCTGGCGCTCATATAACAGGTCGCCTTGATCCCAATATGAAGGATCTTGAGGAGTCGGTACGTTTTGAACTGGATCAAGCGTTCATGATGTATCTGCCAAGAATTTGTGAACACTGCTTAAATCCAAGCTGTGTTGCTTCTTGCCCAAGTGGGGCGATTTATAAGCGTGATGAAGATGGCATTGTTCTTGTTGATCAAGAACAATGCCGGGGCTGGCGTTATTGCATGAGTGGATGCCCATATAAGAAAGTCTACTTTAATTGGGATACACAGAAGGCAGAGAAATGTACATTCTGTTTCCCACGGATCGAAGCGGGTCTCCCTACAGTGTGTTCAGAAACCTGCACAGGTCGCTTGCGTTATCTTGGTGTATTACTTTACGATGCAGATCGAGTAGAGGAAGTAGCCTCAGCCACTGATGAAAAGGATCTTTATCAAAAGCAGTTGGATCTATTTCTAGATCCAACTGATCCAGAAGTAATCGCACAAGCCAAACTAGATGGAATCTCACAAGATTGGATAGAAGCAGCACAGAAATCACCAATTTATAAATTGGCGGTTAAGTATCAAATCGCATTACCTTTACATCCAGAGTATCGTACTTTACCAATGGTATGGTATGTGCCACCACTAAGTCCATTTACAACGCTAGTGGAAGGGAAAGGTTCTAGTGAAAAGCTGGAAAATATGTTCCCGAGCATTAAACAGATGAGAATTCCGATTATTTATTTGGCAAACCTGTTGACGGCTGGTGATACAGAGGTGATTGAGAAAGTCTTGCAAAAGATGGTTGCAATGCGCCAACATATGCGGAACAAAACACTTGGCAAAGCTGTAGATGAACAGCTTCTAGAGGAAATTGGCTTGTCAGCTGATGTCGTAGAAGAAATGTATCGGATTCTGGCAATTGCAAAATATGAGGATCGCTTTGTTATTCCAACTTCTGGACAACCAGCAGGATCTGAAGATCTGTATGGTGCACAGGGAACTACGGGATTTGATTTTGATTGTAGCACTTGTAAAGTAGGTGGCTATCGTGGCGATAACGACAACTTCCACAAGCTCTAATGAGCACTTTCGAATGGTTTTCAAAATGATCTCCTATTTGCTGCAATATCCAAATCAGCAATGGTTACAAATGGATGATTTAGTCAATGAGGTCAATGAATTAGATGATTCGGAGGAAAGAACCAGCTTGCTTGCTTTTTTATCAAGTATTGGTGAATTACCTTTGGATGAGTTAGAAGCACATTATGTGAATGTCTTTGACTTTAACGCAGCATGCTCACTGTATTTAAGCTACTTAAAAGCAGGAGAGCAGCGAGAACGAGGGGCCATTCTGGTAGAACTGAAAACACTTTATAATGAGCATGGATTTCAAATGACTGATGAAGAGTTGTCTGACTACCTACCAGTTGTGCTGGAATTCGCAGCTGTTGCGCCGTTACAAATTGCAATCAATTTATTGGGGAGTTTTGATGAACCAATTCATCAAGTATATGAAGAACTGGACAAGGTTGATTCTCCCTACAAGCTGCTGTTAGCAGCATGTCTCAAATCAATTGAAAAATTCAAACTAGTAAAGGGGGAATAGAGGTGGAGCAATTTCTGTGGGGGATATTCCCTTACCTCATGATCACGGTGTTTGTCGTTGTGCATATCTTTCGCTACAATACAAGCCAGTTGAATTGGACTGCAAAATCAAGTGAATTTCTTGAGAAGAAGACTCTTCGATGGGGCAGTATGTTGTTTCATATAGGCATTATTTTCGTTTTCTTTGGACATGTAGGGGGATTGCTTGTCCCCAAGTCATGGCTAGAAACTGTTGGGGTTAGTGAGTCTATGTACCACGCTAGTGCTGTATATGGTGGAGGTTTCGCAGGTGTGCTCACATTTGTTGGCGTAGTAATCTTAATGAGTAGACGGCTATCGAATAAACGTGTTCGCGCGACAAGTGATTTGAGTGACAACGTGACAATTGTTCTTTTGTTCTTAATTGTCGCTGTTGGGTTGTACAACACATTGATCGGAAACAGTTTGAACCCGGATTTTGACTATCGTGAAACAGTGAGCCCTTGGGTTCGCGGCTTATTTATCTTCTCACCTGATGCTTCGCTAATGAGTGACGTACCATTCGGCTTCAAGCTACACATATTATTATCACTGTTATTGGTTGGCATTTGGCCATTTACTAGACTAGTGCACGTCTGGAGTGTGCCGATTGCTTACATTAGACGTAGCCCAATGATCTATCGGAAAAGGGTCTAGGGGATTTTTGTAAAGAAATTTCTATAAACCTAATTGACTCAATTGCTTCATAAAAAAATAGTGATCGATTTGTGGTGATTTTTCATTCTCGCATTTTAACATTGCGAGATGGTGAAATTTCTGCCTAAATCGGTCACTATTTTTACAAGGATCAGCATTTTACGCAAGCATATCTTCTCTAGTAAATGCAACAAACGCTATCACGAGTGATGCAATTCCCCAAGCACTTAGAATCGCGAGTGAAAAGCCCATTGATAAACCCTGCAAGGAAGGAACGCTTCCCATTAAGTAGTTTGTTAGTCCTAGATTGACACTATAGATATATTTGACCCCTTCCCAATTGGTGGCGAGTTCTTGCAAAATAGTTCCTGCGATCAGTGAAGCAAACATGACGCCCATTCCCGCTGGTGTGTTGCGAATGAGTACTGAAACCATAAAGGAAATAGTTCCAATCACGACACTGACAAACCATGCCAACCCTGAAGCCAATAGAATATACTTCCATTGTGGAATAGTGTGCACACTCGCAGTCACGAGCGTATCATTTTCAATCGTGAAGCCAGTCATGATCGGCTGTTCCATCCCTTTAAATCCAAAGAAAGCCCCCGAGAGCAGAAAAGAGATCAGTAGCACCAAAGCCATGATGATGGAAATGCTTAAGAGTAACGAAATATACTTGCCAAGTAGTATTTTCCATCGCCTTATGGGTCGCGTCAGCAACATTTTAATTGTGCCATCAGCCTTCTCACCTGAAATCAGATCTATGGCAATGATCATCACCAACAGCGGAATGAACATTGCGATTCCTTGAGAAATAAATTCTCTAACAAATGTTGGCGCGCCTTCAACTGCAGGATTGATATCGTGATCCAAGTAGTACTGTTGCTGTTGTAATTGAAGTTTACGATATTTCTGCCATTCCTCTGGCATACTTGCTGAGGTTAAACGATTCTGAGAATCAGATATTTTCTGTTGTAATACCACTTTCCAATCATCAGTGCCTAGCTTCTTCAGTTGCGCTTGTGATTGTTTATATTGTGCGAAAATGAATAAAGGGACGAGCACCATGAGAATCAAGATGATCACCATAAAGCGCTTTTTTCGGTAGGTTTTCTCTACCTCGTTATAAACAAGATTTCCGAATTCACGCATGGTGTGTACCTTCTTTACCTGTCATTACTGTTGTTTTTCTTGCAGTTAACTGCATGAACAGGTCCTCTAGCGTAATTGGTCTATCAGCGACCTTCAACACTTCGATACCATTTGCCACAAGCTTGGCAACAATTGCGGGAATTCGAGCAGCGTCAACTTTGCAGAGGATATCATCCTCAACCACATGTAGCTGAGTTACTTCCTCTAGTTGTAAAATTTCCACCGCTTTTGCAACAGGCGATAGCTTCCACACAACAAGGTCACCAGAATGCTGATGCAAAAGATCGTTCACAGTGGACACTGTAATCATTCGACCCTCACCAATAATTGCAACTCGGTCACACATCAACTGGATCTCGCTTAATAAATGACTTGAAATGAAGACGCTCATATTTTCCTTCTCCACCAAATTACGAACGAATTCACGCAACTCTTTGATACCAGCAGGATCTAGTCCATTGGTTGGTTCATCCAAAATCAGTAGCCGCGGTTTTGAAATTAATGCCTGAGCAATCCCTAGTCGCTGTTTCATACCCAATGAATAGGTTTTGACACGTTCATGAATTCTTTCACTTAATTGAACCTGATCGATGATTTCCAGTAGCCGGGCATCAGGAATTTTGCCTTCCATCCGTGCATACTGCTTCAACGTTTCCCAACCCGTGAGGTAGCCATATAATTCAGGATTTTCAACGATGCACCCTATATTCTCCATTGCTTTCCTGAAATCAGTTCGCACATTGTGGCCAGCAACCAAAATCCGCCCAGCAGTTGGTTTGATCAGACCGACGAGCATTCTGATCGTCGTAGTCTTACCTGATCCATTCGGTCCAAGAAAGCCAAATACTTCACCTGTATGTACAGTAAATGTAATGTCTTCAACAAGTTTCTTTCCTTTGATACGCTTTGTTAAACCTTCAACTTGTAAAATTTCCGTAGTAAGTTCTGTTGGTTTAGTGGCATTCAATTGAACCTGCGATGAATTTATCCACTCACTCATCAGCCTCACCTGCCTCGATATCAGACAATACAACCTCAGTCAAACGCTCTGCCATTGCCTCATAACCAAGTTTGCTTGGATGATAATGGTCACCTGAAAGGAAGGTTTTGTTTTGTTCATGGAACAAATCGAAGGTCGGCACGATTTTTACTTTTGGATATTGAAGGGCAATTTGCTCTAATGTACTGTTCCAACCGAGAACAAGCTTTCCAGCATCTTGCATGCCCTCGACATCTTCAAAGGGATTATATAGGCTTAACCAATAGATCGTTGCAGTCGGATTTATCGCACGGATCTTCGTGATAATTTGTTGGGAGGCTGCGGCAAAACCCGTCACATCTGGATTTAACGTTTTCAATGATTCTGAATTAATATTCGATGCACCTGGTGAAAGGTCGTTCGCACCAATAGTAAGAACGATAATATCCGCTTGAGAAATAGTATAGATCACACCGTTTTGCTCAAGCAAAGGCAGAAGATCAGAAGTTTTGGCACCACTTACAGCTAGATTTGTGGAAACCAGTGTCGTATCTAGTTCCTTTTCTAGCAGTTTCTTTGTTTTGCCAAAATAGCCATCGCCAGAATCATCACCGATACCTCGTGTCAAGGAGTCACCTAATCCGACAATAGTCAGGTTCTTATTAGCTTCGGATGGGCTTTGCGTTGTGGCAGTGGGCTGTTCGGGTTGATTAGGCGGTGCTGGATTTAGCACTGAGTTTGCCCCAGTGACAAAACTGAAGACAAATAAAAGCGTTAGACCCACCGCAATAATTATGATAATACGGATGATCATTCTCTTGATCATATTGGTGATCCTCCATTAATGAATATGTTTGAACTAATTCTAGCATAAAGTGTACTTTCTAATAAAGGATGGGTAGAGAAAGAACGTGTGCAATTGAAGAAAAGAATGTAGTCGACCCCATTTGTGATTTATAAAACTAGCAAAGACAGAACAATTCCTAATTGCAAATATTTCTCATATAAAACCTTATTCAGACATGGTTCGACTTATTTCGACAATCGCCTAGTGTAGTATGTAAGGTAATCATGGTAAGGATGAGAAATTGATAAAGTTGGGTAATTAACATTTCCATGGAAGTGTTAATTAGAATCCAAGCCAAGTTTCAAAAACCAATATTCATAGAAAAGATGATCACTTGCAAGTGAAACAATTTGTGCAATGGAAGTGAGGGAGCCATGAGAATTAAAGGCATAAGGCAACACGATATCAAGGATTGCGGAGCAGCTTGCCTAGCAACAGTCTGTCAATATCATGGTTTAAAAATCCCATTAGTTAGAGTAAGGGAACTCGCGAAAATAGATAAAAATGGTGTAAATCTCAACGGTATAGTAGAAGCAGCGAAGAGTTTAAATTTTAATGCAGAAGCTTTGCATGGCAGTTTTGATGATTTAGTTCCTGAAATCAAAGAAAAAGAGATCGTTTTGCCTATTATTGCACATGTAATCATGGACGGAACGTTAGAACATTATGTCGTCATTAGTGAGGTTTCAGAAAGAAAAGTCAAAATTTTCGATCCCGCAAGAGGAAAAATCTCTTATACATTTGAACAATTCCAAGCCATTTGGACTGGATATGTGGTTACTTTAAACAAAACAGAACACTTTAAAGTTGGAAATCTGGGTAAAGGTTTCTTGAGAAAATATATCTTGATTCTCAAGCAGCAAAAGAAATACATGTTTGTAATTTTAGTTGTCTCATTATTAATCGCTAGTATTTCCATTCTGGGGTCGCTAGCATACCAAAAGGTTGTTGACCAGTTTATCCTTGGGAATAACCAAGTCAAACCTAGCCCGAATCCTTCGAATATATTTCATCAGATTGAGCAAGTAATTTCTAATATGAAGTACCTATTTATCGCTTTAATTGGGCTATATATCTTTCAGACGCTTATTTACATGATTAGAGGAATTGCGATTGCAGTTGTTACCAAAAAAATAGATGAGAAGCTGACGGCTACTTATTTTTCAAAAATGTTAAGACTGCCAGTTTCGTTTTTCCAGAATAGAGAAACAGGTGAAGTGTTATCTAGATTCAATGATATTAGTAAAATTCGTGAATTGATTTCTGGAACGATGCTAACTATGATCCTGGATTTCGTGATGGGTATTGCTGGTGCGGTGGTATTGATATCAATAAACTTGAAACTTTTTGTGTTAGTGTTATTAATCGTTATTGCTTACGCCATTGTTATTCTATTCTATCGAAAACCATTAGCAAAGGTGAACAGAAATATCATGGAAAGCAATGCTCAAATGGCGTCCTTGCTAAAGGAATCGATTGATGGTGTTGAAACGACAAAATCATTTCATGGTGAGGAAAAGAACGTTCAGAAGTTAAAAGCAAGAACGCAGACTTTTTTAAAATTTAATTTCCGAGGAAATATCGTTGGAACTTCACTATCCGCAATTACTATTGGAGTAGAATCTATTGGGATTATTTCAGTACTTTGGTTAGGTAGTCTTTTGGTACAGGGCGGACATCTTTCGCTTGGATTATTAATAGCATTTCAAAGTTTGATGTACTTCTTTATAGCACCAATCAAAAGTTTAATAGAAACCCAGCCTGTTATTCAAACAGCATTAATCGCTGCGGATAGATTAAACGATGTCTTAGAGGTTACTGGTGAAGATGAGTTGCTGACAAGGAATACAATAGTGGACTCATTGAACAAAAGTATTCGTTTCGAACAGGTGTCCTATAGTTACGGCTTTCGCGAACAGGTATTAAATGATTTAAGTATAACAATTCCCGCAGGAGAGAAAGTTGCGATTGTAGGGAAAAGCGGGTGTGGCAAAACAACGTTAGCTCGTTTATTATCAGCATTCTATATAGCTGACAAAGGCAAAATAATGATTGGTGATATTGATATTAACCAGATCCCATTAGAAGTTTTGAGAAAGAAAGTCATCTATGTTCCCCAGGAAACTTTTCTGTTTTCTGGTAGCCTGAAAGATAATCTTACCTTGGGCATGGACGATATCAACGAAGAAGAATTAGAAAAAGTCATTGAAGGATGCATGCTTAAAGAGCTAATGGAAAACAACCCATTTGGTATTGAAATGATCATCAGTGAAAATGGGAGGAGCCTTTCCGGAGGACAACGGCAAAGGATTGCCATTGCTAGAGCATTACTTGTCAACCCAGAAATATTGATACTCGATGAAGGTACCAGCCACTTAGATACAAGCACAGAAGCTGATGTAATGGACTTCATTGCTAGAAAATGCAAAATGAATACTTGTCTTTTTGTAACGCACAACCTTGATTTAGCTAGAAAATGTGATCACATTATCGTTATGGATGATGGTAGGGTAGTTGAGTCAGGAACGCACGATGAGCTAATTAACCAAAATGGTTATTACTCCAAGATGAATTGTAATTAAGTTGGGTATCCCCGAATTCTGAATAACGCCGGCGTCAGGATTTGTGATATATAAAAAAATACAGGAGGTTTTTGAAAATGAGAAAATTATCAACAGAAGAGATGAAGAATGTTAATGGGGGCGGGATTTACCATTGGTATTGCTATAATAGCAGATTTCAAAGCCCTTACTGTTACGAAACTTATAAAAATGCAAATCTTAATAGAGGGGTTCACATGGGAAAATACGCAGAGTCGGAAGAAGCTGTTGGGATAATAATTTGCCCGAAAAATCATTAAAACTCTACATTTTCTCGTGAGTTAAGAACAAATCAAAATCCACTATGATTTCATATCAAGTGGATTTTGATTATAAATTGCACACTTCTTAAATAATTCTTATAGATTATCGAAAGGGTAAATGATTATGAAAAATAAATATATTAAAATTACAGGAGCTATAATTTTTTTAATCATATTTACTGGGATTCTATCTGCATGCACTAAGGATCAATCAAAATCAAGTGAACTAAAAAACTTAAA
>JAVBKB010000126.1:0-6857 GCA_031554275.1 Caryophanales bacterium | reverse complement strand
CCCCTTGAATAGAAACGATTGAAGCTCGTTCTCGAAAATTAAGTTGAAAGAGTGTAGAAGTATTCGTTTTCCGATAATTTCCATTAACTAATTGCAACCTTACTCGTTCGCGCTTCCCAACGAGTCATCAATTACAGCACCTTTATTTATACATTTCATGCCGAAATGCATAAATCACTGCTTGCGTTCGATCACCAACTTCTAATTTCATGAGAATATTGCTCACATGTGTTTTGACTGTTTTCAGTGCAATGAACAGAGCATCAGCAATTTCTTGGTTTGATTTCCCCTGTGTCATCAGTAAAAGTACCTCCATTTCACGATCTGTTAACTCTTCATGTAATTGGGCTACCTGCTTCGTTCGCATTTTGGTCATCATTTTGCCAGTCACTTTCGGCTCAAGTACAGATTCACCTTTATAAGTTGCACGAACGGCATCAACTATATCACTAGCTCGTGAGGTTTTCAGCAAATAACTGGTAGCGCCTGCTTCAATCACTGGATAGAGCTTCTCGTCATCTAAGAAACTCGTCACAATAATTACCTTTGCTTCGGGCCACTGCTCAATAATAAGTTTAGTTGCCTCAACCCCATCCATGACATCCATAACCAGATCCATCAGAATAATATCAGGTCGGGTTGATAAGGCAAGTGCAACCCCTTTCTCACCATTTTCAGCCTCACCTACAACCTCAAAATCAGATTGCGTTTCTAAATAGGTGCGGACACCCATGCGAACCATTTCGTGATCATCTACAAGCAGTATTCTAATCATGCTGTTCTCCGTCCCTTAGTTGTTTTCATTCCACTTGAATAATCAGTGACTTATTGTTGAGGTTTTGCTCTGCTGTATTTTCCAATCCAGCATCCGCATACAAACAGTGCTCTGCCGGTTTTTCCAATCCAGCATCCGCATACAAACAGTGCTCTGCTGGATTTTCCAATCCAGCATCCGCATACAAACAGTGCTCTGCTGGATTTTCCAATCCAGCATCTGCTTAACGCCTATTCTTCGTGATCATTTTTGGTCAAAATTGTTTCGGCAATTAAAGGTACTTTCACCTCAATTGTTGACCCTTTCTCTGGAACACTAATAATTTTGAGTGTTCCCCCAATCTCTGTAACCCTCTCCCGCATGGATTGTAAGCCATATGAACCTGCCTTACTCTGTTTGGTATCAAAACCTATTCCGTCATCAATGATTTTCAGAATTGCAAAAGGTTCGATTTTTCTAAGTCGTACTTCGAGGTGTTTTGCTTTCGCATGACGCAAAGAGTTCGACAACGCTTCTTGCAATATTCTAAATAAATGATCCTCTACCCCTTTGGATAACTGAATATCATCTGTATGCCAAATAATACTAATTTGTTGCTTTGCGTGCAGATCCTTTAGCAATTCATTAATACCTTCTGCTAAGTGCTTTCCATCTAACTGTACTGGCCGCAAATGTAGTAGCAGCGCTCTCATTTCGCTTTGTGCTTGCACAGATGCTAATTCAATCATTTCTATTTGTTTTTTCACTGGGTGGTGTTTGTCGATGACTTCATTAACTGCAGACCCCAGCATGGAAATTGCAAATAATTGCTGGCTGACCGAATCATGAAGCTCTCTTGCTAAGCGACTACGTTCTTGTGAAATCGCATTTTCCAAACGCTCTTCTTCATTCAAAACACGCTCACTCGTGTTTTGCTGAAAACTACTAGCTTGCTCGGAATAGCGATTACTTAGTTCCTGAAATTTCACTTCAAGCTCCTGGAATTCCTTAAACGGTGCATCTTCAACTTTAACAGAATGATTTCCATGACCCAATTCAATCAGTGCATTTGAAAATTCTCTAAAGGGGCGTTTTATATAAAAACCAACAATATTTCCAACGATTAGCCCCATAACTAAACTCACGGCAATAATCACCAAGAAAATTGGGATCCCATTGATTCTTTTGTCAATCAGGAATTCTTTAATAGCAACTTCGCTGTAGATCATATAAAAAATAATTGAAGTGATTGCAACGACAAGACAAGAAGCTACTGAAAATTTAACGAATACAGTCTGAATGCTTGGCTTTTTCATATGTTTCTCACCTCAATATCTCCAACGATAACTGAGGTAATCACTTTAACTTTTCGTCTCGAATTCATATAATCTTTTGTTTGAAACTTAAAAGTCTTGTTAATGCCTGATTCTTGGTTTCCCAATATATTGATCTTCCCAAATATAGATGAGGTTTGTACAGTTAGCTCAACATCATATGGAACAAAGAGAACGACATTGCCAATCATACCTCTTATCAGAATGACTGTTTCAGCTTCTGGAATAAAGGCATAAGACAAATCGATATGGTATTCACCAACAATGAATTGAATATTCACATCTTCTAACGAATAGACATCTGCTCCCCACTCATTCTTCCCAAACAGATTTCCTTTAATAAAAGGCTCAAGTTGGCTCAGCTCTTTCTGTTCATGATCAGATGACTCTCGCAATTCCAAATCTACTTTCACTGGCTTTGAGAATTTTCGTAATAAATGATAGCCTAAGTAAATTAGCATGGCAATCACAATTAATTGAAAGGCTGCCGACGACAGAATACTAAAGAATAGCACGAAAGAACCAATTGAGAACAAAAGGACGCTGGCAAATCTTTTGGATCGCTTGTGTAAAAAGTATGCCAAACCAAAAATAATTGCAGCTATAAAGATATTTGAAATCAACCGACGATCTGTGAAGAGATCAATGAATAAGCCAACAGCAATAAGAATGATGAACACGCCCATCATTTCAGGTCTTGAGTAGTTTCTATCGAAGATTTTTCTGATTTTATTTAACATGAAACTTTACTCCTTTGTCTTCTGAAGTAAAAATCATAAGTCAAAATGATTCTTATTTCAAAAGAGAAAGGTATTGATTTACAATACCTTTCTATTAAATAACCTTTGTTATTATAACATTGAATTGTTGGATTAAGTAAGTCCCTCAAGGGGGCATTTCCTTACGCTTTCTTCTTTTTGTCTTCGTTCAATTCTCTTTCCAGTTTTGCGATTCTCATATCAAACGTATCACGCTCGTAGTCTTCATTAATTCTTAATTCCAACTCACTGATCTGATGCTCTAATTCATCGAAACGCAGGAATGGATTTTGATCGGAAAACTTGTTGAGAGAGTCGTTGATTCTTCGATTAGCATGTGCTACATTCTCGCGGCTCATTAATTCTAACCGCTTAGTGTGCATTTCTTTCAATTTATTCTTCATATCATGAAGCTGATTTTGTAATTGATAGACGTCATTCTCTGCCTTTAGGTGTAGCTCATCTAATTTGCTCGCTTGCTTTGTATAATATTCAATCTCTTGACGAGCTCGCGCTTCCAGTTCCACTTCATTTGCCTTAGCAGCAATTTCTGCTTGATTTGAACGTTTATTCACAAGAAATTGGGCCTGCTCTTTCTCTCTGAGAAACTGACGCTTCAACATTGCTTGTCTGCTAATTAGTCCCTCAATCTTTTGTGTTTCCTTTTCACAATTGCGTAGATACTGATTTAGCATTGCAATTGGGCTTTTCTTTTCATTTTCATCAAAGAACTGATGCGCTTCTGCTAGAAAATTTTCTTTCGCTCTGTTAAATATACTTGCCATCATAATCATTCTCCTTTTAATTTCATTCGATTTTTGTTTATTTATACTTTTTCATGACAGATTCCCATTCTGATTCGAAGTTACGGAAATCATCGTAACCAAAGTTACTATTTGTACCAACTTCTGGGGCAACTTTATAATGCTTTTCATGTTTCCATCCTTTGACCAAGTGAATGATTGCGATTAAAGCAATTATTCCGATCAAAACAGGTACTGTGTGGAACACGATGGATAAGCCGATCAAACCAGTGAAAACCCAGAAAATCTTACCAAATGTTGAATCTGTTCGTTTGAATGACTTTACAGCAAAATAAATTAGTACCGCCCCAAATGCAAACATGATTAACGGCAATATGCTGGCTAACGCAATCATTGCTAGAACGAACAAACCGACCACAAGTAGAAATTTCTTCATAGCCTAAACTCCTTTCTCAAAGTGCTTTACAAACTGCATAGCATTTAAGCAATATGGGTTTGTAACGCCTTTTTTCTTGATGTCCTTATGTTACAACGCTTTCAAAATTACAATAACGCACTTAAGATGTGATTTGATTAGGACTTTAGGCTGAGTAGGAGTTGCTACTTAAGAAGTGGTACTAAACTTTGAAGGCATTGGAAACGATTTAAGTTCATATAGACAGGAGCTGTGAAGGTAAGAAGTACTGGATATAGAGACCACTACTTGAAGGCTTTATCCGCATATACTGTTGAATTGTTTTGCAACGTACCGATTGGATTACTTCTTACTTTTACTCCGACTTCTCTCATAAGTACAATACGACAACGAACTTTAAATTATGAAAAGTTCACTATATGATTCAAATACGATCCTGTATAATGAAAAAAGAGTATTTCAATTTTATTAGTTGCCTAAAGAATTATTGGTTGAAATATTATTCAATTGCAGGATTAGGAGACAAGTGAAGATGAAAAAGTATTTTACAATTATTATTGCATCAATATTGTGTATGAGTATTATAGGATGCACTCAGAGCAACGATCAGAAAGGTAGAACCTATCAAAAAGAGATTGACCAAATCTATGTGTATCATAGTGAACTTGGTCATCGTGTTCCTGAATATAAAATTGATTTGAAAAACAAGAAATTTTGGAAGTTTGCAAGGGAGGAAGGGAATTTTGTGGAACGTAATCCTTCTTTGGAAAACGAAGGGTTTACTTTTGTTCGTGACTTGAGTGATGAAAAGATTGAAACCTTTATACTTGAATCGGCAAGATATGGACTTACAAATTGGGATGACTCTTATGTGAACAATCATATAAAAGATGGTCATAATTGGGGAATGACTATCAATTTTGCAGATTCCACTGAAAAAAAAATTTACGGCAGTAACAAATACCCTGAGACCTGGGATGACATGTATATAGCATTGGAGCACCTTACAGGCGAAAATATTTTATCTGTAAAGAGTAATTAACTCTTCTCCAAGACAAGCCCTTTTACCGCTAAATGATTGCTGGCAAAGGACATGACGCTATTAATAGGAAAAACTACCATGCGATTGCAAGAATTGCTATTTTAAAAAAATAAAACTAATGATACTCTTAATATTATAGAAAGTTTATTACTGGGGGTAATTATTATGGCAAAATACGAAACCAATTTAATGGGTGACTTTAATGAGCTGTTAGGTATCATTGAAAACGGGATATTAAAAGGAAGCAGATCTGCTTCCTTTGAGGATGGTAGTGACTATCAAAATAATGGCATTCTGTGTTCTATTCGTGTCTATGAAAGGTACAGTATTCTAGGCGGGAATCGTGTAAGTTTAAATGTGACATTGGTAGGTAATGGACAAAATATATTTCTTTCAGCAATTACATCTGGCGGGAGTCAAGCTGTCCTATTTAAATTTAACACACAGGGTGAAGAAAACTTTCTGGAATGCCTTAAAAAGATTGTGGGAAATTATATACAAACAAATTAAGTTTAGCATTCTTGTTGCGGTTCTGCCTAAACGAAGATTGGGAATAGCACTGTCTGAGCGTAGCTCAGCAACAAACCACTATTCTCTCTTTTTTCCTTGCGGCAAAAAAACAGGGAATGTTCGGGATTTTTTGTTTAGGAATCAGGATAAAGCACTACTGCAAAAACGGATTGCTCGCTCTTTCCTGCCCAATTGTTGTTTCCTCACCATGTCCTGGCAAGGCTATCGTGGCGTCTGGTAACTTAAGTAGTTTAGCTTTGATACTATTTATTAACTCTTCATAGCTCCCACCCACTAAATCAGTTCTCCCAATGCTTTGCTGAAACAAAGTGTCACCAGCAAATACTATCGCAGCTTTCGGATCATAATAACAAACGCCACCTGGTGAATGCCCTGGTGTGTGAATCACTTGTAATACAAAGTCTCCAATTTCTAACGTGCATTCGTTATCGATGATATGATCTGCCTCTTTGACAACGATTCCAGAACGTATGTATTTCGCTGATCCATTAAGAACTGGATTCACAAGGAATTCTTGATCAAATTTGTGCACATAACATTGAATATTAAAGTGATCTCTTACCTCATCGAGGGCACCAATATGATCAAAATGTCCATGTGTTATTAGAATTGCCAACGGATTCAATCCCTTTTCTTCGATTGCTTGAATAATCAATTGCCCATGCGAACCTGGATCAATAATTAGGCAATCCTTTTGATCATTTTCATACAAGTAACAATTCTCTCCTATTTCACAAATAATTTTACTATAGTTCATCCTTCAACCACCCTCTTATTAATAGGAACAATGTACCATAAATCTTTTTATAACGCACTGATTTTTGAAGTAGCTAGCATTTAATAGAAATCCCTAGTTTGCTCAATCAAAACTCTCCCATTCTTAATCATGAAATGATGAACACACCTATAAAAGCGTTGTCATTTGATAAATGAATCACCTATAATGGATTTAAGTGTATTCTCATGGAGGTAATAGTTTGAAACTGACTGTCATCATCCTTGCTGGAGGAAAATCCAGCCGAATGGGGCAAAATAAAGCTCTATTGAAAATTGGTGAACAAACCATTATCGAGCAATTAATACAATTTGCAAAAACTATTAGTAAGGATATCATCCTTGTCACTAATTCTCCCGAAGAATATCAATCTTTCCAAGTAGAAATGGTGCAAGACATTCATCCCGGTTTAGGACCGCTAGCAGGCATCGAAGCTGGGCTTACAGCAACAAAAACCGATTTCAATTTAGTGATTGCTTGTGAT
>JAVBKB010000016.1:0-4541 GCA_031554275.1 Caryophanales bacterium | reverse complement strand
TTAATTTAAGTTTTTAATTGACGATAGGATTCAAGCAATTTTGACCAAATAGTTTTAGTTAGTTTCTACGTATAGGCCTAAATCCTTTATTTTAGGAATGATTTTATCTAAAGGTCTGGAACTATGAACACCCATTAAATAGTCATATCCAATGAATATTTTTAGTTTTTTTGGTGAAAACATTTCTACCCATACATCTTCTCGTAACTGTAATCTAATGAGTTGCCCTACTTCTTCAAAAGCCGCTTCGTTACCATTAAATTTTAAGTAAAAATTCAATAAATTTTCCGAGTACAAGTGAGAGTAGTCATTCGTTAATTTCAAAAACTCTTCATACGGGAATGAACGACTTAACTTATCTATACATAAACTTGATAGAGAGTGGTAGTTCATTATTTGTTGCACTGCTGTAACATAACAGTCCTCAATTTTTACATAGTCATTTCCAGTTAAATACCCTGCATCAAACTTTTTTCCTATGTCACTAATAGCAGTCCATTCGCTCTTTTGATATCTCCCAAGTTTGTCTCTGAATAAGGGATTGTATTTTGATATTCTATACTTATACATACTAATCACCTATCCTATTCAGCTTGGCATCATAAGTTCCCATTATGGTATTTTTGACATTTCTCAAATCTTAATTTCTGTTACGTCAGGAAATTGTCCGGTCAGTGGTAGGATTCTATTTTCGAAGTTTCTTTTCCAAAATAATTCTTGTTCATTTCCTCCAACACCAATACCATGTAGAAAACTAGGGTCAAGAAAAATTTTCTGACAATGGATGGTTAATTCTATCGCATCACATATCAGTTCTTCAGAACTCATTTCTAGTCCATAAAAAATAATTTTCTCAATTTTGTTATCTTCAAAATCAGTTGATACTAAGATGATATCCCCAAGACGTGATGTGCAAAAGCTGTCATCTTCGTCAATTTCAAAACTAAAATTAATTTCACTAACGAGCTTTATGCGTAACTTCGAATATTGCTCAATTGATTCAAACTCAATCAACTTTGAACTAAGCTCCAAATATAAAAATCTTAGGTCTGCCTGATATCTTTTCATGGACTTGAATTCTTCTATATAGCCGACAGAAAGAAAATCTTTTACGTTTTCAATTTTTGCAATCTTAATTAATTTTTGTAACATAACTCACCTTGGTTTTCCGATACCGAAACTTGTTTACGCAGTTGTTTCCCAATCAAATTACAGTATCCCATTTTATGTTTTTTAATATTTTCCCATTAACAAAAGCCATAATAATCTCTGTTGTTCGAAGTTCATTTGTGGGATAGCTGTTTATTAGTTGCTTTCGTTCGCCCAAACATATTGAAATATTATATGCATTTTCAGTTTCCTTAAAATAAGTCAAGCTTTGACCAGTATCTACCTTTTCAACAATGCATACATCATCTCTACTAAAACACCACTTACTAATATTATGGTACAATTCAAGTTCTGTTAGATTCTCCGATTTATTGCCATTAACTGAAAACACCACACTATTAATCAATTTATCTTCGTATTTTAGGTAATCAAACTGCCCATTATACAAATGTTTTAGCACAACATTTAAATCATTGTAGTTAATTGCAGATGGCTCAATACAGTCACTTTTTCTTGAGAAAGTAATCAACCCTACTCCATATTCCATAAACTTATCTTGGGTTAGAACAAGATTTTTAAAAGGATGATGGAATTCACAGGTGAATGCATTCTCATCTTTTTTGCTAATTTCAAACTTGCATTTATTTATTCCCCGACAATACATGAATAATGATTCCCCAACATTGAGCAAGTCAAACAACTCATAAATTTGCGCCAGTGAAGGAAAAAAAATCGAAATCTCTTCTTTTTTTCTACTAAACAATAGTGATTCCCGACAACAATCATTGCTTCATAGTTTTTCTGCAAATTTTCCACTTCCTTTTTATCGACCCTGAACAATAAACCCATCCTTCAAAACTCCATTATTCCCGAAGACTGCAGTGGCTTTTTTTAAACACCAGTTGTTGGCTGATAATGTCCTGAATAATTATTAATCACATCTATATTTCCATCAACAATGTACACTTGACCAGAACCTTTCGCCTTCGTCAAGTTACTGACCGCATCGTAGACTTGAAGGAAATAAATAATTCTTTTTGTAAAATTAATACCCTAGCCATGTCGTTTTACTGTAAAAACTATAGCTGTAAAATCACAGAAATATAATTAAGGTTTCACGCTTTTATTGACTTATCAAAAACAGGCATACTTACTGGCTTTAAAACCAGCTCAATTGTAATCCTCTCAAATGTTAGTATGTTTGCAGGCGACAATCTTGTTTCGTGATTATTTGCTATAAGTTATCGATACCTTCTTGAAACATATCAATTAAATATTCATCAAAGGTTTCATATCTGAAATGCAACTCTTTATTGCCCCTATACCAAACAAAAACTCTCCCATCATCACCACTATACATACATCTTGCAAATTCATCTACATCTTCGACTACAATTAATTTTGCATCCATTCCCAGCCTTCTATATTTTTCTGTTGCTTCTACTACAGTGGCTGCTAAATTACCTTGAATACCTGTTAAATGTACACCACAAATCCCTCCAGAACCATAGTTTTTAACAAACTCTCTGTAGTTTTCTGGGAATGTTACACTAAGGATTTTTTCGGCGTTACATATGTCTTCTTCTGATACAGCACCAAAAAAAGCTTTCTCTTCTCCATACTCTTCAATCATTTCTAGTATTTTTTTATTCATTTCTATCAACCTTTCAAGTTTATTCTTGAGAACGCATTTTCCAATAATTATTTCTAAAATTGTTATACTGTTTATCTAAGAGTGGGTCATTTCTAAAGCTAGCACCATCCTCAACTAATCCATGTAATGGTTTCGAGTAAGTCTCATGAGCAGATTCTGCAATTTCAACCATTCCTCCAGGTTCCCTTTGGATTAGATGATGAAGTTCAACCTTGGTTTCTGCACCGTTCCTAGTAACATAAGGGGACTTACCTTGTGCCATCAGTTGTTGATTGGTTAATCCACTAGCATCTGGATGTTTAGGTATATAGTTCTTTTCTATGTCAATTTGGTATACCCTTCTAGATACGTCCACATCAACTCCAGATACTTTTACATTACCTTTTACCTCCACAGCTGTGTACTTGTCTGGCAACCAATCTAAGTCAACTTCACCTGAGGAAAGTTTGGTAGACTTTAGTTTTGTAAATGGTGTATCAACCTTAGTTACTTTACCCCCCGGATTTGGCCCAGGCTCCGTATACTCAGGACCTTTTTTCGGAATCGCCTCATCAACTACTTTACTTGTAGTCGCAGATACCCCTGGAACTTTGCCTTTCATAGGACCAACAATCATTGCTGTTTCCAATACAAATGAGCCAATTGAGCCAACACTTGGGTTGTCAGTAGCATTGTTGAAACTACCATAATGACCCAATGTAAGAAAGTTTACAAAATCGTCAGCTGATCTAAATGCATTTTCACCAAGTCCATTAAGGTAATTTATAGTATTTCTGGGCAAATTTATAATGTCCGTTCCGACATTTTTTATTGTATTGCCAAGACTATTGATTGAGTCATAATTAGCTGGCCATCCGCTATAGAAATATGCGTTATTTCCTGTGCCATCACTAATAGCAGTCCACCCTGAGGGTAACACATCAGGACTTGGTTGTTCTGGTGAAAATTTCAAATATTGCTCTCTTAGTTCTTTTTCAGTCGGGTTCGCCTTTGTCGGATTTGATTTCGGTTTATCAAACAGCGAGCTTATCCTGTCATCCACAGTACAAACGATTTTTTTGATACTTTCCTTTATGAATGTCGCCTTGTTGAAAATGTAGCTCATTTGCTCAACTTTTGTCATTTCTTTAAAGGTTTTTTGTCTAGTACTAGGAGTTGAACCTGTATTAGCCGCTTTATTCGCTGCTTTATTCGCTGCTGCGCTCACAGCTTGTTTTATTCGTTTGGCAATTGGATTTCCAAGTATGTTATTAGCTACCCTCACAACATTTTTCACTGGACCAGGCAGGAGCCTTAAGAGTATATCCGCAGCATTTTCCGCAGAAATAGATTTTTCTGCTGCATTTTCATTTTGTGCATTGATAATCATCTGTGCATTTTCCTGAGCTCTTTTGATGAATCCCCAATGTCCGCTCGGGTCAATCATATTCACAGGATCGTTATTCACATATGCAAACCGATTCAATGTCTCCGGCTTCGCAATCTGCCCTAAATAAGTATCCTTGGTCATAAATCTGCTTGTATCTACATCCAAGTACCGTGCCCGCAAGTATTGTAAATCTAGCTTCGAGTTGTATTCCTCAGCATTGTATCCAAACAGCTTGTCCTGATTCGGTTTCCCTTTAGTCATTTTGCCTTGCGGATCATAACGGTACTCTGCTTTGACCTTAGCATTAACATCCGCAACCTGTGCAACCGAGCCCCTGCCGTCATACAGGTACGTATCTGTGGTCATCGGGATACTGCTGGTCTTGTCACCGCTTGTATCTCTGCCCTT
>JAVBKB010000189.1:0-26384 GCA_031554275.1 Caryophanales bacterium | reverse complement strand
TCTCATGATAAAGAGCCACAGTGCATACACACCCAAGTTAAATGTACCCTCATTAGTAAGTTCATCCTTAAACACTTTCTCATTCACGATCCAACCCAATTTGATAACAAATAGTAATCCTGCAAGTGGCAAGAGAACATTTTGCGAGAAATAATCAAAGAAGCCAAAGAAATCTTTTATTCCCAATGAGGCAAAAACACCATCAAGCCCAAAAGTGCTTAATTTATTAAAGAAACTTTGTTGATGAACAGTCAAGAAACCTACCACCGCAATGGCTCCTGTCACTACAAAAACCGCTTTATTCCGTGAAAACGATTTCTTCGAGCTGAGATACGCAACAACAGGTTCTACTAATGAAATCATTGCCATAGTCGCTGCAATTGCTGCGGAAATAAAGAAAATTAACATGAACAATGTGCCCAATGGTATTTTCGAGAAAACAAGCGGTATTGTGACAAACAATAGCGAAGGTCCTTGCTCTGGTGTAAGGCCAAATGAAAAGACTACCGGGAAAATAGCCATACCTGCTAATAGTGAAACAGCAATATCACTAAAGCACACTTTCAACGCAGTTCCCGGCAGATTTGTATTTTTCGTGAAATAACTGCCGTATGTCGTCATTGTGCCAGTTCCCACTGAAAGCTTAAAGAATGCCAATCCCATTGCTGACAAAATTACTGCAGAATCAAAGTTTGAAAAATCGGGCAAAAACATAAACTTAAGTCCTTCAACTGCACCCTCCTGAGTCAAACCTCTTATTGCACAAACGATAATAAGAATGAAAAGTACTGGCATTAGTATCTTTGCCAACCTCTCAATACCCTTTTTGACACCCAGTATCAGCACGACAGCCACCATGGCAATCGCTAACAATTGCCAGCCAGCTGGTGCCCAGAGCGCATTCAATAATTTCCCGAATACACCTGCTGATGCTTCTCCAGCCTGTTGAATAGTTTGACCCGACAATTCGTTAAATTCACCCGAAATTGTTTTGAATATGTAAGAATAGACCCAGCCAGCAACACTTGAATAGAAAAAAACAATAAATAACGAACCTATAAGTCCTAAAACACCTGCAATTTTCATATATGGCTTACCAAGTACATCAAACGCATTGACCGCATTGGTTCTGGTTCTGCGACCGATGATAAATTCACTAATCATCACTGGAATTCCAATTAGAATTGTGAAAAAGAAATAGCATAATATGAATGTCGCTCCACCAAACAAGCCTGCCATTACAGGAAATTTCCAAATGTTACCTAGTCCTACTGCAGAGCTTAATGAGCTGAAAAACGAAGTAATTCTCCTAGAGAAATTTTCTCGTTGATCTGACATTTTTTTCACCTTCTCTCAAAAAAATTATTAAAGTTTATTGTACCCTAAATGATGCGAATATGAAATATTTTTTCTGATATTCGGATATTTGAAAGACAAAACAGTTTTCCTGAAATTTATGAACTCAAACCCTTTTTCAAATGCCACCTTTATTTTAATCTAGAAAACCTTAATATCTTTTCACAATGGCGTCTTAAATTATTTGTAACAAAAAGTGTACGCAATTGCCGGATGTATTCCAACAATTTGTACACTTTATGATTATTGAACTGTTACTTCATGAGTTTTTTTAATGCAAAGTATATTATTATACATGCTCCTGGTTTTCACCAAAACCTGCTTTACGATTTGGCAGGATTAGATTTAATAAAACACCTACAACGGCAGATAAGCCAATTCCTGCAACTGAGAATGAATAGCTACCAATTTTGAAGTCAATAAGCATACCGCCAACACTGAAGGTCAAAATTGTTGAAGCAATAACTAGATTTCGATTAATTCCGAGATCGACTTTATTCTCTACTAACATCCGAACACCGCCTGCAGCGATTATTCCAAAAAGAAGTAGAGATACACCACCCATAACTGGAGTTGGAATTGTTTTGATGAATGCTGAAATTTTGCCTATGAAACTAAACAAAACTGCAAATGTTGCTGCACCAGCAATAACCCAAACACTGAAAACCTTCGTCAATGTCATGACACCAATGTTCTCACCGTATGTAGTGTTTGGCACACCCCCGAAGATTGATGCAATTATGATAGAAACGCTATCTCCAAAGATCGAACGATGCAAACCTGGCTTTTGAATAAAGTTCTTGCCAGCAACTCGTCCGAGCAAAGAAACATTCCCAACATGCTCAGCAATTGGAGCAATCACAACGAAAATAACTGCAAAGAAGATTGTTCCATTGAAAGTTGGCTGATAATCAGAGAATGGAATCATAACATCAGGCATCGCAAGCCATGATGCTTGTCGCACGGGTTCGAAGTCCACGACACCAAATAGTGTTGCGGTAACATAACCACCCACTATCCCCATCAGTATTGGAATCAGTCCGAAGAACCCTTTAACGAAATTCGAAAATATAATTGTGATCGCTAACGTGATCAACGCGATCACTACATATTTCAAACTAAAAACACCTGTAGCTCTGTCAGCCCCTATGTAGGCAGCCATGTTCACTGCAGTTGCGGCAAGACTCAACCCGATACCAATTACGATAGGTCCAATGACAATAGGTGGCAAGAATTTCAGTATTCTTTTCACGCCCACAGATTTAACAAGTAATGCTACTAGTGCATAGGCGACACCGACTATGAATACGGCCATCATCTGATAGGATTCTCCACCAGCTGCTTTTAATGCCAGCAAGGGCCCAATAAAGGCAAATGAAGAGCCAAGATAGATTGGGATTTTCCCCTTTGTAATTAAAAGATAGGCTAATGTTCCTAAACCACTTGTTAATAATGCCACACTTGGATCAAGACCTACTAAATATGGAACAAGTACAGTTGCGCCAAACATAGCAAATAAGTGCTGAAAGCTTAACGAAATTCCTTGCCCAATGCTGGGCTTTTCATGCACATCTAAGACGATTTTTCTGTTTTCTGACATGTTGTTTCCTCCTCGTTTTTTCAGTTCACTGACTGGAATTAAAAACATCTATATCAAGTGCCAGAAGCAGCTTAATACCGTACCAATATCGAAAATTATTGTTTTGCAGCCTTAACGACTTTTTCACTACACTTCTAGAATGACGACCTTATCAACTTCATCAATTTCAGTCAGATGAACCCCGATTTTCTCTTGTCTTGACGTTGGAATGTTCTTCCCAACAAAGTCTGCCCGAATTGGGAACTCACGATGACCCCTATCAACCAGAACTGCCAACTGGATTTGAGCGGGTCTACCTGCATCAACGATAGCATCCATTGCGGCTCGAACCGTTCTGCCAGTGTAAAGCACATCATCAATAAGAATAATGATTTTTCCAGCAATATTCTCAAGATCGGAACCATTGATAACTGGGTTGCCATCTTGGAATTTGTATGTTAAATCATCACGATAAAGAGTAATGTCAATTTCTCCAACTGGTATGTTACGACCCTCAATTTGCGAAATTTTCGTTGCTAATCTTTCTGCAAGAAATACTCCTCTGGTACGAATACCCACAAGGACACAATTTTCAACGCCATGATTTCGCTCAATAATTTCATGAGCAATCCTTGTTAGTGCCCGATTTAGGTCTTTTTCCTCTAGAACAATTGCTTTTTGCGTCATCGGATTTACCTCACTATGCTAAGTCCTCTTCCGTTTGGTTGCTCATTCGTATAAATCAAGATATATTACCAATAATCTGAAAATGAGATTAAAAAAACTCCTACCCATAGGTAAGAGGAATAATCATGATTCTTCAAAGCAAGTTCCTTCTTAACCTCACGGGGTTTGTTTAAAGGCAGTATTTAATTACAATTATCCTAACGTAAACACCGAGCAAATGTCAATCTCATTTGATGAATAAATTTTTCAAAACCCTCCAAAATAGTATAGCAGTTATTTATCAAAGTATTGCATTAGGGTTGATGAAGTAACTGCAAATAATTATTGATAGGAGCAGGACAATGACCAAGCAAAACAAAAACCAACAAATGAACAAGACAGAGAATTGTGAGATAAAAGAGGAACAAGAGCAAAAGGTTCAAGAGGAAAACAAAAATGAGCAAACTAGATAATCGTTACGATAGCGCAAAAAAAATCCAAAAACATATTGACAATACCCTTCAGAATATTGAATTCGCAGAAGATATGATAGCAGGTACAACAGACGAGAAGATCAAAATCGAGTTAACTGAAAAGAACAAACGAAGAGAAGAATCACTTAAGGGATTCAAAAGTGAAATGAAGGAAGAAGCAGCTAAACGCAAATTAAATGAGTAAAGATTCAAATAAGTAAGGCGTAAATCCACAACAGATTTACGCCTTACAATATTTATTATAGGTTTCGAAGTTGTGCTAGCGTTTCCTGGAAATATTGTGGTAAAGGTGCTGTAAACTCAAGATATTCACCAGTTCTTGGGTGCACAAATCCCAACACTCCTGCATGAAGCGCCTGCCCTTCAAGTTCAAGCGTTTTTCTTGGTCCATATTTCGGGTCGCCTGCAATTGGATAACCAATATATTTCATATGAACACGAATTTGATGTGTTCTCCCAGTTTCTAGTTGGCATTCAATATGCGTAAACCCTGAAAATCGCTCCAACACATGAAAATGTGTAACTGCGTCCCTAGCATTTTCATTGGTTACGGTCATCGCTTGTCGATCATGTTTGTCACGACCGATTGGCGCTTCCACTGTACCAGTATCATGTAGAATTTCACCATGAACAATTGCTTGATACTTACGTGTCACTGTTTTCTCTTGCAGTTGCGTTACTAGCCCCACATGAGCAGTGTCATTTTTGGCAACCATCAATAACCCTGATGTATCCTTATCTATTCGATGCACGATTCCCGGACGCAATATTCCATTAATCCCAGATAGATCTTTACAATGAAATAGCAATGCATTGACCAATGTACCTGAAACATGACCAACTGCAGGGTGAACAACCATTCCTTTAGGTTTATTCACAACGATTACATCACTGTCTTCGTAATAAATTTCTAAAGGAACCTCCTCTGCCCTCACTTCTAATGGAACTAGTTCGGGAACGACAATCGTAATCTTGTCACCTGGCTTACACTTATAATTCGCTTTAGCAGGTGCATCATTAACCTCGATATGCCCATCCTTCATCAATTGTTGAATTTGTGATCTGGAGAACTGACCTGCTGCCCCAGAAATCAGTTTATCGATGCGTTCTCCAATTTGCTCTTCTCGAACTACAATTTGTATTCTATCAGTTGTTTTCAACACTACTCACTTTCCCATCAAAAAGCATATGAACCATTAACAAAATCACACCAGCAGTAAGCGCCATGTCAGCGACATTAAACACAGGGAAGTCGATAAAAGTGATATGAAGAAAATCGACAACTTCCTTTCGGAATAATCTATCAGCGAAGTTTCCAATTGCGCCACCAAGATTTAAGCATAATCCAAAAGCCAACAATGTATTGGTTCTTCCATATCGTTGTAAGATAAATATGATTATCCCGATAACAACGGTTGTCAAGATATAGAAAAACACCATTTTCCCTTGTAATATACCCCATGCTCCTCCCTGGTTTCGGTGCGAGGTAATATTAAAAACCTGTGGGATTAGTTCAATACTTTGACCAAAGCTCATTTTTGAAATAATTAACCACTTTGTGAATTGATCTATTACAATCACTAAACAAGTGACTAAATAGTATTTTTTCATTGTCTCCTCCGTATTTCCTAGTGAAATGTTTAGATAGTAACAACCTCTGCGCAACGTTTGCACAATGTTGGTGCATCACCAATTGTACCTACTTCTTCACTGATATTCCAACAGCGCTCACAAGTTTCTCCTACTGCCTTTTGAATAAGAACAGCATGTCCACTAAACTGCATTGCCTCTTTTGGAGCAGCTGAAAAGGAAGCGAATTCGACTTTAGAAGCAATAAATAATTGTTCCAATTTTTCCGAGAAACTTGTCAAGAGCAGTGCAATTTCTTCATTCACATAACAATTAACTTGCGCATTAAGCGATTTACCAATGATTTTCTCAACTCTTGCCTCTTCAAGCGCTTTGAGCACATCATCCCGTAAATTCAAGAAAGCATCCCATTTTGCGGTAATTTCATTTTCATTGACAATTTCCTCTACCGCAGGGAAATCACAAAGCTGCACACTAACTTGATCTGCATCCTTCATGTACTTCCATGCCTCGTCTGTAGTATGAGGTAGGATAGGCACTAACAATTTGACAAGCTTCATCAAACATTGATGAAGTACAGTTTGAATCGCGCGTCTTGAGTCACTATTCTCAGCATCACAATATAGAATATCTTTTGCATAGTCAAGATAGAATGCACTCAAATCATTTGCACAGAAATTATTAACAGCATGGAAAATATCTGAAAAAGAAAAATTATTGTAAGCATCAAGTGATGTCTTCACAACTTGATTGAGTTTAACAAGCACATACTGATGGATGCTCTCCATTTGATCAAAGGCAACCGCATTCTTGTTGGCATCAAAATCAGCCAGGTTTCCTAATAAGAATCTAAAGGTATTTCTAATTTTTCTATATACTTCAGCAATTTGCTTTAGCACATCATCTGAAATCCTAACATCTGATTGATAGTCAACAGAGGAAACCCAAAGTCTAAGAATATCCACACCATACTGTTTGGCAATTGTTTCAGGTAACGTTATGTTACCAAGTGATTTACTCATTTTGCGGCCCTCTTTGTCCAGTACAAAGCCATGACTCAAAACACCCTTATAAGGTGCAATCCCCGTAACAGCAACTGCTGTTGAAAGCGAAGAATTAAACCATCCGCGATACTGATCAGAACCTTCTAAATATAAATCAGCTGGGCGTCGAAGCTCTGGTCTAGTTGTCAACACAGCTTGATGGGAAGACCCTGAGTCAAACCAAACATCCATAATATCTGTTTCTTTTGTAAAACTCCCATTAGGACTGTTTGGATGTTTGAATCCTGCAGGCAATAAATCAATTGCTTCCCGCTCAAACCAAACATTAGACCCAAATTCCTTAAATAGTGATGAGACATGGTTAATCGTTTCATCATTAATAATTGGCGAGCCATCTTCGGCATAGAATACTGGGATTGGTACACCCCAAGCTCTTTGACGAGAAATACACCAATCTCCTCGATCACGCACCATGTTATAAAGGCGTGTTTCACCCCAAGAAGGCACAAACTTTGTATCTCTAATGGCTTGCAACAAATCCCCACGGAAATCCTTGATTGACGCAAACCATTGCGCAGTTGCACGATAAATTGTAGGTTTTTTTGTTCGCCAGTCATGGGGATAGGAGTGAGTGATCAGCTCAAATTTAAGTAGTGCGCCAACCTCTTCAAGTTTTTCAGTGATTTTTTTATTTGCATCATCATAGAATAAGCCAGCAAATCCTGGTGCTTCTTCAGTCATGAATCCTTTTTCATCTACTGGACAGATGATGCCCCAGTGATATTTTTGTCCAACAAGGAAGTCGTCTTCACCATGACCTGGTGATGTATGCACACAACCAGTACCAGCATCCATTGATACATGATCAGACAAGGCAACTGGCGACTTTCTATCATAGAAGGGGTGCTGGGTCTCAACATATTCTAAATCAGACCCTTTAAGTTTTTTCATGATTTGTGGAGCTTCCCATTCAAGTGATGTCGAAACACTTTCAAATAGGTCATTGGCGACAACAAATTGATCATTGCCAACTTTAGCAACGACATATTCAAAATCGCTATTAACGGCAATGCCTAAGTTTGCCGGAATCGTCCAAGGAGTTGTTGTCCAAATAATGATTTTCGTGCCTTCCTCTAACATACCTTTTCCATCCGTTACAGCAAAAGCAACATAGATAGAAGGAGAACGCTTATCTTGATACTCAATCTCTGCCTCTGCTAATGCAGATTCACTTGAAGGGGACCAATTAACAGGTTTCAACCCTTTATAGATATATCCCTTTTTCGCCATCTCTCCAAACACTTTAATTTGCTCAGCTTCGAATTCTGGTTTCAGTGTGATATATGGATTTTCCCAGTCCCCTCTAATAGCAAGGCTTTTGAACTGCTTACGTTGGTTATCAATTTGACCAAGTGCATACTCTTCGCATAACTTTCGGAAATCAGCAACAGACATTTTCTTGCGATCTACTTTACCACTCTTTGCAAGTGCCGTTTCAATTGGCAATCCGTGAGTATCCCATCCAGGCACATAAGGTGCATGGTAGCCCATCATTGAGCGAGAGCGCACAGTCATATCCTTTAACACTTTGTTTAGCGCATGTCCCATATGCAAATCTCCATTTGCATATGGAGGTCCATCATGTAAGATGTACGTTGGGCGACCATTTGTCCGCTCCTGCACAAGTTTATAAATATCTAGCTCTTGCCATCTTGCTTGAATTTCTGGTTCACGAGCAGGCAAGTTTCCCTTCATCGGAAAATCTGTAACTGGCATTCTTAACGTATTCTTGTAGTCCATAAATATCTCTCTCCTATCGCAATTATTCATTTCTTTGCCAGTCTAATTAGACCACTATAAAAGCCTTTCATCCCGAAAGGGACGAAAGGCTTTTTCGTGGTACCACCCTAATTGATATAAGCAATGTTGAATCGCATATACACTTTAGCAACCGTAACATGGCTGAAACGCTTTAAGCTACTAACTTCACTTAAAGACTCAGAGATGATTTCAAAACTTTCACTAGGTTGGCTTACACCATTTCCAACTCGCTTTATTCTAGTTGACAAAAGTTCCTACTATTCTCGTCATCGTTTTTTATAGTCACCATCATACTTCATTTAAAGAAATTAATCAAAGTTTTTCTTAGTACGGAAACGCAATTTCTGTTTGGGTGGTGTTTTTTCTTCGGGAATTATTTTTTCTTCGGAAATTATTTTTTCTTCGAGAATTATTTTTTCTTCGGGAATTATGTCTTCTTTTAAATTGGCAACAGCATTTAAATTCGCAATAGCACTTCCATGTTCAAATGATTCTTGTTTTGTTCCTTCAGCATAATACTGACTTATCAATTCTTTCTCTTCAAGATCTTCATCATTTTCATCTAAGAAATCATCATTCTCTAAAAATTCTTTCAGATTAAAATCTTCTTCAATTTCAATTGGATTAGCAAGATTATCCTCAGGCTTAATAAGTTGATCGATTTCTTCATTGATGACTACAGTTTTGTCTAAATTCGTACTATCAATTGTAACCTGATCCAACAGTTCGAATTCCTTGTTTATTTGCTCAAATTCTTTATCAATTTTCTCGATTTCTTTACCTAATTTCTGCTCGAACTCAAAAGGATCCGGATTCGGATCCGCATCTGCATCAGTAATTAACAGATCCTCTAAATTAAGATTTGCAAACTGGTTGTTCTCTTCAACACTAGCTTCACTTGATTTGTAATTATCGTTAGGTACTTCACTTGCCACTTCTTCAACAAAACTCGATTTAAAATGATCAATCGATTCCTTTGCTTCTAAATCAGAAACCTCTTTTTGTGTGTTCTCAAGTATTTCAGAGAAGTTCGCATTTTGTTTACCTTGGGACTCCAACCAATCAGTTTCAGAAATCATTTTCATCTGAGACTCGACTAGCATTTTGAATTTCGACTTATATAATGATACTTGATTTCTTAATTCTTCATTTTCAAGTGTTATACGAGATGTCTTAGCGAGAGCTTCATTCAAAATTCTATCTGCATTTTTTTCCGCCTCACGAATTATCAAATTCGACTCGTCTTGAGCGTTCTTCTTCAATGTAGCGACAGCTTCTTGAGCGATTAGGATAGATTTATTTAATGAATCCTTGATTCCTGTATATTTTTCGAGTTTCGATCGCAGTTCTGAATTCTGATCTTCCAGAATCTTCGATTGATGACGATAATCCTCATAATCTTTCATAATTAGACTAAGAAACTCATTTACATCGTCTTCCTTGTACCCTCTAAAACCACGTGTAAACTCTTTATTATGTATTTCATTCGGTGTTAAAGTCATAAGTGCCCCTCCAAAAAAAAATATTTACTTAGTATATTATACATCTTTTTCACAATTTTTAGTGCATGAGAAGAAATTTTTTTGAATAAATTGAAACACTTTTTCACTTTAATCAACTAATTTCTACAACATAGTCTGAATTTCTTCACTATTTTCTACAGAATCTGAATTTCTAGATCTGAATTAATTGCAAGTTGCTGTGAAGGACTCATTTTCTTACAGATGTTTATTCACTGGATTCAAATTGATAAAAGACAAATCAGTTTCCCAAAATCAGGCTCATCTGGTTATTCACAACTTGAAAACGAGATATTGCTCCTAATCAGGCAATAGCTCGTTCTTTCTAAGAATTATATATTTTGATATTTCCAAAACCCTTTAGAGCTTACAGCAAAATTGCAAAGATCCTTCTTAATCCATCTGTAGCAAGCAATAGTGTTAATATTGCCACTAATGGCGAAAGATCGAGACCGCCAATTGGTGGGATTATTCTTCTAAATGGGGTTAGGAGTGGCTCGCATATGGTTGCCAAGAACCGTCCAAAACTGGTTCTTCGAATATCTGGAATCCAAGTCGAAATCACATAGATAATAACAGCATAGCGATAAAAATCGGCTGCATAAAGTATTACTCTAAAAATAAACTCCAAAGCTATTGCCACCTACCATTTTCGTCATCTTGTTCGTTTTCAAATGCAGAAATAGCGCCAGTAATCTCAACACAATCTGGTGTACAAATAAAGATATTAGAACCAATTCTCTGTATATCTCCATTTATAGCATATATATGTCCAGAAAGGAAATCTAGAATCCTTCTTGACTGTGTTTCACTCATCAAATGAAGATTAATGACTACACTTCGTTGGTTTTTTAAATGATCCGCAATGATTTGGGAATCAGCATAATTCACTGGTTCGACCAACATCACTTGTAATGATTTTTGCCCGCCTGGGATACTATATACATTTTGCTTTGTTTTGCGACTTAGCGCTGCAGGTTTTGCATCTGCATGGCTTGTGTCAGTCATTTCATCTTCATAATCATCATCATCTTCATCATCCATAGCAAAAATGGATTTAAATTTGTCTTTAATCGACAAGTTAATCACCTCAACGTCTTTTTTCTTTCAAGAAAACTGAAAGTATTATTGTAGTTACTTCTGTGCAATAGAATTACTTTAGAGTCATTTTATTTACTCTTCACCGACGAGTACTGTGCCAACTCTAATCATAGTAGCGCCTTCTTCAATCGCAATTTCAAAGTCATTCGACATTCCCATAGATAATTCCTCACAAGTTGCGTAAGGTAAATTCAATGATTGGACCTTTAATTGAAGTTTTTTTAAATCTGCAAAGCAATTTCGAATAACTGTCACATCATTTGTCATGGGCGCCATTGTCATAAGCCCTACAACTTTAATTGTATCATAACTTTCGAGTTGTTGAATAAAAGGTATGACATTTTTTTCAGATAAGCCATGTTTACTCTCTTCCTCTGAAATATTCACCTGTACAAGGCATTTCACAGGGTGCATTGCCCGTTTTTGAATCTCCTCTGCTAGTGAAATTCTATCTAACGAGTGTAAATAATCAATTTCATTAATAATTGATTTGACTTTTTTCGACTGCACACTACCGATAAAATGCCAAGTTGGCTGATCTCCCAAAAGGGCTTTCTTCTCCAAAAAACCTTTGTCATAATTCTCACCGAGATTATTAATTCCTGCTTCTATCGTTTCTTGTGTTCTTTCAATAGATACGTACTTTGTTACTGCGATAATGGTGACTTCCTTTGGATCACGATTCACCTTTTTAGCTGCTGCTACAATACGGTTTTCAACAACTGCAAGATTAGCTTTCACCTTCATGAAAATCCTCTTTTCAATAGATAATAATAATTTTTACTTTCATTTGTAATTTCAATAAATCATTTCAATTAAATGTTCAGTTAATGGCTATTTGTGACTTCTCCAACCGATATAGGCCATCATTCGACCTGTATTACCCTCATCTCGACGATGTGAGAAAAACTGTTCCGAGCATGAAGTGCAGTATTCCGTACTAGTTATATTTGCTTCTCGGACACCTGCCTCCATCAAAATAATTTTGTTGGCAAGTTGAATATCCAAACTAAACTGATTCTCTAATACTTCTTGATAGGTCTGAGTGGCTTTCGCTCCAAGTGAATACTTTATCTGATTAATCACATCTTGTTTGGTGATGAAACACTTTGCACAGATTGATGGACCGAGGACAACTTCAATCTCACTTGGGTCGATTCTTTCATCCGCACTCCAAGTTTCGACCATATTGCCAGCAATACGATAGACAGTACCTTTCCAACCTGCATGAACAAGCCCAATTTGTTTGCTTTCCTGATGCAGAAAATAAATAGGCACACAATCTGCATAGCACATGGTTAGTAGCAAATTCACATCTGAAGTGTAAATACCATCAGTATCTTGAAGTGATTGCTCATAGCAAGTGCTTCCTTTTCCGGCATCACTTAGTCCTACTCTTTGTACCTGATCTCGATGTGTCTGCTCAGTGCAAATCCACTTTTCCAATGGAAACCCCAAATGATTCGCAACCGATTGGCGGTTGGCAATCACATGGTCATGCACATCATTTACATGCAAACCTAGATTCAAGTTTTCATTCTTCAATGTGAATCCTGCAACCAAGTCCATTTCCGCCCATTTTGCTATGGATAAAGAAATCCCTTGCTTTGTGAATGGTTCCATCAAATACCTCTTTTTCTTGGCATATTTTTTAATTATACCATAAAAAAAGGTGAGATTTTGCTACTGTGAAACTTCACCTACATCTTATTTTTTCGAGTGACCACACACTTCTACAATGAATTTATTCTTCGGGATTTTTGAACCATTACTTACAATAATGTGTTAGCCACTGTTTGAAATCTCCGTCTCCTCGGTCCTCAAAATTGGATGTAGATTTTTTTCCAAATTGTGCATAAACCAATTCTTAAAGGAGATACTTATTTAGTACAAGTTCTTCTCATCTTAAGGATTTAGGAGGAAGTGAAATTGTCACGAAATAAAGTTGAAATCTGTGGTGTCGACACATCCAAGTTACCTGTTTTAAAAAATGAAGAAATGCGCGAGCTATTTGCAGCAATGCAATCGGGCGACACTTCAGCAAGAGAGACCCTCATCAACGGGAATCTCCGCTTAGTTCTTAGTGTGATCCAAAGATTCTATAATCGTGGTGAATATGTTGATGATCTTTTTCAAGTGGGTTGCATTGGTTTGATGAAGTCTATTGACAACTTCGACCTTGGACAAAATGTGAAATTTTCTACCTACGCTGTGCCGATGATCATTGGGGAAATAAGACGATATTTACGAGACAATAACCCTATTCGTGTATCACGGTCACTACGAGACATTGCTTATAAAGCGCTACAAGTTCGTGAGCAATTGCTAGGTTTAACTTCTCGTGAACCATCAATTGAAGAAATTGCAAAGCGTTTGAATGTTCCCTATGAGGATGTTTGCTTTGCGCTAGATGCCATCCAAGACCCAGTCTCATTGTTTGAACCGATTTTCAATGATGGTGGTGATCCTATTTACATTATGGATCAAATCAGTGATGAAAAGAACATCGAGAATTCATGGGTAGATGATATTGCACTTCGTGAAGGTATGAAGCGACTTAATGATCGTGAAAAGCTGATTTTGAAGAAGCGATTTTTTCTTGGCAAAACACAAATGGAGGTTGCTGACGAGATCGGAATTTCTCAAGCACAGGTCTCTAGGTTAGAGAAATCAGCAATAAAGCAAATGAATAAGAACATCTTGCATTAATTCTGTAGGAACTTCTAGTCGGGTCTTGGATTTCGTTATAATCTTTTGATTTAGATTTTCACCACTAGTTATCTTATTTGACGCACAAAAATCGCTATACTGCTTCGGCAATATAGCGTTATCTTTTTGATGAGGCTGTTAAAAATTCTTGGTGTTTCCTGCTCAACTCATTATTTTCACCTGTTGACATTCAAATTTCAATCATATTTCCTATACCATTTTATTGATTTCTTTACGCAACCTCTTAATAATTCTTTTCTCTAAACGAGATATATAAGATTGAGAAATACCCAATAAGTCAGCAACATCCTTCTGTGTTTTTTCCTCAAATCCAGCAAATCCAAAACGCATATACATGATCTGTCTTTCACGATCGTTGAGTTGCTCTAGTGCGTTAGCCAGTAGCTGCTTGTCAATTTCGAATTCCAAGTCTTTTGTAATGACATCATTCTCAGTGCCCAGTACATCTGATAGCAATAACTCATTGCCATCCCAATCAATATTTAGCGGCTCATCAAACGAAACCTCAGACCGTATTTTACTATTCTTTCTCAAGTACATTAGAATTTCATTTTCAATACACCGGGAAGCATAGGTCGCAAGCTTAATCTTCTTTTCTGGGTTGAATGTGTTAACCGCCTTGATTAGACCTATTGTTCCAATACTAATCAAGTCCTCGATATTAATTCCTGTATTCTCAAACTTTCTAGCAATGTAAACAACAAGTCTTAGATTTCTCTCTATCAAAACGGAACGTGCATTCTCGTCGCCTGTTGGTAATTTATTAATGTAGTGCTCCTCTTCTTCTTTACTCAGTGGCGGAGGTAGTGCCTCGCTTCCCCCAATGTAGTGAATTTCATTTAGAGGCACCCCGAGTTTAATTAAGATTCGTGACCAAAGCTTTGATAATTTAAATTTCAACTGATTCACACCAGATTCCTCCATTTTCTCGTATCTTTATCCAGTTGGTCTAACCAAAGGCTAGCAACAAACTGGTAGCAACCCTCGAGCCCCAGGCTTCATCCGCCTGCATTTCCCTTTATCCAACTAGGTCTGGATGAATAATCGCATTGTAATGGCTTACACTTGACAATTTTTGCTTCGTAAATGAGATTAAACAATTTCGTCTTTGTTGATTTATTTCAAAGAAATCTGGTTTAAAAGCGAAAAGCACATTACTATCACTACCAACAACCTTATAAGGAATCACGCGCATGCGGCGTTGCCACTCAATAGGGATGATTGCATCAGTTACTAGACCCTTCTCCATCATCTCAATTACTCCTTGAGGAAGAAGAATTGCTTGACTGCCCTTGAGCGAAACAATGACAACTGGTGCTCTTGACACAGGATCTATCAATTGATTACCAGTATCTACAAGGCCATCAATTTCAAATCTCATTTCATTGATTTGACAAACTGCACTGATAATCTGGTGTTGAAAAAAATTAGCCAACTTTACATTGCTTGCAAATAGTTTCACTAGGATATATGTCAGTGGAAATGCAACAATGACAAAAAGCCAACTGATGCGATCACCGTACAAATTGATATTAGAATGAGCACTTCCTAAATCACTAGAAACGCTTGAATTCAAGAGATTATGTAGTCCGAAGAGCAGCCCCCCTGCCAAAAAAGTTACTAAATAGAAAGTACAGACATACTGCAGAATCTTTCGCCAAGTCAAGCGACTATTGATTAGCACCATCAATAGAGAAACCGCTACTTTTATAAAGAAATTATCAAGCAAATAACTAAAAGGGGTGATAAACAACCAAACTGTTGCTGATCCAATTAGGCCACCTACAGCAATTCTCCATTTGATAATCTTCTGCTTCAATATTAACGATGTCCAAAGCAGTAGCAGTGCATCAAAGCAGAAGTTCAGAAACCAAACCACATCAATATACATGGCATCGCCAGACCCCTCTCAATGATCAAAATTATAATGGATTTGTAAAATAATTATTGTCAGAAATTGATTTTGAAATTTGAAAAGTTTTGTTTGAAGGTAGCGAGTTTTGCAATGCTTCAGAAGTTGATTGGTTTTTTGAAAATTACTGCCGATATTACGACAATTAGCATCAAATACAAAAAACTGTAAACAATCCACTGTTGCTAGTGGTATTGCTTACAGTCAGTTACTACAAAATCTTCTGTAGTTATCTTCTACGATGACGATCTCTAAGGAATGCTGGGATATCAAATTCTTCATCAACAATCGGATTAGATTGTTGCAAATCTTCTCTTTGTGAAAGTTTTTCTTTTTCCTTATCAATTGGAAGTTTTCTCGTATTGAAAGGCCTTGCGATACTTGACTGCTCAGCAGGACGATTTGACTTTTCTTCAAATCCTGTTGCAATAACAGTAACAATGACCTCATCATTCAAGCTATCACTAATACATGTACCAAAAATCAAGTTAACCTCAGGATCAGAAGCTTCTTCAACAATGTTTACAGCTTCTCCCACTTCAATCAAACTCATATTTTCGCTACCAGTAATATTTAAGATAACACCTTTAGCACCAGTAATCGAGGTTTCTAGTAATGGACTTGAAATCGCTTTCCTAGCAGCTTCTGTTGCTCTGTTTTCACCAGCAGCACGCCCGATTCCCATAAGTGCCGAACCTTTCATTGACATTACGGTTCTAACATCAGCGAAATCAAGGTTTACTGCGCCTGGGATTGCAATCAAATCAGAGATACCCTGTACACCTTGACGCAATACTTTATCTGCTTCGCGAAAAGCCTCAAGAATTGGTGTGTTTCGGTCAACAATTTCAAGCAAACGATCATTCGGAATGATAATTAAAGTGTCAACTGACTCCTTAAATCTTTCAATCCCAACGCTTGCTTGTGAAGTACGCTTGCGTCCTTCAAATGAAAACGGTCTTGTCACAACACCAACAGTAAGCGCCCCAATTTCCTTTGCGATTTCTGCAACAATCGGTGCCGCCCCTGTACCAGTTCCGCCACCCATACCAGCAGTCACAAAAACCATATCAGCACCTTGAAGAGCTTCAGCTATTGCCTCTTTGCTTTCTTCAGCAGATTTTCTTCCCACTTCGGGGTCGCCACCTGCACCCAATCCTCGTGTCAATTTAGATCCAATTTGCAACTTTATTTTGGCAGTAGACATATTAAGCGCCTGAAGATCCGTATTAATGGCAATAAAGTCTACACCCTGTATGCCACTTTCAATCATTCTGTTGATAGCGTTGTTACCGCCTCCACCAACGCCAACAACCTTAATGATTGCAACTTGGTCATAATTTGTATCAAACTCTAACATGGATATCCCCCTAGACGCTTCTCGATTAAAATTATAATCCCATACTACTTATTCAAAAAAGTTTGAAATAAATCCTTTCAAATTGAACTTATTTCCATCTTTTTTTTCACTTTTCTTCACACGATCTCGCACCTGCTGCTTAAACGACGACTTTTCATCATCCTCAAATGGGCTGACACAACTCTTCAGCTGTGACCCTTCAAGTCTAGCTCGACTAAAAGCATATGACAAAATCCCAACACTAGTTGTGTATTGAGGTTCGCGAACACTAATATACTTTGGTGTAGCAATTCGCACACGTGCTTGAAATATATATTCAGCTAATTCCAGCACTCCAGATAATTTCGCTGCGCCACCTGTTAACACATAGCTTGTAATTGAATCACTCAAATTTATTCTTCGCAGTTCTTTTTGAATGAGTTCAAATATCTCTGTTAATCGTGCCTCCACAATTTCACAGATCACATTTTGGGTAACATCCTGTTGCTTGTCTGTACCCATCATTGTTACATGAATCTTTTCATTCTCTGATTCAAAATCAAGGAACGCATGACCGTATTTTAACTTGATTTTTTCTGCATCTTCTGAATTTGTTTTCAAGACGATACTTAAATCTCTCGTGAGTGAATCGCCACCCAATGGTACGACAAATGAATGAAACAATTCTGATTCGGCAAAAATCGAAACAGTAGTTGTACCACCACCTAAATCGATCAATGCTGTGCCTATTTCCTGTTCATCATTTGAAAGCACGAGCGATCCTGATGAATACGGGAGAAAGCATACGCCTGCAACACTTAAACCTGCACGATTAATAGCACGAAGCGAATTATGAATTACTGTTTTCAAACCAGTAATCAAAATCCCTTTCATTTCCAACCGCATTCCAGACATGCCTTTCGGATCAATAATATCATCCATTTCATCCACTTTGTACTTCAAAGGAATCAAATCAATAATCTCTCGTTCTTGAGGTATCTGAATAAGTTCCGCTTGAATCCTCACTCTTGTCTTGTCTTCATCAGTGACTTCGCGATCCGGATTGTTAATCGCTACAACGCCCTCGCAATGTTGAATGTTCACATAATAAGCGCTCATTCCAACATGAACGCTATTGATTTGCAATCCTACCATTCTTTCTGCTTGTTCAACAGCATTCTTGATGGACTGAACTGCCTTTTCAATATCTACGATTTGTCCTTTTTTAATGCCTTCAGAAGGAGCTGTCCCAACTCCAAGAATATTCAAACTATTATTTTCAATCTGAGACACGACAATCTTTACTGATGATGTGCCGATATCGCAGCTTACTAAGATTTCTTCGCGGCTCAAAATTACTACCTCCGAAATATTTTATTGCAATATAGAAAACATATATACTTTACCATTTTACAATAAAAGCTCCTTGGAGAAAAGACCAAGTTGAATATTTATTGTTGGTCTTATAAAAAACCATCTAATCACTAAGAATTATACTGTATTTTCCTGAATAATAAAATTCAATTTGACTATATCAATGTGATCAATGATTATGTAGACTTTCCAATACCAAAAAATTATAATGAACCTATAATTTATTTAGATAATTTTTGACAGAAAGGTTGTTTGAAATGACATCAATTGGAATTGATTTAGGGACTTCAAATAGTTTAGTAGCTTATTGGACAAAATATGGTCCAAGAATTATTCCAAATGCATTTGGAGAACACTTGACACCATCAGTTATAAGCATCGATGATAATGGAGAAATATTAGTTGGTCAAATTGCAAAGGAAAGATTGATTACTCACCCAGATGTTACGATTTCTTCCTTCAAAAGGTTTATGGGTACAGAAAAAATTTTTCATTTGGGAAAACAAAGCTTCAATGCGGCAGAGCTTTCTTCCTTCGTTTTACGTTCTTTGAAAGCTGATGCAGAAGCTTTTCTTGACGAGGAAGTGATTGAAGCAGTTATTAGTGTTCCTGCATACTTCAACGACGCTCAAAGAAAAGCAACTAAGAATGCTGCAGAGATCGCTGGATTAGCGGTTGAAAGATTGATTAGTGAACCAACAGCAGCTGCTATTTCTTATGGTCTTCATTTGGAAGATGCGGATACAAAATTTCTTGTATTTGATCTTGGTGGGGGAACATTTGATGTTTCTGTGTTAGAGTTTTTTGAAGGCGTAATGGAAGTGAAAGCTGTTTCAGGTGACAATTACCTTGGCGGCGAAGATGTAACTGAATTACTCGTTGCATATTTTATTGGAAAAAACGAACTAGATATAGAAGTCCTAAGTAGCAAAGAAAAATCAGTGATTTATAAACAAGCCGAAGCATGCAAAAGGAATTTAACTACTCAGCATGAAAGTAAGATGACGTTTGAAAAAAACGAGCGAAAATTCGATCTAACAATTTCCCGTTTAGACTTTGAAAAAATAGCTGCAAATTTAATCTTGCGTTTAAGAAACCCAATTGAACGCGCTCTTAAGGATGCATCAATTTCTCCAAAAGAATTGGATGCTGTCATATTAATTGGTGGCGCTACTCGAATGCCTATCATTAAGTCAATTATAAGTAAAATGCTAGGCAAATTGCCCTTTTCTCAAATCAATCCCGATGAAGCAGTCGCGCTTGGCGCAGCAATACAATCTGCTCTCAAAAAAAGAGATGGTGCACTAAACGAATTGATTTTAACAGATGTCTGCCCATTTACACTAGGTATTGAGACTGCTCGTGAAATCGGCCATCAGAAATCATATGAAAGTGGATACTTCAGCCCAATAATTGAAAGGAATAGCCCGATTCCAATTAGTATAGTGCAACGGTTCTATACTATTTCAGACAACCAAAAATTTATCCGCGCAAAAATATTCCAAGGCGAAAGTAGAAAAGTTGAAAATAACCTATACCTTGGAGAGCTAGACATCGATGTTGTCCCTAAACCTCACCATGAGGAAGCCGTTGATGTTCGTTTCACTTATGATATTAATGGCATTCTTGAAGTGGAAGTTAGTTCAGTGACTACAGATGAAGTGAAATCAATTGTAATTGAAAACAATCCTGGGAAGATGACAAAAGAAGAGATTGCAGCGAGACTTGAACAGCTGAAATCCATCAAAATACATCCTCGAGATCGTGCAGAAAACCGGTTGTTACTAGCAAAAGGTGAGCGTCTTTTCGAAGAGTCCCTTGCTGAAAGAAGAGATGAAATTGGATTCCAGTTGGATTTATTCGAAAAAGCATTAAATTCACAAAACCCAATTGATATCGAAAAAGCGACTACTGTTTTTCAGAAATTCATTGATTCAAGTGAACAATCAAGAGATTTTTAGGAAAGGATTGAGTACATGAATTTTTGGAACATGCTTGGAATTAAGCCAACTACTGATATTTCCGAAATCAAAAAAGCATACGCACAACAACTGAAAATTTATCATCCTGAAGACGATCCTATTGGCTATCAAAAACTCCGGAGTGCATTTGATCTAGCCAAGAAGACCGCTTCTCTTAAGGAGCCTTCTACACATTTTGATCATGATCAGAAGGATTCATCAACGTTTGAACTAAATCACGCTTCCTCTTACTTTGACGAGAATATCGAGGAAGATGTGTACATGCAGAATGTTAAACCACTCAAACCTGTCCGAGTTGATAACCAAGTTAATCGACGTATTTTATTTGAGCAATTTATGCGTGATGTAGCGGAGACTTATCAATTTGAAGAAAATCGAAATAATGTGGCGGTATGGGCAGGATTATTTAGTAGTAGTGATATCATTTGGAATTATGAGTTTAGGGATATAGTAAGTCGCACACTTTTTGAATACTTTTCAAAAAATCATTACTTATCTGACATCGTGTTTCGTTTTTTTGAGGATTGCTTTCAATGGCGAGAGAAAATACTTGAGCAAGATGACAATTATCAACTAGCGGATGATGATTTTTTTGAAAAATACCTGAATGCCACTAAATCTGAAAAACCACTTGCCGAATGGCAAAACGCCCAACCAGCTCCAACAGTACGGAAAAATATAAGCAGAACTATTTGGATCTGTATTTTTGTGATAATTTTCATACTGAAATTATTCACAACAATTGAAAGACAAAACTCGAATAAAGCAAACCCACAGACGTCAAATAGGATCGAAATATTACAGTCACAATCCCGTGCGGAATTTGCCGAATTATTTCATAAAACGCAGGGGAAAGTACTAGAGATCCAACAACGTGACTCGTTGGGAGAAATCCACATAATTTTGATAGAGAAACCAAATGGCGAGCAATTGAAGTTGATAAGCACAAGAAATCTAAATCTTACTGTCGGAAGTTCAGGCATTTTTGAATTCGCTGGGTTGTACACAGATGCAACTTCATTATACACGTTAAACAATTTCTACCCAGAAAACAATTAATACACTACAAGTATCTCTTCTGGCAATCGGGCTTCAAGATTACGAGTCGTATTGTCAGATTTCAAAAAAATAGTTCAACCTGACTACAACGCTAGGTCACAACTGCGTAGCAACATCAAGTCCTTCCGGTCAAAGAGGTTTTGCTTCAAAAGTCGCATTGCTTGTAAACGAATTGATTTCTCAATAATATTTCGCACATATCGCCCATTAGAGAAATCTGCTCTGTTTTGTGTTAATACCTCTTGCAAGTGACAGCGCAATCGATACTCACAATCCTTACTCAACAAATACTGTCGATCTGTGAGTGATTTCTCAACAATGCTCATTAACTGCTCATCATTATAATCGGGAAAATCAACCACTATTGGTAATCGGGAAGTAAGTCCTGGATTCATCTTAAGAAATTGATTCATCTCATGTGAATACCCAGCCAAAATCAATACAAATTCATGCTGTTTATCCTCCATATGCTTAACTAAAGTGTCGATTGCTTCCCGACCAAAATCCTTTTCACCACCACGTCCTAGTGAGTAGGCCTCATCAATAAACAGGATGCCTCCCTGTGCCTTTTTCAACAGTTCCCTTGTTTTTATCGCAGTGTGCCCAATGTATTCTCCAACTAAGTCACCGCGTTCTGCCTCAATTAAGTGCCCCTTTGATAATACGTTCATTTTGACAAAAAGCTTGCCGATTAGCCTTGCCATTGTTGTTTTTCCTGTACCGGGATTCCCCTTAAACATCATATGTAGCACTTGTTTGTCAGCCTTCAAGCCTTTTTCTTCGCGGCGGTGGTTAATCGTAATCCAAGCGTATATTTCTCGAACTGTCTTCTTGATTTCTTCCAAACCAATCAACTGGGACATTTCTTGCTCAATTTCATGTAAAACAGCGTCTTTTTCAGGAGCATCTATCACAGGTAATAACGCTGGCTTTTCAATCATAACTTTCTCTCGTTGCGTTCTTTTCTGGAGAATTACATTAATTTGTCCACTTTTATTAACTGTCACTGGTTGATCATTCACACTAACACCTCTACCAAATTTCAATTTCTATACATTCGGTTTGATGCCGATTATTTTTCAAAAAACCGTGAAGCAATGCTTAATAAGTCGAATGAAATGTAGTATGTCGAATGCTGTGAGTTGATTGATGTGCGTTATGTCGAATCCTGTTATTTCCCAAGAAATAATGCTATTTCATTCATAATTGCTTGAAATTGTATCGAACAATTTTGATCAGGATTTAATGTAAACCATTCGATATCCATTTTGTTTTTAAACCATGTGTATTGTCGTTTGGCAAAATTTCGCGTGTGCTGTTGAATTTGCTTAATCACTTCATCGATAGTTTGCTCACCATGAAAATAAGGAATAAATTCCTTGTAACCAATCGCCTGCATCGATTGTGCATCAGCCATTCCTCGCTCACACAAATTTCTGACTTCACGTTCCAAGCCCGCTTCAATCATTGAGAGAACACGCGCATTAATGCGTTGATAAAGGGTCTCACGATCCATTTCAAGTCCGATCACGTATGCTGAATACTTTTCAATCCGGGAAGTCTGCGTGGATTGTTCGCTAAACTTTCTTCCTGTAGACAAACAGATTTCCAAAGCTCTAATTACACGTTTCAGATTATTTGGATGAATTGAAGAGGCTGCAGCTTCGTCTAATTGAACGAGTTGCTGGTATAGCTGCTCAGGAGTCAGTTGTGTGAGCTGCTCACGTAGGGCATGGTCGGTTTTTTGCTCGGGAAACTGGTAGTCGTATAATACAGATTGAATATAAAGACCAGTGCCACCAACAATAATTGGAAGCTTACCTTGCGATGAAATTTTCTCGATCAAATGATCAACATCTTTTTTAAAATCAAATACATTGTATGTGGAAGCTGGATCACAAATGTCAATTAAATGATGAGGCACGCCTGCCATTTCTTCATTAGTGATCTTTGCTGTTCCAATATTTAATCCTTGGAACACTTGCACAGCATCCCCATTGATAATTTCTCCATCAAAACGTTTCGCAATCTCTATTGAAAGTGCTGTTTTTCCTACTGCAGTTGGACCAACAATCACAACTATCTTCTTCATATTTACGTCCATACTCGCTAACCCATGACCCTCTTGAACATTTTTTCTAATTCGTATTGACTAAATTGTATGATAACAGGTCGACCATGAGGACAGGTGAAAGGATCACTCGTTTGCCCCAGATCATCAAGTAACGTCTGCATTTCTTCCATCCGTAAATGATGGTTCGCTTTGATCGATCCCTTGCAGCTCATCATAATTGCGGCAGACTCTCGGATTTTGCCTATGTCCACTTTCTTGGTTGCAATCACCTGTTCAATAAGCTCCTCAATGAGTGAATCCTCAGCACCATTTGGAAACCAAACTGGTGTCGCTCTAATAATATAACTGTTTGCTCCAAATGATTCTAAGCAGACTCCTATTTGTGATAAAACATGCAAGTACTCAGTTAGTTTAATCACTTTGTCAGAAGGAAATTCCAACGTGATAGGGATTAATAAATCTTGAAGCGATTGATCAACCTCCGCTAGTTTCACTTTGAAAAACTCGTACTTCATGCGTTCTTGGGCAGCATGTTGATCAATAATATACAATCCAATTTCATTTTGTGCCAATATATAGGTTCCATGCAATTGACCAATTGCATATAGTTTAGGCATCTTTGGTTCTGAGGCTGTCTCAGCATTTGCCTGATCATTCAGAATTGCAATAGTTGCTTCAGCGGGATGTACATCTACTGCATTTTCTGTGGTAGAAATCTTCTGTTCCTCGTCATGCTTTTCGCTAGTGTTATCAGCTCTTCTGTTTTGCATATTTGTATTACTTTCATATGCATCTTCATGATGAATTTTCTCAGCTATCAAATTGTCATCACTAATCTGATCATTCAAATAATCAATTGTTTTTTGTGATGGTCTATCAGCAAATTGTGATTGAGACTTGAAAGGTTTCAACGATTGTGGATTTTCTTTATAGAATCCTCCATCAGTAGATGAATAATCCTTAAGCGACTGTGGATTTCTTTTATTTAAATTCTCGTTCACTGATTCAACATTCTTTTCATGAAAATTCATCATCGTTTGTTCAACAAGATGTTTTTCCTTTTTGATTGTAGGAATGCCCGAAGGAATCAAAGACAATTCTTGCATCTTCTCTCTAATCATCTGCATAACGAGTTCCATTAGTTCTTTTTCCTTGCTAATACGCACTTCCATCTTAGATGGGTGCACATTCACATCAACTAAATATGGATCAAGGATGATATTAATCAAGGCATAAGGATAGCGATTGATAGGTAGCAATGTATGATAGCCATCAAGAATCGCTTTCGTAATCAAGAAGTTTTTGATATATCGCCCGTTCACAAGAATCGTAATATAGCTACGCGAAGCTCTTGTCATCTCAGGAAGACCAAGGAGACCATCAATCGTGAAATCAAGCGACTCACCATGTACAGGCACCATTTTCCTTGCAGCTTCCAATCCATAAATACTAGCGAAAACCTGCGCAAGGTTTCCGTTTCCTGCTGTCTTTAATAAGCTTTTCTCATTGCTCACAAGCTTAAATGAAACCTCTGGATGAGAAATTGCCAGTCGGTTGACAACATCAGAAATAGTACCTAATTCAGTCGCCTCCGATTTCAAGTACTTTAATCTGGCAGGCGTATTGAAAAAGATATTTGACACAGTTATATCAGTGCCTTTACGGAGTGATGCGCCTTCATGAGTTAGAATCTTGCCACCCTCAATGACGACACGGGTACCCATTCCCTCTCCTGTAGAAGTACGCATTTCAAGATGAGAAACGGATGCAATACTTGGCAATGCTTCTCCTCGGAAACCAAGTGTCCGAATTCGAAATAAATCCTGCTCATTCTTAATCTTACTCGTAGCATGACGCTCGAATGCCCGAAGTACATCTTCTGCACCAATCCCATCACCGTTATCGACGATCCGAATTGATTTCAATCCGGCAGCTTCGATGAATATTTCAATCACAGTACTCCCTGCATCTATTGCATTTTCCACTAGCTCCTTGACAATCGAAGCTGGGCGTTCTACAACCTCGCCAGCCGCAATCTTATTGGATAACGAATCGTCCAGTAAAATGATTTTCCCCATTGTAATCACCTAATTTCTATCAAATTGATCCCCAAAATCAATTTCGTTTTCTGAAATAATTTCCTAAACAAAATCTCTTCTGCAACAAGTTATTTCAATTTCTTCTGCAAACTATACAGTGTATTCAAGGCATCAAGTGGTGACATTTCCATTACTTTTAGCGTTGCGATTTCATCCAAGATATCCTTATCTGCTGGGTTTCCAGCTTGAACTTCGAAGAAATTCAACTGCTCGGTATCACTCATTGCTTGCACTTTTGCTTTCTTCTCCAACTCATTCAAAATCACTCTAGCACGAGTGATTAGCTCCTTTGGCATTTCTGCTAATTCCGCTACATGAATCCCATAACTCCGGTCAGCAGGACCTTCGACAACCTTATGCAGGAATACAACCTTGCCATTTTGCTCAACTGCTCGCACATGAACGTTCTTCAATTTGTTCAGAATTTTATCCAATGTAGTTAACTCATGATAATGCGTCGAAAACAAAGTCAATGCACCGATATGGTCGTGAATATGCTCAATAATTGCCTGCGCCAACGCCATGCCATCATAGGTCGAAGTTCCTCGCCCAATTTCATCAAATAATAGTAAGCTGTTCTTAGTAGCATGAACCATTGCAGTTCGAGCTTCAAGCATTTCGACCCTAAATGTGCTTTGCCACGAAATTCATTCATCTGCAGCACCAATTCTTGTAAATACTATA